>JBKOXU010000147.1:0-18821 GCA_046725095.1 Verrucomicrobiota bacterium
TTCTTTCCGCCTCGACTCTCTTTGTTTACCGTCGCCCACGCGCGCCGCTCCGCTTCCTTGCTGCTCACACCGCGTTTTTTATAGCCGCGTTCAATCTTCGATGCCCTGCGTTTTTGTTTCGACGTATATTTTTTCTTGCTTCCTCGCGCCATAGAACTACCTCCACTTTTGCTGTTAGGGAATCGCACCCGAGACCGCGAGTGGATTTACTTTGCCGGCTCGAACAGGCCAGGCACTCGTTTTCGACCGCGCCAGATTCGGTCTAACGCTTCGCTTAAGTGCTATCCATTCACGATCGTCCCGCCATTCGGATGCAAAATCTGTCCGGTCATGTAGGACGAATCTTCGGAAGCGAGAAAGATATAACTCGGAGCGATCTCCTCGGGCTGGCCGGGGCGCTCAAGCGGAACATCTGACCCAAATGTCGCCACATCTTCCTTCTCAAATGACGACGGGATAAGCGGGGTCCAAATCGGGCCCGGCGCGACGCCGTTTACCCGAATGCCCTTCTTAGCCAGGGCCTCGGAAAGAGACCGAGTAAAGGAAACGATTGCTCCTTTCGTGGATGAATAATCAAGCAACTTCGGGCTGCCTTTGTAGGCCGTCACCGAAGTGGTGTTAATAATCGTAGCGCCTTTGTTCAAATGCTTCATGGCAGCCTTCGTCATGAAGAAGAAGGAAAAAATGTTCGTCCGAAACGTTCGCTCGAGCTGACGCCCAGTAATTTTCTCGATTGAATCCTGCAGATGTTGCTCCGCTGCATTATTGACCAAAATGTCGATTCCGCCGAACCGTTGCTTAGTCTGTGCGACGGCCTTCCTGCAAAATTCCTCGTCGCCGACATCGCCATCAATGAGCAGGCATTTGCATCCCTCCTTTTCTACGAGTCGCTGGGTTTCTTTCGCATCCTTGTGCTCCTCCAAATAGACGACCGCCACATTTGCGCCTTCTTTGGCAAATGCGATCGCAACCGCGCGACCAATTCCGCTATCACCACCAGTAATGATGGCAACTTTATCTCGCAGTTTTCCGCTGCCGCGCCGATTTTCGTCCACCGCCTTCGGCCGCGGCTTCATCTTGTATTCCCGGCCGGGCTGCCGCTCTTGATGCTGCGCGGGCTGAAGCTTCTTTTCCCTGGGCATCCCTAGCGTCGACGGCGTCTGCGCGTTCCTGCGGCCTTCTTTGCAGCGGCGGAGCGTGAAGCGGCCGAACGCCGACGTGCAGCGCGTTTGGCCTGTTGCGATAGCGCTCGCCGCGATGCAGACCCGCGGCTCTCGCGTTTGAGTGCACCGCGTACCGCACGTGACCGTGTTCGAGACGGTTTTTTTCTGGGACGGCGGCCTTTGGCGAGATCGCGCTTGGCTTGGCGTTTAGTTCGCGCCTTGCCGCGCTTGGGTGGGGGCAATTTTACGCCCGCCCTCCGCGCTTTCGAGAGACCAATGGCTATGGCCTGCTCGGGCGAGCGTGCGCCGTGTTCGCCTTCCCGTATGTGCTCCATTTCCTCGCGCACGAATTCGCCCGCCTGTGTGGAAGGCGATTTGCCTTCGCGTTCGTCTTCGCGCGCCCGTTCGATTGGTTCTTCTTCCGGCATAATCAATTAGTTTTCAATAATTTCGCTGCCGAAGGCTCTTTTGGATGTCGCGAAGTTCGGCATCTTTCAGAGCATCAAACACTGTCCTGACCTTCGCTCAAATATGTCCTGTCAACGCGAGGATGATTAAAATCAAAAGAATTAAACCTAGACCTCCACTTGGCCAATATCCCCAGCCCGAACTGTAGGGCCAGGCTGGTAGCGCCCCAATCAATAGGAGGATTAGGATAATTAACAGAATTGTGCCCATGGTATCTCCTTTCGGGAATTATTTCGTCGTCCAGCGCGATTTTGGATGTGGTGAAGACCGATGGATGCATAGCCGAGGGAGCGGGCATCGCGAACACCGATTTAACTAACTGGATTAGGAAACGCTTGCTGGGCTGCCCGGATCCGTTCGGTTTCGATTCGCGCGATTTGTTCTTCTGCGCGGCGCTGCAACTCTTTGAAGCCGAATCCTTCAGCCTTCGGCAAATTCGCCGCGTCCAATGCGCGCCACAAAAGTTGTTTCCCCATGATTCCCATGATCAACCCTTCCAAGGCAAGCACCAATCCCAAGCCGCCGGGCTCGTCGCCCGCAATCACGAATCGCGCAAAGCCGAGTTTTTCCGCCGCCCATGCACCCGCCTGACGCACCTTGCTTTCTTCGACGCCGAGGCTACGCATCAGATCGCGCAACGTGTCTTGATCCGCCTTGACCTCCGATTCGAGATCGTTGAAGAATGCGCCAAGTGGTTTGCCTTGGAACAGCTTGGCCCAGTGAGCAATCAGTTCGAGTGCGCCGACTGCGCCGGCGAGATGATCGTTTAAGTACGAATCTAATTCTTTCACGGGATCGAATAGCGTTACAGACTACAAGGGGCTCAACGCCGCTTCGGCGGGTCCGGCAATCACTTCGCCGCCAGGCTTGAAACGCGAGCCGTGACACGGGCAATCCCAGGTGGATTCGGCAGAGTTCCAGCTGACATGACAGCCGAGGTGCGGGCAAACAGGCGAGAGTTTGTGCACTTTGCCATTTCGATCCCGGAACGCGGCGATCTTTTTCGTGCGCGAACCGATGATCATTCCCTCGCCACGGCTTAACTTGCGAACGGAATCGGATTCAGGACGTGCGATCCGATCTTTGATCATGTAGTAGGGATAGTCCTTGTTCTCCCGGAGATAATTCCACGTTGCGCCTTTAATCTTTTTCCGATCAACGGCAAACAGGTCGCTCCACGGATTTTTCCGTCCCGTGGCCCAATCCAGCGCCATCATCGCGGAGATCGTTCCGAATGTGATCCCGTTCCCGCAAAACCCGGTAGCGATGAACTGGTGTTCGGCGTTCTCACCGATGTAAGGCAATCCATCAGGAGTAGAGATGATCTGGCCTGACCAGCGATGATCAACTTGTGCGCCGGGGATGATCTTTTCCAATCTCGCCACTAATCGAGCATAAGCCTTTTGCGTCTTCCTTTCTTGGCCGGTTTTATGATCTTCCCCGCCGTAAACGACGTAGTCGAAGCCGGGATGTCGGTCCAGGCGCAGATAGTCATAAGGGTCCCGCGTGTCCCAGAACATCGCTTCTGGAATAGTTTCCGAAGGGACGCGGGCGCCGATCGCGTAACTCGTGTAAAGGGAAAGCTTCGTCTGTAACAGTGTCGCGCTGGTAATGCTGGCCAGACCAACGAGCGGATTATTTGTCGCCATGACCAACCGATCAAAACCGATCCAATGACCATTCACTTTTGCGCGGCGTTTTTCCGCATCGAACTCCGTCACGGCGCTTTTCTCAAAAACGTGCGAACCGTTATCTGAAAGTTGCATGACCAGTGATCGAAGATATTTCCTCGGGTGAAACTTTGCCTGATTGGGGAAACGCATACCCGGCACACTGAAGTACGGAACGCGCTCCAGATAAGTCGCGCCGAACCCAAGTTTTGCAGCGAGTCTGGCTTCTTTTTTGAGCGAAGAAATCTCTTCTTCGGAAAAACCATTTACGCAGGCATGGAGGTAGCCTGGTGCGCGGGTAAATTCACACTGGATTTCTTCTTCCTGGACAATTCTTTCTATCTCGTCGATCGCTGCTGCGCCCGCGTCCCATGCGGCCTGCGCGTGATCATTGCCAAAGTTGCCTGCCAATTCATGCAGCCCGACATCTGTGACAAACGTGAGGTGAGCGGTTGTGTGGCCAGTGTCGATTGAGGCCACGCGTTCGCGCTCGATCAGGGCTACGGTTAATCCGGCTTTCTTCAACAGATACGCGGTAGTGATGCCGGTAATGCCCGCACCGACCACAAGGACATCGACATTTATGTTTTTTCGAAGCGCCGGAAATTGTTTGATCGGCGCGCTGTCGATCCAAAATGGAATTGTTGTCATTCCAGATTATTTCGCGCCCGGAAACAAATTTAGCCGTTTCGGCTCCCGAACTTTGCGCTCGGATAATTTTCTGGCGACCACGGATCGTCGCTCGGGCCGGCAATCAGTTCGAGCCGTTCTTGCGAATCAATAGTGATGCCTGAGACCGCTGAAGCAATCTCAGAAAAGCCTGAAGTTCGCAAAGAGCTTCAGCGCGCCACTGGCGAAAAACCCCGCGAAAGGATTAAAGCACGCGGAAGAGATAAATTCTGGTTTGTTGCATACAGTCTTATTCTTGCCGGTTGCGTTGTGCTCTTTTTTCTGCTGGGCGCAAAACTGGTTCCGCTGCCGCAACCGATGGTTGATCTCCTTCGGCGAATTCTGCGCGGCGTAGCAGTGATCGTGATCGTGCTCGCGATTGCAAAAGCTGCTTCCGTGTATGCGCTCGGTCGCATCGAAGATGCTTCCACTCGTTTCACGCTACAGCGAGTGGTCCACCTGATTGTTGCCCTCCTTATCGTGCTCGTTGTTGTATCGATAATTTTTGTCAATTGGTATGCCGGGCTTGCTGCGCTCGGCGTCGGATCAATCATCATCGGGCTGGCTGTACAAACGCCGCTGAAAAGTTTCATTGCCTGGATATACATCCTGGTTCGCCAGCCCTATCGCGTTGGTGATCGCATCAAGATAGGCGACGCGACCGGCGACGTCATCGATGTCGGTTACTTGGATACGACGTTGTGGGAATTCGGTGGGCAATACATCTCCGGCGATCATCCGAGCGGCCGTCTAATCAAATTTCCTAACGAAAAAGTGCTGGATGAGATAGTATGGAATTACTCCTGGCCGCTGTTTCCTTATATTTGGAACGAAATCAAATTTCAGATCGCCTATCAGAGCGACTTGAAATTTGTGGCCGACACGATGCAGCAGATTGTCGAGAAAGAGCTCGGCGAAGAAATGATGAAACGCGTCGAAGTCTTTCGGCAACTACTGGCTCGCACGCCAGTTGACGAACTCGAAGTTCGGTCGCATCCCCGAGTCATATTTCGCGTCGATGAAGTAACCTGGATCGATGCGATTGTACGTTATGTCGTGTCGCCGCGTGAAGCCGGCTCCGTCAAAACACGCTTGATTCCAAAATTGCTCGCTGCTCTCAATGCCGAACCGCAGCGGGTCATGTTCCCGAAAGGCGATGCCCGCTAGACCGGTTGAAGTTTTCGCGGGGAGAAAAATTCTCCAATCCAGCCGCCAACGACGCGCGATTTAAAGTTATATGGCAGACCAAAAAGAAATTATCTCAACAATCAATGAACTGATCGAGACCCTTAAGGATGGGCAGAAAGGCTTCAAGGAAGCGGCAGATGCGGTAAGCGATCCGCAGCTCAATTCGCTTTTCACCGAATATTCGCAACAGCGATCCCGCTTTGCGACCGAGCTGCAGACGCAGGCCAGAAGCATTGGCGAAGCCGAGCCGGAGACAGGCGGAAGCGTCGCCGGTGCAATGCACCGCGGTTGGATCAACTTAAAATCCGCCATCACCAGCAAAGAGGAGAGCGCAATCCTTGCCGAGTGTGAGCGTGGTGAAGACTCGGCTGTGCAAGAGTTCGAAAAGGCGATGCGTAATGACCTTCCTTCGCCTGTGCTCGATATCGTTTCGCGTCAGTACAGCGAGATCAAAAGCACGCATGATCGGATCAAAAATCTGCGCGATGCCGCCAAGAAGGCGACTTGAAGGAAATCCCATCTGAGCGGCCGGCGACCGAGGCCCGTGCGGAGGAGTGAGTGCTCGTAATCGAGAAGCGGAGGAACAGAGGTTCTTCCGCGACGGAGGATTGCGCCCGCAACGTAGCGCAGGAACTTTTGGTGCTTCCGGATTCGGATCGAAAAAATTCGTATGCAGTCGAAACGGAAATTGAAACGCTCGGACCTGATAGCATCCATCTTTCTTTGGCTTCTGGGAATCTGCATCGTGGTTTTGGTGATTCTTTTACTCCGCGGTTGCGGGTAACCCTCCGACTCACATAGAAAGGGATTATGAACACACTTTGGGATTTCTTAGAATCGCTGCTGGGTCTCGCGGCCGAACCGAAAAATCTAACGTTTATTCAAATCTCCTTGCGTGGAGTCATCGTCATGGTTGCTGCGCTGGTTATGATTCGGCTGGGGACCAAGCGCTCCCTCGCGGAGAAAACCGCATTTGATGCAGTCCTCCTCGTCGTACTTGCATCGGCCCTGGCGCGCGCGGTCAACGGAAACACAGCTTTTTTCCCTACGCTCGGGGGCGCATTTGTTTTGGTGTTTGTACACCGGGTTTTCGGATCAATCGGTTGTCGCTGGCACGCTTTCGGCATGCTGATCAAAGGTCAGCCCGACGTAATTGTCGAAAATGGAAACGTGAATTGGAAGGCCCTGCGGCGAAATCATGTTTCGAAACACGACCTTGAAGAAGATCTGCGTCTCAACGCCAAAACCGAGGACATTTCGAAAATACGAATCGCGCGGGTAGAGCGAAGTGGCGACATCAGCTTCATAAAAGGCAATAACTGATTTCTAACAAAAGCGAACCGGATTCCGAATTAGGAACGGAAGCCATAGCGTGGCGGGCGCTAGCGCTGGTAGATTTTCCGGACCAGTCCGTCGATGAAACTCACCTTCCTTGGGACGCGCGGGGAGACCGAGACGCGGACGCGGCGACATCCACTACGTAGCTCGCTGCTGGTCTCATCTCGCGGCGCCGCCGTGATGATTGATTGCGACGTCGCGTCGGCGTTTCCGTCGATGAAGGCCCCGTCGGGCTGATCAGGGTATCGGAGTTGGCGTTGGCCTTGCGCCGACTACGAACTGCGATTCGCTGGGGATGCCGTTGGTGAAGACGGTCACCAGCCGGGCCCAATGGGGAAACCGCTCGAAGGTCGTCATCAGAGTGATCGGCGTGGAAGTAAAAGAGGTGTCAGACCAGCCTGTCATCGCATTCACGAGCAAGAAAAGCCTCTGCTTGTTCGCGAGGCTTAGCAGTTGGACCAGCGGATAGTTGGACGAAGAGTTCTGGTCGCCGTTACCGCCCGAAGCTTCCGAGATGCCTTTGAAGCGTGAGCCGGAAGGCTACCACTTTGCAGGACAGAGGGCGATACCATAGTAACTAAGGTTGCCAGTTAGAATCAAAGCCCGAGGCTTTCATCAAACAATTCCGCGCTGCTCAAAATGCCACTGCTATTCTGTCCCCCGGTCACAAGCACCTTGCCTGAAGGCAGCAGGGTGGCGGTGTGATCTGTGCGTGCGTTACTCATGCTGCTGGTCACCGTCCAAGTCCCGGCAAGCGGATCATACAGTTCGCCGCTGCTCAAGGTAACCCTGCTATTGGATCCTCCCGCAACAAGAACCTTGCCTGAGGGCAGTAGCGTCGCCGTGTGACTTGAGCGTGCGATGGCGAGGCTGCCGGTCGCCCTCCACGTCCGGGTCGCCGGATCGTAAAGTTCCGCGCTCCTCAAATTACCGTCGGCCACATTGAATCCGCCCGCCACCAGCACCTCGCCTGAAGCTAGCAGCGTAGCTGTGTGAATGACACGTGCGGTGCCGAGGCTACCCGTCGCCCTCCACATTCCCGAACGCGGATCATAGAGTTCCGCCCGGTTCAAGTCCTGGAAGTTGGCGTCGACTCCGCCCGCCACTAACACCTTACCTGAGGACAGTAGCGTAGCTGTGTGAAATCCACGAGCGGTGCGCATCCTGCTGGTCTGCGTCCACGTGCCTGTGGCCGGGTCATATAGTTCCGCGCCCCTCAAGTAAATGGTCCCATTGTAACCTCCCGCCACCAGCACCTGACCCGAGGGCAGCAGCGTCGCAGTGGAGCGGTAACGTTGGTGGGCGAGGCTGCCGGTCTCCGTCCATGTCCCGGCAGCCGGATCATACAGTTCCGCACTCCTGGAAATGTCAAAGGTATCAACTTGCCCGCCCGCCACCAGCACCTTGCCTGAGGCCAGCAGCGTCGCAGTGTGATTTGAGCGTCCGGTGCTGAGGCTGCCGGTCTCCGTCCACGTCCCCGTGGCCGGATCATACAGTTCCGCGCTGCTTAAGTAACTACCATTGTATCCCCCCGCCACCAGCACCTGGCCCGATAGGAGCAACGTCGCGGTGTGATTGTAGCGTGCGGTAGCCATGCTGCCCGTCTCGCTCCAGTTTCCCTGCGCTGACGCAAACAGTTCCGCGCCGCTCAACACAACACCACTTTGGACTCCCCCCGCCACCAGCACTTGGCCTGAGGGCAGCAACGTCGCGGTGTGCTTGTCGCGCGCGAAGTTCAGGCTGCTGGTCGCCGTCCACGACCCCGCAGCCGGATCATATAGTTCCGCGCTGCTCAGCGAACCACCATCGTATCCTCCCGCCACGAGCACGCCGCCTGAGGGCAGCAGCGTCGCAGTGTGATTGTAGCGCGCGGTGCCGAGGCTGCCGGTCGTCGTCCACGTCCCCGCAGCCGGATCATACAGTTCCGCACTGCTGAAGCCAACGCTCCTAGCGCCTCCCCCGGCCACCAGTACCTTGCCTAAGGGCAGCAGCGTCGCGGTGTGCTTGTCGCGTGCGATGTTCAGGCTGCCGGTCGCCATCCACGTTCCCGACGCCGGATCATACAGTTCCGCGCTGCTCAAGCTACCACCCTTAAATCCGCCCGCCACCAGCACTTTGCCTGACGTCAGCAGCGTCGCCGTGTGTGCGCGGCGTGCGGTGCCCAAGCTGCCGGTCGCCGTCCACGTCCCCGACGCCGGATCATACAGTTCCGCGCTGCTCGGATAACCCAAATTGTATCCGCCCGCCACCAGCACCTTGCCTGAGGGCAGCAGTGTCGCCGTGTGCTCGAAGCGTGCGGTGCCCAGGCTGCCGGTCGCCGTCCACGTCCCTGACGCCGGATCATAGAGCTCCGCGCTGTTTAAGGCACTATCGTTAAATCCACCCGCCACAAGCACCTTGCCTGAGGGCAGCAGTGTCGCAGTGTGATTGTAGCGTGCGGCGCCGAGGCCGCCGGTCGCCATCCATGTCCCGGTCACCGGATCATAGAGCTCCGCGCTGCTCAAGGCATTGTCGTTAAATCCACCCGCCACAAGTACCTTGCCTGAGGGCAACAGCGTCGCCGTGTGACTGTGACGCGCTGTGCCCATGCTGCCGGTCACCATCCAACTCGGATCAATCACCACCGGATAGCGCAGCCCTTCCGCCACCACCAAACGCAACCGTTGCGACTCCGCTGCGGTCTGCGCCGCCTCCAGTTCCCAATGCACCGCATCGGCCCGGAGCGCCCCGTTCGCCTCGATTAACCAGGGCGCTTCGATCTTGACCCCGCGCCCCGATTTGTTAGTGAAGCGCACCTCGCCGTCCACCAATTCCACGCGCGTCCCGGCGCTCAGTTCGCTCAACTCATACGCGAATTCCCGCGGCGCACATTCATCCTGTAAAAAGAGAAACTCTTCACTGCGCCCGGCGCTCACCACATGCACACTGTCGGTCTCCGAATAGGCGTTACGATAGATCACCTGGCCATTGCCGATCTGCGCCGTCACATCTGTTCCGCCCACGGGCCGCACCGCCACACGTACCCCTTCGCTTTCCACAACGAACGGCTCGCCGTAACGCGCCGGATAAAAGCTGGCCAAGCCCATGCCACCGCTCTCTCCCTGCCGCCGCGCCATCGCCAGCCACGCTTCCTGCTCCACCGGCTTGAGCCCGGCGGGCGGCGTCAGCTCTTCCGCCTGCGCCATCCGCGCCTGGCGCGCACTGAACCCGGCGACTTCATGTCCGCCGATGCGCTCTCGGTTCGGGGAAAATTCGACACGCGCCCATTTCTGCGCATCTGGTTGTCCTTCAGCAGCGGCGGATTCTGCCACAACTCCGCGGCTCTGCGTACTCTGGAGAGTCTTACCCGCGCCAGCCTGCTTTTGCTCGAATTGGTTTCGCACAGGCACCGCGGCGAGCGTGAGCAATGCCGCCAAAAACGAGATGACTGCAACGGGTAACGTGATTTGCAGCGCCGCCGCGCCTAGAGAACTGTTCTGTTTATTTTTTATGGATTTGGAGTGGGCGTTGGCGTGGCGCCGACTACGAACTGCGATTGGCTGGGGATGCCGTTGGTGAAAGCTTCCCTGTTGGAATCAAAGCCGAGGCCTTGATCGTAAAGTTCGGCGCTACTCAAGTAACCACCGCTATTCAGTCCCCCCGTTACCAGCACCTTGCCTGAGGGCAGCAGCGTCGCGCTGTGAAAATAGCGTGCGGTCCCGAGGCTGCCGGTCATCGTCCACGTCCCCGCAGCCGGATCATACAGTTCCGCGCTGCTCAAGGAAGGACCGTTATGTCCTCCCGCCACCAGCACGTTGTTTGAGGATAGTAGTGTCGCCGTGTGAAGGTGGCGTGCGGTGCCGAGGCTGCCGGTCGGCGTCCATATGCCCGTACCCGGATCATACAGTTCCGCGCTGCTCAAGTAAATCGTACCGGGAGCCTCTCCTCCCGCCACCAGTACCTTGCCTGAGGGCAGCAGCGTCGCGGTGTGTTCGGTGCGGGGGGTGCCGAGCCTGCCGGTTGCCGTCCACCATCCCGTAGCCGGATCATACAGTTCCGCGCTCCTTGTTACGGAATTCCTATTACCAAATCTACCAAATCCGCCCGCCACGAGCACCTCGCCTGAGGCCAGCAGCGTCGCAGTGTGGTGGTAGCGTCCCGTGCGTAGGCCGCCGGTCGACGTCCACGTCCCAGTCTCCGGATCATACAATTCCACGCTCCTCAAGCTACTATTACCACGCTGCCCGCCCGCGACCAGCACCTTCCCTGAGGCCAACGGCGTCGCAGTGTGATACGCACGTTCGAAGACGAGGCTGCCGGTGGCTGTCCAGCTTCCGAGCGCCGGATCGTACAGTTCCGCGCTTTTCAAGTAGGTGCCAGTGAAGCCAACGCCACCGAATCCGCCCACCACCAGCACCTTCCCGGAAGGCAGCAGCGTCGCGCTGTGAAAATAGCGTGCGGTGTGTAGGCTGCCGGTCGCCGTCCACGTCCCGGCCGCCGGATCATACAGTTCGGCGCTGCTCACGAAACCACTGGTATTGTATCCGCCCACCACCAGCACCTTCCCTGAGGGCAGCAGCGTCGCCGTGTGCGATTCGCGTGCGGTGCCCAGGCTGCCCGTGAGAGTCCAACTACCCGCTTTGGGCTCGAGATATTCGGGCGGAGAAGAAAGCGCGACGCCGGGCTGCAAGAGGATGGCGTTAAGCAGAAGCAAGGGAAAGATCGTCACTCGCCTAACGAAAATACCCGGTGACGCTGAAAGGAAGTTTTGTTTCGTTTTGTTCACGCTATTCCTCCACTCGGGAACGGAGCATGAGCGAAACTTTGTCCGCCTGTCGAGAAAATTCCGCGGTTACCTGAATCGCCTAAGCGCGTCGGCAATTCCAACGAAAGGCATGAAAGGTGTCAAGGACGGAAAGGAACGGGAAGTAGGACGGTTCTATTCCGTCATTCTCGCTGTAACTCTTCGGGAGAATTCAATCGGTGGCCGGATTATACAGTACCGCGCTGCTCGAGAAAGGCTCGCCGAGATTGTATCCTCCCACCACCAGCATCTTGCCTGAGGGCAGCGGCGTCGCCATGTGAGAAAGGCTTGGAGTCCCAAGACTGCCGGTCTCCGTCCAGCTCGGATCAACGCATGGGTAATGTCTCGGCTACGCGGTGGGATGTGATAACACGTTACTGGGATGCGCGCTGCCAGAGCGGGCAGTTCTCGGCATGCCGTCTTGGGAAAATGAAGACGACGCGCACAGGAGTGGCGCGCCCTATCAAAAGCCACGAATCTGCTTAACACGTCGTGTGGAACAGACCGCCAACCGCGTCGGTTTGCGCGAGCTTGTTGTATAGTGCCACAGCGTGTTGCGTCGGTAATACATGCACAGCGATTTGCCGCTGCTCTAGAAACTCGAGCGTTTCACGCGGAACGTGAAGACACTCTGCCATTCCGCGCGACAGGACGACGATTTTCGCGCCGTGGTCCAGCAATTCCTGCACATCGGCAATTTGAATACCGGGTTTGTGACTCGTTTGTGTCTCGCGCCAGTTCCATTCGCGCGAACCGCCGGGGAAAAGTTTTGCGTCTTTGTAAGGCTCGGCTCTCCCCTCGACTTCCAGTTTTCCCCAAGAAACGTGTGTAATCCGTGGGGAACGATTGCTCCGCTCCATCATATGAGATTCGCGATTAGTCGATAAATCGCATGCGCCGTTGGCAACAAAAGCTTTTGCTGTCGCCACGGCCCTGCGGGCCGTCCCGCTAGGTCTGAATCCAGTGCGGAGTGTGGACCGGCCGCAGGCCGGTGGCTACAAGAGTCGCAAAATCGCTCTAGGGTGTCGCAATGAACCTGACGACCTAGAAAACCCAAAGTAAGAATCAGCGAGGTCGGCGGCGACACGAAGGCAGCGTTCGAGTCTACGTTCCTCGGTACGCGCGGCGAGATCGAGGCGCGGACGCGACGACACCGGATGCACACATCCTTACTGGCGTCCTACCGCGGCGCGCGCGATGATCGATTCCGGTCTTGATTGGCTGGGGAAACTGAAACGCGTGGATCCCAGCGCGATCGTACTCACGCACGCGCATCCCGATTACGCGTGGGGATTGAAACGCGGCGCGCCTTGTCCGGTGTATGCGCCGCAAAAGACGTGGCAGGAATTACAGTATTACCCGATCACAGATCGCCACGTCATCGACGAGCGGACGCCCACAAAGATTTGTGGGATCACATTCGAAGCGTTCCCGGTCGAACATTCCATTCTTTCGCCGGCGGTCGGGTATCGCGTGAGCGCTGGGCGCGTTGGGATCTTCTACGCGCCAGACCTAATTTTCATCCATGACCGGAAGGCTGCATTGGACGGCGCACAACTTTACATTGGCGATGGCGCCACTGTAACGCGCTCGTTCATTCGCAAGCGCGGCAAAGCGCTGATCGGCCACTCGCCGGTGCGGACGCAACTCACGTGGTCCCAAAAGAAGGCGTTCCGCGCGCGATCATCACCCATTGCGGATCGGAAATTGTCACCGGCGATCCAGGCAAAATATCCGCGAAGCTTCACGCCATCGTCGCCGAACGCGGTGTTGAGGTACGCATTGCCTATGACGGAATGAGGATGACTCTGTGAGCATTTCAAGGAACGATGGCTTGGGTAGCCGTCGATTCTAAATTGACGGCTGGGTAGCCGTTCACTCCTTGGGAGCTTGGGCTTTGGAGCTTACTTTTAAAATATGCGCCTTTTTCTGTGCGGCGACGTGATGACGGGACGCGGTATTGACCAGGCGCTGCCGCATCCGGTGAAACCGGTGTTGTACGAGCCGTATGTGCGCGATGCGCGCGAATATGTCTATCTGGCGGAGAAGGTCAACGGCCCGATACCGCGTCCGTTGAGCGTCGATTACATCTGGGGCGATGCGTTGCAAGAACTGGAACGGGCCTCGGTCGATCTCAGAATCATAAACCTGGAGACTGCCATCACATCGGAGGAAACGCCCTGGCCCGACAAGGGAATTCATTACCGCATGCATCCGCTAAACATCGGTTGCCTCTCGGTCGCTCGACTTAGCGCTTGCGCTCTCGCCAACAACCACGTTTTAGACTGGGGATACGCGGGACTGTCCGAGACGTTGCGGAGTTTGGACGCTGTGGGGATCGCGCACTCGGGCGCAGGAAATAATGCGGAAGAAGCAACTGCTCCAGCCGTCGTGAATGTTGAGGGCAAACCGCGCGTACTTCTCTTCTCATTTGGATCAACAACCTGCGGCATTCCACGCGAGTGGAGGGCCACATCTTCTCGCGCGGGAGTGAATTTGTTGGACGATCTTTCGGACGCGACTGCCGCACGAATTGCGGAGCAGATCCGGCATCATCAACAGCCAGGCGATCTCCTCATTGCCTCAATCCACTGGGGCAGTAACTGGGGTTATGAGATCCCATCTAAACAAATCGCGTTTGCTCATCGCTTGGTCGAAGAAGGGGTTGCTCTCGTTCACGGCCACTCCTCGCATCACATCAAAGCGATCGAAGTTTTCAAAGGTCGCCTGATTCTCTATGGCTGCGGGGATTTTGTAACCGATTACGAAGGGATCAGTGGCTACGAAGAGTTTCGCGGTGATCTGGCGCTGATGTACTTTGTCGAGCTGGATTCGCGGACCGGTCAGCTTGGGTCAGCCCGACTCGTTCCCATGAAGATGCGGCGCTTCCGGCTAGAGCGGGCCCTCGGTGCCGATGCCGCATCGTTAAGCGGTCTCCTGAATGAGCTTGGCGCGCCATTCGGCACACGCACGCGACTGAATAAAGATAAGAGCATCATGCTTGAATGGCCGTGACATTCCAGCCGCGGAGGAATTTGATCACGCGGGACCGCCAACTGCTATCTTTCAAATCGTGCGCGAGGTGGTTGAAAACGATTTATCTTGTATCTGATTGACATGGCCATCATCGACAACCTACGGAAGGTTTCGGACACTGTTTGGGAATTGCCCGTGACGCACAAGCAGGGCATGCGCGTGCCGGCGCGCATCATTGCGACAGAAAAGCTGGTGCGCGAAATGGACGAAGCTGTTTACCAGCAGATCAGCAACGTCGCCACGTTGCCCGGCATTACCCGTCATGCACTCTGCATGCCGGACGGCCACAGCGGCTATGGCTTTCCAATTGGTGGCGTTGCGGCGATGGACGTGCACGAGGGCGGCGTGATCTCGCCCGGCGGCATCGGATTCGACATCAACTGCGGCATGCGCCTGGTCATCACCAATCTCACGGTCGACGACGTGCAGCCGCATTTGAAAGAAATCATCGATCTTCTTTTCCAGCGCGTGCCAGCGGGCGTCGGCAGTCACGGTTTCTTGAAGATCTCGCGCGACGACTTTCGCGAAGTCGTCCAACAAGGCGCGCGCTGGTGCGTCGAGCACGGCTACGGCTGGGACGGAGACATCGAGCTCATCGAGGAAAACGGTTGTATCGCAGGCGCGGACGCATCGAAAATCAGCGACCGCGCGGTTGATCGCGGCTACAACCAAGTCGGCACGCTTGGCTCGGGCAATCACTACCTCGAAGTGCAGATCGCGCGCCCCGAGGACGTCTGCGACAAGGAGCTCGCGGCAAAGTTCGGAATCACGATTCCGAACCAGGTCGTGGTGATGTTTCACTGCGGTAGCCGCGGCTTCGGACACCAGGTCGCCACCGATTATCTCCAGGTCTTTTTGAAAGTGATGGAGAGTAAATACGGCATCAAAGTCCTCGATCGCGAACTGGCGTGCGCGCCATTTGAGTCGCCCGAAGGCCGCGATTATTTCGCCGCGATGAAGTGCGGGCTGAACATGGCGTTCGCGAATCGGCAGGTGATCCTTCACCGCATCCGCGAGAGTTTCGCCGAAGTTTTCGGACGCAGCGCCGAAGATCTCGGAATGCGCATGATCTACGACGTTGCGCATAATACGGCGAAGCTCGAGAAACACACTGTCGACGGAAAAGAGCGCACTCTGCTCGTGCATCGCAAAGGAGCAACGCGCGCGTTCGGGCCGGGCCACGAGGAGGTGGCCGCGTGCTACCGCGACATCGGCCAACCGGTGATCATCGGTGGCTCGATGGAGACCGGCTCTTATCTACTCGTCGGCACATCATCGGGTGCGCAAACATTTTTCAGCACCGCGCACGGCAGCGGCCGCACAATGAGCCGTACCAAAGCGCGCAAACTGTGGCATGGCAAACAGCTCCAGCGCGAATTGGAAGCGCGCGGCATTTACATCCGCAGCACATCATGGGCGGGCCTAGCCGAGGAAGCTGGGGCCGCGTACAAGGACATTGAGGAAGTGATCGAAGCGACCGAGCTGGCCGGGATCAGCAAGCCAGTCGCGCGGTTCACGCCGATCGGGAATGTAAAGGGATGAATTTGATGACGAAATCCGAATGACGAAGGACGAAGGAATTTCGAAATTCGAATGACGAAGCAAGGGCCAGGCGCATTCGTCATTAATTCGTTATTCGTCCTTCGTCATTCTTAATATGCTCCGCACTCCAATCACACTCGTCACCGGTCCGCTTGGCAGCGGCAAGACCACACTACTCCGGCATATCCTCGCGACGCGCGCCAAGATCGCGATCGTGATGAACGAATTCGGCGAGATCGCTATCGACACCAAAGTGATCGAGGGCAAAAACGTGCGTATCGCCGAGCTCGGCGGGGGCTGCGTTTGCTGCTCATTGCTCGGCGAGTTTGAAGCGGCGGTGAATGAAATCATCACGCGAGTCGAACCGGAAATCATCATTGTCGAAACCACGGGGCTCGCCGAGCCCGAAGCGCTCGTGTTCAACATTCAGGAGGCATTGCCGCAATGCCGGCTAGACGGCGTCGTTTCAGTAATCGACGCCGACATGCTCCTTCGCTTCCCCGACCTTGGCCACACCACACGGCTGCAGATCGAAGGTGCGGACATTTTTCTTTTGAACAAAATCGATCTAATCGAGCCAGGGCAGATCGAATCGCTCGAAGCGAAATTGCGCGAAATTAATCCGACCGCGGCGATCGTTCGGACCGAGCGCTGCCGGACCGACCCCGAGTTATTGTTCGGGATCGGGCGCGAGAGAAAGGTGATGCCGCCTGAGCATAAACATCACCCCGAATTCGAGTCGTTCACATTCACATCCGACAAAACTTTTTCTCACGATTGCTTTGAACACTTCGCGGACGGCCTGCCCGAGAGCGTGTATCGGGCGAAAGGCTTTGTCCGTTTCGAAGGCTCTTCGCAGCTCTTCAACTTCGTTGCCGGACGCTGGGATCTGGAGCACTTCGAAGCTGATAAGACTCAACTCGTTTTCATCGGGAAAAAAATCGGCGCGGAAAAATCAGGGATCTTCGGCGCGCTACAAGACTGTGCACTGCCAACTGATAAATGACAAAGCACGAATGACGAATGATCAAAAGCCAGAAAGCGCAGCGCACCGATCGTCATTTGGATTTCGACATTCCTTCGACATTCGACATTCGGCATTCGTCATTTGATCCTCAGATGCCTTACCATTACCTCGAAGACATCGGCACGGCTGACATCGCATTTGAAGCAACTGGGCGCGATCTACCGGAATTATTCACGTCCTCCGCCGACGCGACGATGAACGTCATGATCGAGGATCTCGATACAATCGAGCCGCGCGAGACCCGGCGCATCGAGTTGAAGAACGACGAGATCGACATGCTGCTATTCGATTTTTTGCAGGAACTTATCTATTTCAAAGACGCCGAGCGCCTGTTGCTGCGCGTTCGTGAAATGCGGATCGAGGAAAAAGAAAGGGCCTACTCTTTGAAGGCGACAACCGCGGGCGAGCTGTTGGACGCCGGGCGTCATCAACAACGCGCCGACGTCAAAGCGATCACACTCCACGATTTCCGCGTCGAGAAAACCGAAAGCGGATGGAAAGCTGCGGCGATTCTCGACATTTGAGGTCAAGGAGCGCTTTCCTAAGCGCCCCCGCCGGTTCCCTTTTCAAAATTACAAGCAAATTGACGGCAGGAAGGTCGGAAACGATTCGTTCGTGCTGAATGAAGCTCGTCTTTCTTGGCACGCGCGGTGAGATCGAGGCGCGGACGCGACGACATCGCATGCACAGCTCGCTGCTGGTGTCGTATCGCAGCACGAGGGTAATGATCGATTGCGGACTCGATTGGCTCGGAAAATTCGAGCGACTGCGTCCCACGGCAATTGTTCTTACTCATGCACATCCGGATCACGCATGGGGCTTGAGAAACGGCGCGCCCTGCCCGGTTTACGCTCCGCAAAAGACATGGCAAACACTGCCAAGTTGCGGCGTCAAAGATCGACGGCTCATCAAAGAGCGTACGCCCAGGAACATCTCTGGGATCATGTTCGAGGCTTTTCCGGTGGAACACTCGATTCTGGCGCCTGCCGTTGGATACAAGGTAAGCGTCGGCCGCGCGCGGATTTTTTATGTACCAGATCTCATCTATATCCACGATCGCGCGGCAGCGCTCGAAGGCGTGCAAGTTTACATCGGCGACGGCGCAACCCTGACCCGCCTATTCGTGCGCAAGCGCGGCAAACATCTTATCGGACATGTATCGGTTCGCACGCAACTGACATGGTGCAGAAAGCAAGGGGTCCCGCGGGTGATCATTAGTCATTGCGGTTCCGAAATCGTCACCGGCGACGAAGGCAAGCTTGCCGCCAAGCTTCGCGAAATGGCCACCGAGCTAGGTCTCGAAATGCGTATCGCCTATGATGGGATGCAAGTGATTCTTCGATAAAACTGACGCTAGAATTAGTCCGATCATGCGGCTGAACTAGGCCTGCGCGACGAAATAGAAATATTAATATGAACTCGTTTCCAAGTTGGTTAATCGCACCGATCATTCTGTCACTCACCATTATCCCAGCGAGGGCGCAGACACCGCAGGAAAAGCCGACGACTCCGTTAAAGGCCATTGCCGTGCTGCATCCCACTGCAGGCAGCAGAGTCAGCGGCACAGTCAGGTTCACAGAAGTCGCCGACGGGGTGAAGATTCAGGCGGAAATCACGGGCCTGAGTCCGGGTAAACATGGCTTTCACGTGCATGAATTCGGAGATTGCAGCGCGGACGATTTGGCCTCGGCTGGCGCTCATTTCAATCCCACGAACAAACCGCACGCCGGGCCCGATACAGCAGAGCGGCATGTGGGCGACATGGGCAACGTCGAGGCGGATGCTTCGGGTACCGCAAAATTGGATTACGTGGATCACGAGATATCGCTGACAAACGATCAACGCTCCGTTATCGGACGATCAGTCGTAGTTCACGCCAAAGCAGATGACCTTAAATCGCAGCCGGCAGGCGACTCGGGAGCGCGCATTGCCTGCGG
>JBKOXU010000051.1:0-10695 GCA_046725095.1 Verrucomicrobiota bacterium
GTACCGTTGTGACCGCCTGCGACGAGGACCTGGCTGTTGGGCAGCAAAGTCGCTGTGTGTGCGCCGCGTTCATTGGCGAGGCTGTCGGTGGCCGTCCAAGTTCCGCTCGCTGGATCGTAGAGTTCCGCGCTCACAGCGCCAAAACCCCCAGCGACGAGCACCTTCCCGTTGGGCAGCAAGGTCGCAGTGTGAGATTCGAGTGGTGTGACGAGACTGCCCGTAGCCGTCCAGGTCCCGCTCGCTGGATTATAGAGTTCCGCGCTCGCGAAAGTAATGGTGGTGCTCCTACCTCCTGCGACGAGCACCTTGCCGTCGGGCAGCAACGTCGCCGTGTGACCAAAACGTCCGGTAACCAGGCTGCCGGTGGCCGTCCAAGTCCCGCTCGCTGGATCGTAGAGTTCCGCGCTCGCAAGGTCGCCGCAGCAGCCATTTCCTCCTACAACGAGCACCTTGCCGTCGGGCAGCAACGTTGCCGTGTGACTGTAGCGTGCGGTTCCGAGGCTGCCGGTGGTCGTCCAGGTCCCGCTCCCTGGATCGTAGAGCTCCGCGCTGGCAAGGGCTCCAATGTTGAAGTCCCGTCCTCCTACAACGAGCGCCTTGCCGTTGGGCAGCAAAGTCGCCGTGTGATGAGAGTGTCCAGTGACCAGGCTGCCGGTGGGCTTCCAGGTCCCCCTCGCCGGATCGTAGAGTTCCGCGCTCGCGAAAGCTCCAAAGAGGTCCGTTCCTCCTGCAACGAGCACCTTGCCGTTGGACAGCAACGTTGCCGTATGCTCCAAGCGTGGGGTTCCGAGGCTGCCGGTGGTCTCAAACTCGAAGGGAGCGCCTGCACACGGCTGCACGAGCATCAGCCCCGCACCGAGAAAAAGCAGCGGCAGCGCAATCCACCTGCTTTTGTTTCCTCCAGTGTGGCGTGGAATAACTCCGCTACTTGGCAAAAAGTTGCGCGCGGGGAACCGCGTCGCGGTTCCGTCTTGAATCGCGCGTCTCATGGATTTTCTCCTTCAATGCCGGTGGTGGTTCGCCTGCGACTACAGATCTGAAAACAGGAGGCAGGCCCCCAGGATAACGGTCCCCGCCAAGTCCAGATCTATCCGATCCACACATTCTACTCGTCCCCCGTCAATTCATGTCAAGCCAAATACCCACCTGTCTGCGAACTGGCCTCAACATCCTGCTCTTACCAAGGGGCGGTGTGGCGCTCTTATCGATGCTCTCGCACGCATTAGGTGTGAAATGATCCTCGGCTCTTCGAAGGTGCGAAGCTAAGCGCAATGTCGAAAAGAGGAATCGAAAATCCAAGTTTCGCACAACGAGTCCGACGCGATATGGTTGCTCTTCGCAGCGCACGGGTCTCGCGTGTTGGTTTCGCTGTCTCGCTGAACAATCTTCGCCCGGATTCGGTAACGCTGGGGATTTTGTCTCTAAGGAAGTTCGTGATCGCGAGGACGCGCTCACCAGACGCGCGAGACGCGCGCACTACCCTACGGGCCGTAACTCTTGGTAAATTTCTTTTTCGATTCCGTCTCGGATTCAGTCGAAGTGATAGGCGGAGCTGTTTCAGAACTCGCCGCTGGCGGCGCTGATGGCTTCTGTTCGGGCGCAGGTTGTTCGGCCTCCGGCGCGCCCTCGCTAGGGCGAGCAGGCTGTGGTCGCGCCCCTCCAGTCTCTCGCGCAACTTCGACATAGGCCATCTGCAAATTCGAAAGTGCGTTGCGCAGCACGGTGGTTTCTTCGTTCGTCAGATTGCCTCGCGTTTTTTCCTGAATCATAGCCAGTTGATCAATGAACATCTTCGCCAGCTCCAGGTTCACTTCGCCTTCGCCAGTTTTTGGATTTGGAATCTGACCGAGAAACAGAGCGGCGTTTTGCGCGTGCATCATGACGAACTCAATGAAGCGTTGGGAAAGTTCGCCGCTCTGTGTGGTTTTTTGGACTTCAGCCATGGTTCATTTCTGTTGCAGTGTTTTGGGCGGCGGACTGGAGACCGCCGTTCCTTGATATTTCTGTTTCGCGGCTGCGGAAGCTTCTGGAGGTCGCACCGTTGCCAAAACATACGGTTGATCGCGGAAATATTTCGCCGCCACGCGTTTGATGTCGTCGAGCGTCACTGCATCTACGTCGTGCTCGAGTTGCTTGTAATAATTAAAGCCGAGCCCGTAGAGCTCGTCCAGCGCGCAATGATAACCGAAAGCAGCATTGCTTTGATTCGCAATCTCTTGCTGTCCAATCAGTTTCTTTTTCGCCCGCGCTAATTCCTCGCTGGTAAGACCATCGTTGGCCAGCTTGCGGATTTCATCGAGCAACGCCGTTTTAACCGGCTCGATTTTTTGCGGATCGGTGCCGAGATAAAAGGCAAAAAGACCCGGCACCAGCCCTTGCATCTGGCTCGCCCCCACGTAATAGGCCAGTCCCATTTGCTCGCGAATGCGAACAAAAAAGCGAGAGCCAAGATCGCTGCTCGCCTCATCGATTAACTCCAGAGCGTATCGGTCCGGACTAAAAATATCCGCGCCGCGATATCCGACCATAATCACGCCTTGCGCTTTATTTTTGCGGCTTTCGACCGCCTCTGTCTTGCTTAGCGGCGCGGCTGGCCGCGCGTCGGTCAAGGCGAGCGCGCCCGGTTTCATCCCGCCAAGCTCTTTCTCGAAAAGCTGCTTCACTTCCGCCGCCTTCACATCGCCAAAGACGAAAATGACGCCATTTTTTGCGACAACGTAACGACCACCAAAATCGAGCAGATCTTTTTGAGTCAGGCGCTGCACGGATTCGACTGAACCATTTGTCCGCAGGGCGTAGGGATGCTGCGTGAAAAGCGCTTGCCGCAAAATATTGCGCGCCACTGTCGTCAACTGCTCTTCCTCCTGTTGAATAGCAGCGATCTGGATTTCCTTTTCGCGCGCGATCGCTTTTTCCGGCATCGTCGCGTTGAGCAAAACGTCCGCGAGCAAGTTCACACCCAGTTTCAAATCAGGTTTGGTGACATCGAGCGAGACACTCAAGCTATTGTTACCGGCATCGCTCGAAATCGAGCCACCGACCGCTTCGATCTCGTTTGCAATTTGTTCCGCCGTGCGCGTTTTCGTTCCTTTCAGCAGCACCTTCGTCATCAAACGGGTGATCCCGTTGGTTTGCGCAGTCTCCGCGAGGAGACCGCTACGGAAAACGGCGCCAATCGCAACCAGCGGCAAACGCCGATCTTCACGGACCAGAACCCGCAATCCATTCGACAACTCAAATTTTTGAATCTCGCCCGCCGCGGCAACCTTCGTCTCTTCAGCTTTGCCGGCCAGTGAAGCCTTCGGATTTAGCGACACGACCGTCAGGTTGCTCTCGGTCAGGTAGGTTGCGGCGACTCGCTTAATGTCCTCGAGCGTCACCTTCTGGACAGCGTCGAGGTAATCCCGGCTAAAATTGAGATTGCGGGTCAGGAGCCAATTCGACCCGATGTCTGAAGCCTGCCCGCGCATCGTGGTGAGGGCTTCCAGATGGTGGCTGAGCGATATTTTTTTGGCTTTCGCCAATTCCTCCGCTGTAGCGCCGGTTTGTTTTACCTCGTCAATGATGCGTAGGATCAATTGCTCGGCTGCTTCGCGTTTTTTTGGGTCGAGCGTGGCGTCAATGCCAAATAAACCTGGATCGCCCGGTGTGTAAGAAAACGCCGCTATGTGAAATGCCAGACCAGCCTCTTCACGCACGCGGCGATAGAGGCGCGAACTGCGACCGTCGCCGAGAATGGTCGAAAGAAGATCGAGCGCGGGAACATCAGGATTCGCGACCTCCGGAATGTGCCATGCAAGCGAGAGATGCGTCAGTTCGGTGGGGAATTCCTGGTGCACTTCGCGACGGCCAAGCTGCGACGGTTCCGCGGGAATGAATACCGGCTTCAGTGATTTCTCCGGATACGGCTTGAACAGTTCGATGAGTTGTTGCCGCACCTTCTGTGCATCGACGTCGCCCACCACAATAAAGGTAAGATTGTTCGGGACGTAGCGTGTTTTGTAATACTGCATTACCTGCTCTTGAGTGAGCTGATTGTAGATCTCGATCTCGCCGATCACCGGGAAGCGGTAGGGATGTCGCTGATAGGCGGTCGCAAAGAGAAGAAGCCCTGCCATGCGGTCTGGATCATCCATGCCCATGGCAAACTCGCGCCGGATGACTTCCTGCTCTTTCTGATATTCTTCCGGCGGCAAAGTTGAATTCATCATCGCATCAGCCAGGACGTCGAGCGCGGTGGCCACACCATCTTTCGGCACGTCGATCCAAAAAACCGTGCGATCAAAAGATGTGTAGGCATTGATGTAACCGCCCACATCCTGGATTTTCTGCGCGATCTGGTTGGTCGATCGTGTTTTCGTCCCCTTAAAAAGCATGTGCTCGAGAATGTGGGACAAGCCTGCGCCCAGATGCGCGTCCTCGTCGATGCTCCCTGTGGCGCACCAAGCCTGCACACTTGCCACCGGTGCGCTGCGATCTTCCTGCACGATGATCGTCAGTCCGTTTGGCAAAATCCATTTTTGCGCCGAGCTCGGTGGAAACGTGATCACGGACGAATCTTCAACCGGTGCGGATTTCAGATTGGCAGAACTAAGCATAATTGCGACGACTGCGAAGAATGTCGAATGACGAATGACGGAGGAATGACCCGCCTTCGCGGAGTTACGGCATGGCAGGCGAGATCCGAATGATGAGAAGAAACCTCCGATCGCTCTTTTATCATTTTGAGCATTCGGGCTTCCTTCGTGCTTCGTCATTCGTTCTTCGGCATTTCCCGATCATTCGTCATTTTCGAGTCAGGGGC
This sequence comes from Verrucomicrobiota bacterium, assembly GCA_046725095.1. GTDB lineage: Bacteria > Verrucomicrobiota > Verrucomicrobiia > Chthoniobacterales > UBA10450 > Udaeobacter. The sequence continues at coordinate 4,805 of JBKOXU010000051.1, forward strand.
TGGCTCTCCGGTGGCGGCTTGGCGCCCGTTGGTTTTTCAGGCGCGAACGGCTTCACAAAAGCCTCCTCAAAATCATAGACGTGCTTGAAATCCTCGATCGAATCTTCCTCGGTCTTCCCGAATATCCCAGCACCGATCAAGTTAAAAACCATGTTCCCAACGTCCTCGCAGGAATGAATTCCCCAATTATCGAAAACCGTCATGACCAGCGGTCCGAACTCCTTGAGCGCGTATTGCCGCACTCCTCCCAGTAACTCGGGTCCCGTCACATGCCGGACCGTGGCGCCTTTGACTTTCTTCTGTTGTTTTGTCGTGAAATCGAGCGCGTCGCGTAGAAAAACATACGCGTCCCGCTGGTAACGTGGGTCGCTGGCCACGATCGAATCAAGGGCTTCGGCAAATCCAATCTTTTGCATGAATAGAAAAAGCGCGCGCCTTGGCGCGCTCACCATGATAACCAGCAACCTAGCGCCAAGCAACTGCGCCTAAGGTTAAAATCCTCGCTTCTTCTCGCGTTTACGGTCATCCTTGCGGCGCGATAAATTTCATTCGAATTGAGAACCACATTATCAATCTCGACAAGGTCGCTTATGTGGCGCGCAATGATAATCGGGTAGTCGTCACGTTCTACGCTGCCAAAAAGCGAAAGTTCATCTCGCTTTTAGAGACGCGGATGCGGATCAATTGTGGGACTACTTTGCCAAAAACACGATAGCGATCCTTGGCCAAGGTTCACCGCACACGATGATATGATGCTGTCGAATGGTCCTAGTCCCCGAATTGGTCCTCCAGCGTATCCAGATAAACGGAGATTGGATCCCGTCGCCGTGGCCCAGTCGTTTGCGGTTGGCTCGCCGCTCTGAGATAATCGGCGAACACTCCACTGCGAGCCGGCAGTTGCGTCGCCTCGAACCAGTTCATGTAATCGTCAACGTCGCTCATGCGAGCCGTGAGTTTTTCACGAGTAATTTGGAAGCGCGTCAGACGCTTGGCGATTCCTCTCCTTTTCCCGCGGGCAAGCAACGCAGCCATCTGCTGGTATTCGCGAGCTACCGGGCGCAAAACCGGATTTGCCTGGCTAATAAATAAAAGCAAAGCCCGGCCCAATTCATTGAGCGCAGCTTTTTCTGCCGCCGACGCTTTTCGCCCTGCGAGCTCACTCAAATCAAGCGACTTTTCGGCGTTCGGAATTTTGACGCGCAACAGATCATCCAGGCGTCGCTCGCTTTCAATAAAAGTGAGCAACTTATAATTTTCCGCCTCGCCTGCTCGCCTTAAGGCCGACTGCCAGGTTTTTTCTGCATTGACTGCCAGTAATGGAAATTGAGCCTTCAAATCGGCGACCGGATTGTTTGAGGCATTCGACAGGTTATTGATATAACGCGCCAAGCGAGTGCGGCCCTCGATTCCATCGACAAGCAACTGCACCAGCGCGAAGGAACAGGCCCGATAAAGCGTGCGACCGGCAGAATCGAGAAGCTTGGGGTGTTGCCGAAGGAATTCTTCCAACGGCATCGTCTTTTGCGACACGGAAAGCGCTTCAATAAGCGGCGCACGATCGCGTCCGGAGGTAAGCGCAAGCACACCATCAACCAACCAGCCCGGTGGTTCGACGAATGCAACGCCAGGAGCAAGGTTCGATTCTTTTCGATAAATCATCTCCAACAGAATCACGCGGAGCAATTCGCGCTCCATCAGTGAAGCGTCGAGATTTTGAGCGATGGTCAAATCCAGTTGCAGCTTCATGCCAGAACCGGTCTGGCTAAGTCGCAATTCGGCTGGCGGAATCTCAGGCAGGTTCGCTTGCTCCGGCTGCAAATTGATTACGATGGCGGTCTTCCACTGGTCGCGCTGTCGCAACAGCGCGAGCAAATTGGCTTTCGTCTGCTCCGCAAGCTTGGAGACCGCGCCGCGCAGCGTCGCATCGCCGCCGTAAACGATGAATTGATGCGAAGGACTAACGCTGCGCTCGGGCGACGCCGCCTGGAGCGATTGGCAGAGGAAGATGGACAATATGAAGATCGCCTGGCGGGTCATGCTCGTAAGCCGGCGCATGATAATGCAGGTGATAGCCTGTTTGCCAGCGCGAATCAATGCGAAACGGTCGCTGGCTGATGTCGCGGCGCGAAAGGGACGGGCCGCCGGTCAATTATTTGCGGCACAGAGGAGAAGCTGATTCACACGATGCGAAGCATTAACCACGAATTAATACGAATGGACACCAACCCAGAGTTCAGGTTTCAGGTTTCCTGAATTCGTGTCTATTCGTGTTAAGTGGTGGTTAAAAAATGATGACTTGGGCGCAGATCAGACAATCATTTCTCGATTTCTTTCGCGAGAAGCAGCACACCATTGTGCCGTCATCACCCTTGTTGCCGGGCGCGCCCAATCTGCTTTTCACCAACGCGGGTATGAATCAGTTCGTCCCGATCTTTCTCGGACAACAAAAGCCGCCATGGAAGCCGGCGCGCGTGGTCGACACGCAGAAATGCATTCGTGCCGGAGGAAAACATAACGATCTCGAAGACGTGGGACTTGACACCTACCATCACACGTTCTTCGAAATGCTCGGCAACTGGAGCTTCGGCGATTATTTCAAGAAGGAAGCAATCGAGTGGGCTTGGGAATTACTGGTCGAACGCTGGAAATTTCCGCCCCAACGGCTTTACGCGACTGTTTATCAGCCCGGCCCTGGCGAGCCGAGCGAGTTCGACCAGGAAGCGTACGATCAATGGGTCCATCTGTTTCGCGAAGCCGATCTCGATCCAAAAGTTCACGTTCTCAGCAGCGGGAAAGCCGACAATTTCTGGATGATGGGCGACACCGGTCCGTGCGGGCCGTGCTCGGAAGTGCATGTCGATCTCACGCCGGACGGCGACACGCGCGGCACCCTCGTGAATAAAAACGATCCGCGCTGCATCGAGATTTGGAATCTCGTTTTCATCCAGTTCAATGCGAATCCTGACAATTCCTTCTCGGCGCTGCCACAACGCCACGTCGATACCGGAATGGGCTTTGAGCGCGCGGTTGCAATCATTCAAGGCACCAGGAATCTCACCGATTTTTCCGGAACAATTTCGAATTACGAGACCGACGTCTTTCGCCCGGTCTTCGACGAACTGGAAAGACTGAGCGGCAAAAAATACGCGAGCACGCTGCCCACAAACGGCAGCGGCGGTGAAGGTAAGCAGGAAAAGATTGACGTCGCTTTCCGCGTCATCGCCGATCACATTCGCGCGCTTTCGTTCGCGATTGCGGACGGAATCATTCCATCAAACGAAGGCCGTGGTTATGTTTTGCGGCGCATTCTGCGTCGCGCGGTCCGCTACGGCCGTACACTCGGCTTTCACGAGCCGTTCTTCTTCAAGCTTGTCGATATCGTTGCGACGACGATGGGCGATGTTTTTCCAGAGGTGCGCGAAAAACAAAAGCACGTTATAGAAACGATTAAGCGCGAGGAAGAATCGTTTAACAACACGCTCGATAGAGGAATTGAGCTATTCGAAGGCGTAGTTTTGTTTAACAGCATTTCTGCGGCAGCAAAAGAACAAGGGTATCAGGTCAAGAAGGAATATTTCGGTCGATCGAGCGACCCGAACCTAGAAGAGTTTACGATCTGGCTGAGTCAGGGCCCGCAGCCAGTTGTAGATCTAGATGCTTCACAAGTTCGCGCTGGGGAATGGCGCGAATTCATTAGCCGTACGCCAGCGGTCTCAGCGGAGGATACATTTAAGTTGTACGACACCTATGGCTTTCCGCTTGATTTAACGGAACTGGTGGCGCGGGAACGAGGGCTAACCGTTGACGTTGCTGGCTTTGAGAAGTTGATGGACGAACAGCGCGAACGCGCGCGTAAAGCCCAGAAGAAAGAAGAAATCAGTGTCGAACAAGACGAGCTAATAGCCGCGCCAACAAAATTCTTGGGATACGATTTTCTAGAGACCGAATCAGTCGTCGAAACGGTGTTACCCGGAAAAAAACCGGACGAGCTGAACATCGTTCTCGATCAAACGCCCCTTTACGCAGAGATGGGCGGTCAGGTCGGCGACCGAGGATTGCTTCACGTGCCCGGACACGATCGCACGGAAATTGGTCAGCTTCGCGTCATCGACACGCAAGAGCGCGGCGATGTTTTTGTTCATCGTGCGAAGCTAGTGGAAGGGCGGGCGCCCGAACCGGGCGAAGCGGTTCGTGTTTCGGTCGATGTCGAGCGACGTCGTGCGATTCAGGGACATCACACGGTTACCCATCTGTTGCATTGGGCGCTGCACGAAGTTGTCTCACGCGATGCTGTGCAAAAAGGAAGTTACGTTGGCCCGGACAAATTGACGTTCGATTTTTCGAGCGCGGCATTAACGAAGCAGCAAATCCGTGAGGTCGAAAAATTGGTAAACGAAAAAATCGCGGAGAATGCGTCGGTTTCATGGACGGAGATTCCGTACCCAGAAGCCAGGAAGCGAAAGGACATCATTCAGTTCTTCGGAGAAAAATACGGCGATATGGTGCGCGTTTTGCAAATCGGCGGAGCGGCGCATGCTCTCGACGGGTACTCCATGGAGCTGTGCGGCGGAACGCACGTAAGATCGACAAATGAAATCGGTCCGTTCCGGATCGTGAAGGAAGAAGCGATTGCGGCGGGAATCCGGCGGATTGAAGCGGTGGCGGGCGACGCGGCGCGAAAATGGGCGGAGCAAGAAGCGGCGCGCCAAAAGGACAAGTTTGCAACGCTTGCCCGCAAAAAGCCTGATATTGCTGAGCTCTCCGTTTTTGAAAGCAACGCTGAGACGGGTGAAATGCTGAAGCAGATCGATACTCGGGCAGAGCATCTCGAAAAAGTGGAATCCGAGGTTCGTGAATGGGAAAAGAAAAGTTCCAAAGCTGCTGAGGCAGAGTTAAAAACCCGGGCTGCTCAAATCGTGAATCAGCTGGCGGCGTCGCACGTGGGAAAGAACTTCTGCGCGGCTGAAGTGGCAGACGCGGACGGGAAACTGCTTCAAGCAGTCGTGGACTCACTCAAACCAAAATTTAAAGGCTCAATTTTTCTCATAGGCGCAGCGAAGGGATCAGTCGCATTGGTCGCATCCGTCCCAAAAGAAATGACATCGAAATTTCAGGCGAACAAAATGATTCAGGAAGTCGCGCCGATCGTCGGCGGCAAAGGCGGTGGCCGGCCTGAGAATGCCCAAGGCGGGGGCACAGACGCGAGCAAGATCGCGGAGGCGCTTAGGAAAGCGAAAGAGCTTCTCAGTTAAGTCGAGGCAAGAATCTAGGCGCACTCACACTCAGTGTCCGTACGTGCTTTGCTAGCAGTTTTCGGTTCTTTCCGTTTATCGACATGCGATAGCGGGAAACGCCGTCGCAGGAAAACTCGCCACCGCAATACCAAAGGCAATTATTCTTTTCATGGCAGGACAAGCGTAATGAAAAAGGTCGCGGCGAGCGCAGCTACCAGCACGATTAGATAGACAAATCCACCAAACAGGAATTTAAACACGGTAAAGAACCAGCCCTGCCGGTAAACGCGACGAATCGACAAGAAAATTTGCACTACGAATGCGATCCACAGGAGCGCGATAATCCAGCCTGCGATTGGCCCTGGAATCACGCGGTTGAGTCCGATTGTTGCGAGAACGATCAGCATGATCCCGGTATAAGCAAATGTGTGGATGTGAAGCGCGTAAATCAGGTGGTCGATGTAGAAAACGTGTCGCCGGATGTAGAGAACCTTCAGGACAAAAGCGAAGAGCGGAATACAGCAGAGCATCATGTAAGGCAGATTGCTGAAGAGTGTGCTGATAAAGAGTCCCATTTTTGTTCCATGCTCACCCATCTTTTCCTTGGCTCGCGCTTCGATCCAACGCTCGAAGGGAGTTGAAGATTTCTCCTCCGCA
>JBKOXU010000187.1:0-17126 GCA_046725095.1 Verrucomicrobiota bacterium
GAGGAAATTATCTCCGCCACTCCGCCGCCGTAGTAGGTTGAATTGAAATTTGCTACGCGCAGGCCTTTCAGCTTGCCGGCCTTCTCGCGAATCCGCTCCACGCTTTCGCTTCGGATAAACTGTTCGTAATCTTCGATCTGAGTAATGCGATAATGCGCCATTGTTAAATGATTCGTTTACCAGCGCGGACACGCTCGCAGGAAGCGCGAGCAGCGATTAGTTTTACGTCGTATGTCGGATTTTGGCTCGCAATGAAGAAACCGAAAATAGACGATAAACTCACCCTGCTGGCGGATTTCGGGGAGACGGAAGCAATCTGCGCGGAAGTGCTCGATAATCCGGCCACCGAGGAGGGCGTCTTACTCAAGGTCATGGCGCGCGGCCCGTTCGAACAAGGCCAGCAAGTCTGGATCGTCGATCGCGATGGATCGAAAATTGGGGCAACCGTCGAGAGCGTCTCTCAGCAAACAATCGACAGCGAAGTGACACTCTCAACTGTGTTGCCAGCGTAAAGTCCTGTCCGAGCAAATGAAGTCGAAACCAAGCAAACGCAGTTTTTCGTTTCTGCGAGTCAACGAGCGGGAAGGCAAACCGCGGAAGCGCGGCTTAACGGAAATCCGCGGCCCCTATTACTCGGTAATGGGCCGGCGTTACCTGGAAGATCTGTTTGAGATGATGGGCAACTATGTCGATTCGCTAAAGTTCGCTGGCGGTTCGTTTACTCTGATGCCGGAGCGAGCTATTCGAGAGATCATCGATCTTTGCCACAAACATGACGTGCTCGTTTCGACGGGCGGATTTATCGAGCGCGTCCTGGTTCAAGGGGGGACGGCGGTGCGCCAATATATAGCCGAATGCAAGAAACTCGGCTTCGATATCATCGAAATCTCAGCTGGTTTCGTTTCGATTCCGACTGATGATTGGCTGCGACTCATCGAATTGGTGCGTAAATCCGGAATGAAAGCGAAGCCGGAAGTCGGCATTCAGTTCGGCGCGGGCGGAGCGACGGCTGCCGCGGAGTTGCAAGCCGAAGGCACGCGCGATCCCAACTGGGCCATTGCGCAGGCGAAACGATTTCTCGATGCCGGCGCTGAGATCATCATGATCGAAAGCGAAGGCATCACCGAGAATGTCGACCCATGGCGCACGGATGTGCCTGCCAAATTCATCGACGAGATCGGCATGGAGAAGCTCATGTTCGAAGCCGCCGATCCAGATGTGTTCGCATGGTACATCAAAAACTACGGCGCTGACGCGAACCTCTTTGTAGATCACAGTCAGATTGTTCACTTGGAATGCCTGCGCGCGGGAATTTGGGGGACAAAGAGTCTGTGGGGACGGGTGGTGACGTATAAAAACACGGGCGAACAAAAATGCGTGTCATCCTGAGCGAAGCGAAGGACCTCTCGCTGATGCTGCGTCACACAAGCTACCCAGCGTGACAACTGTTTCGATTGTGAGGTTCCTCGCTCCGCTCGGAATGACCGGATAATGCGGGCACTATCACAGCCGCTCAGTGCGGTCCAGCGGTGCCGGCGGCGTGGAGCGAGAACCAATCGCTTGCTAGTTGCGCCACTTTCTCGAGCGTGCCCGGCTCTTCAAAAAGATGCGTCGCACCGGGAACGATCTCCAACTTCACTTCGCAGCGCATCCGATCGCGAGCCTGCTCATTTAGCTCGATGACGATATCGTCGTTGCCGCCGACGATGAGCAACGTCGGCGTCTGCACTTTTGGTAATGCTTCACCTGCCAAATCAGGGCGGCCGCCGCGCGAGACCACCGCCCCGACATCTTGCGGGATGTCCGCCGCCGCAACCAGCGCGGCGGCTCCGCCGGTGCTCGATCCAAAATAACCGATGCGCAAATCCTGGGTTTGCTCTTGCTCGTGTGCCCATTTTGTCGCGTGAACAAGACGCTCGGCCAGCAAACCGATGTTGAAGCGATGCTCCCGGGTGCGCAGATCAATCGCCTCCTCTTCCGGCGTGAGCAGATCGAAAAGCAGCGTCGCGAGTCCGGCGTTGTTGAGCGTGCGAGCGACAAACTGATTCCGCGGACTGTGCCGGCTGCTGCCGCTGCCGTGGGCAAAGAGTACTAGCCCAGCCGCGCTTTCGGGAATACTCAAATTCCCGGAGAGAACTTCCCGTCCAGCCTGAATTCGCACTTCGCTCATAATCAAAAATCTGGTAGGGCGCGACCGCCGGGCGCGCCGGATGGAAAGGCGATTAATTTTATTCCTTCAAAAATTATCATTAAACTTTAAATGGATAAGTCTCCGGCAATTCGCCTTCATCCCAAACGCTGGTTCGTTCCAATGGTTCCACCGCCCGTGTTTCGTCGATGTGAATGATCGCGTCGAATTGTTTCGGGAGCCGCGCATGAAAATAATGGCTCAACCGTTCTGTCTCGGGCCGGTAGATTACACCGATTGCACGCTCAAGCCGCGGCCCATATAGAACGCCAACCTTGTCACCGGCGTTTCGCAGATCGATCCAAAATCGTGACAGCCCGGTTTGGTGAAACAGCTCTTCGTAGCTCCCGTGCAAGGCGGGCCGCACATTTTTACGCTCGGCTGGCTCACCCCAATCTGAGGCGGCGGTTACGCTGCCATGATGCGTGCTGAAGCCGATCAATATCGCTTCTTCCCCGAAGCGCTCGCGGACGAGCTGGCCGACATTGAGTTCGCCGTGCTGACTCATCTCGGTCGCGCGCGCGTCGCCCAAGTGCGAATTATGGGCCCAGACAATTGCTTTCGGGTGGCGGCTGCCATTAAGATGCGCGACCAAGGCCTCAATCGTTTCGACCATGTGCTGGTCGCGCAAATTCCACGAGGAGGCACGGCCACGAAACATCGAGCGGTAATATTGCTCCGCGTTCTTGACTAGCCGCGCGTTTTGCTCTGCAAAAAAGAGTTCCTCGGTGGCAACCTCGCCGTCACGACTGAGAAATTCCGCCGCCTTACTTCGCAGTTCAACGAGTTGCTCCACCACTTCGTCTTCACACGATTCGATCGCACCCACCGTCGCGGCGTAGCCGTATTCCTGCGGATCACGGCTCAAATGATCGAAGCACGAGTAACGATGACGCGCGCGTTTCGCCGCGTCCGGATCCACTTTCTCCAGGTAATTAAGAACCGCGTCGATCGAGGAATGCAGGCTATACAAATCCATGCCGAAAAATCCGGCTGGCGCTTTCGTTGGATCGACGTGTTGATTAAAGCCCCGCAGCCATTCCACGAATTCCACAACGGCGGTATTGCGCCACATCCAAGTAGGGAACCGACGAAATCCCAACAGTGCTTCACTTGCATTCCGATCTTGGTTTACGCCGCGCGTATAGCGATTAACTCGATATGCGTCCGGCCAATCGGCTTCTATTGCAATCACGGTGAAGCCTTTTTCCGCGATCAGCCTTTTTGTGATTGCCGCGCGCTCGGAATAAAACTCGTGTGTCCCGTGCGACGCTTCGCCGAGCAAGACAAATCGCGCGTCGCCGACTAACTCCAACAGCCCATCGTAATCATCTGTGCTGCCCGTGAGCGGCTGTGCAATTTCGCGGACAAATTCGGGTTCAGTCATTGATTTGTTCCCTGCCCCTCTGAGGCGAGTCGCTCTTGCGCGGCGCGCGCCAGCAACTCGCGCACTTCGTCATCGCTTGTTTGGGAAAAATCTTCGTAATACTGGCCGACCGCCTGGAAAAATTCGGGTACGCTTGCGCAGATGGTTTCATCTGCTTCATCCTCGAATTCACGACACGTGTCTGGCGGGCCTACTGGCACAGCTACGACGATTTTCGCAGCGCCACGGTGGCGCAATGCCTTTACAGCGGCGCGCATGGTGGCCCCAGTCGCCAGACCGTCATCAACCAAAATGACAACGCGATCGCGTAGCTCCGGCGCCGGTCGTCCGTCGCGGTAACTTTGCTCGCGTCGCTCCAATTCGGCTGTTTCCCTTGCCGTGATCGATTCAATCGTCTCGTCTGCGTTCGGTAATGCGCGCATAACATCTTCGTTCAAAACGCGCACACCCCCGGAAGCGATCGCGCCGACGGCGAGTTCCTCGAAACCGGGAACACCAAGTTTGCGCACAATGAAAACATCGAGCGGCGCGCCCAAGTGTTTTGCCACTTCGTAGGCGACGGGCACGCCGCCGCGTGGCAAGCCGAGAACACTTACGTCATCACGTCCAGCGTATTTCTCAAGCCTCTTGGCAAGTAACCGGCCGGCCTCCGCTCGATTTGGAAAAGCTCTTTCCATGCGGCGGACCGCCCCGCTTCATGCTGCAGAAGCGAGCGCGGGGAATAAGGACTGCATGTCGTGCGGAAAACTATGCATGACTTTTTCCATTTCACCCGCGCCGATGTAGCTCGCGACAATCGAGAGAACGCCTTGCGTAGTTTCCAGGGGATCGATCACGCGATCGGCCACGATTTTTTCCTGAATCGCATCGAGGAATTCCTGGCGCGACATTTTGATGGGAACTTTCGAGGGATCCCAGCCTTCGTAGTAAAGGCCGCGCACCAGCATCGGGAGCTGCGCGCCAAAGTGAACAGCCAGTTCCAGCGGCAGCCGGTCGCGCATAGTCTGTAGCACTGCTCGCAGCGCCTTGTAAGCGTCACGTTTTTCCATGTGAAGGGTTTCCGCTAGACGCGCAATCCATTCGTGCGTCTTCTGCGTCGTCGACTCAATAGTTTCAAGACCTTGCTGACTCATATCCGTATTCCTTTCCGTCTTTTCAGTTGCTTATCCGAATTAGAATGCCTCCTTTCTAATTTCGCTTCTCGATGCCGGTTCGCGTGTTCTCAAATCCAGCACTGCATCGTCGATATTGTCCGGCGCTAGGACGAGTCTGTTGAAAAAGAGCGACCGCAGTTCAACTGCTCTTCATCGGATTCCGATCCGGGTACGGCGGGATCGGGGGAAGATCATATCGTTTGGTCTTCAATTCTTCCTGCATCTCCTGGATCGCGCGGTCGAGCTGCTGATCTTCGCCGCGGAATTCTTTCGCAGGATCGTTGTCCACGAAAATGTCTGGATCGACGCCACGGCCTTCAATGATCCAGCTTTTGCCTTCTTTCGAATAAGGGGCGAATTCGGGTTTGAAAAGGTTGCCGCCATCGGTGAGCGGCAGTGGATCGCGAATACCGACGACACCGCCCCAGGTGCGCTTGCCAATTAGTTTGCCCAGACCAAGCGTTTTAAACCGGAAGGGAAAGATGTCGCCGTCGGAGGCGGAGAACTCATCAATCAGCGCCACCATTGGGCCGGTGAAAGTTTGCGGTGGATCGGTCCCCGGCACGCCATTGCGAAACATGCCGATCATGACCAGGGCGCGCCGGAGCCGCTCGATGACAAGCGGCGAGACGAATCCGCCGCCGTTACCGCGCACATCGACAATGAGCGCTTTTTTGCGAATCTGCGGGAAGTAGAGCTTGGTGAATTCGTTCAGGCCTGGCTGGCCCATGTCGGGAATGTGAACATAGCCGACTTCGCCGCCGGTTTTCTTCGCCACCTCATCGATGTTCTTTTGCACCCACGCGCGATAATAGAGCGGCGCTTCATCGGCCGTGGGCACCACGGTAATGTCGCGCGCGCCATCGTCGCTCGGCTTGGAATTGACTCGCAGAATGACTTGTTTATCAGCCGAGCCGATGAGCGCGTCGTAGAGATTCGGCAAGGTGGAAACGGGCACGCCGTTGATCGCGAGCAGATAATCGCCTTCTTTCACGTTCAGGCCGATTTCCCTAAGCGGCGAGCGGGTCTGCTTGTTCCAATTTTCCCCGGGCAGAATCCGGTCAATCCGATATGCGCGACTGGCCGGGTCACGGGAAAATTCGGCCCCGAGCATGCCAAGCTTGATGCGGGGCGTTTCGGGCCGTTCCCCGCCGGCGACGTAGGTGTGGCCACTGTTCAACTCGCCGATGAGCTCACCAACCAAATAGGTGAGATCGTTTCGGTGATTCACGAACGGAACGAGCGCGGCGTATTTGTCGCGCAAGGCTTTCCAATCGACCCCGTGCATGTTCGGCGCGTAAAAGAAATCGCGCATTTGCCGCCAGCACTCGAAGTAGATCTGGTTCCACTCAGCATGGCGATCGAGCCGCATGTCCAGTCCCTCGAGTTTGAGCTTGTAATCCTTGCCGGTCTTTTCATCCTTCGTCTCGATCTTGTCTTTGGGCAGATCGATCACGGCATAATCCTTATCGATCTTGACCAGCATCTTTTTGCCGTCGCGCGTGATCTCGTACTTATTCACGTCACCAAGAACGGTCTCCTTGCGATCTTCCAAACTGTACGCGCAGAGATGGAATTTCCTCTTGTCCGGTTCCCCGAGTTCCTCGTCCTCGCCTTTCTCATCTGCGACGGTGCGGCGGAGATAAAAAATCCTATCGTCCACCATCCGCAGGTTGCTGTAGTCAGCGGGCTGGATCTCCAGAGCGACCAGGCGGTCGTGAATGCCATCGGTATCAATCTTGACGGGAACCGGCTTCTTCTCCTTCGCGTCTTTGTCTTTTGATTCGCCTTTCTTATCCTCGGGTTTTTGCTCGTCCGCGTCCTTGTCCTTCTCTTTTTTCTTTTTGGCTTTGCCGACTTCGTCGCTGCGGGGCGCAAGCGGCGATTCGGTCTCTTTTGCCAGGGTGATGAGATAAACGCGATCCATGTCGCGATAAACATTGGAAAAATCTGTTCGGCCAAAGATCGGTTTGAAATCGCGACTCGACGTTAGCAGAAGATATTTTCCGTCATCGCTAAAGGTCGGATTGCCGGCCGAATACCATTCATCGGTCACCGTCACCGGTTTTTTGTCCGCAGTTGAAAAGAGATAAACTTTTTCGCCCTCGTTCTCCTCCGGTCGCGACCAGGCGATCCATTGGCTATCGGGCGACCAATCGTAACCACGAATCTCGCCGTATTTATCTTGATCGACCTGGGTAATGCCTTTGCTCGCCACATCGACGTAGCGCAACCTCTGCAAGCGATCCGCCCAGAGCAGCTTCTTGCTGTCCGGTGACCAGATAGCCCGATAATAGTAAGTGTCGGCGCCCTTGGTCAGTTGTTGCGGCTCACCCTTGCCATCCTGCGAACGAATATAGAGTTCGTTCTCGCCGGTGACGTCCGAATTGTAAGCGATCCATTTGCCGTCCGGCGACCAAACCGCGTCGCGCTCGTGGGCGTTCGATGTTCTTGTCAGATTGCGCGGCGTGCCATCTTTTCCCGGCACGGAGTAAATATCGCCCCGCGCTACGGCGATAACGCGTTGGCCGTCAGGCGCTGGGCTGACCGATTCAATGTGTTTCGATGCATCGACTAGTGCGGAACGTCCGGACGCGAAATCTTCCTTGATCTCGATCGGCACCGGAGTCGCCTGCCCGGTCCCCAGATCATAACGCCAGATGTAGCCCGCTTGCTCAAAGACAATCGAGTCCTTGCCGATCGATGGAAACTTGATGTCGAAATCCTTGAAGGTCGTGAGCTGTTTCGCTTCCTTGCTCGTCAGGTCGATCGAGAAAAGATTCATCCGGCCATCGCGGTCGGAGAGAAAATAGATGCGGTTGTCCGGCCCCCACATTGGGCAAATATCCTGTGCCGGATTGTTAGTCAGGTTTTCCGTGTTACCTGTTTTGAAATCGTGAATCCAGACGTCGTCGGCCATTCCGCCGCGATAATGTTTCCAAGTGCGGAACTCCCGGAAGACGCGGTTGTACGCCATCTTCGAATCATCGGGCGAGAACGAGATGAATCCGCCGCGCGGCACCGCTACCTGCTGCGGGAGCTCAGCGTCCAGGCCGACGGTGTAAAGCTGGCCAATGAAGGCATCAAATGATTTCATCCGGGTGCGGAAAACGATCAACGGCTTGGTGTTTTGCCACGTCATTACGATATTGTTGGGTCCCATCCGATCCGATATATCGTCGCGTCCCAGAGTGGCGGTGATAGTCAGCCGCTTGGGCGCGCCGCCCTCGGCCGGCATCACATAAACCTCGGTATTACCGTCGTATTGCGACGTGAAGGCGATCTGCGAGCCATCCGGCGAGAACCGCGGAAATGATGTGTATCCAGGACCGCTCGTTAGTCGCCGCGCGATGCCGCCTTCTTTGGCGACCGTGTAGAGTTCGCCCGCGTAGCAAAAGACGATCTGCGTTCCGTTTGTTGTTGGGAAACGGAGTAATCGCGTCGTGTCCGGCAATTTCTGCGCGGAAATCGTCGCAATCGAAACCAAGCCCGCAGCCATCAAAGACAGAAAAGCAAAAAAGCGAGAGAGGATGTTCATAGGAAAAAGATGAAGTCAGCAAGCTGCCGTTGAACAAATCCGATGCAACTCCGATTTCATCCGTGAGCGGCGTTCAGACTATTACATAAAGAAGACGCCGCTAAGTGCCAATTTTGTCTAAACGAGCAAGGGCTTTGCCGAATACGGGAACCGGATGCGGTGAACTCGGAAAAGGAATCAGAGCCCGAAACTATTTTCTGCGGAGCGCAGGCCGCTGGCCTGCAGCATTCGGCAGCTTGCCGAATGCACCAGCGTTCAATTCAGTCGTGAATATCAATCGATGTTGGCGGCAAGCTGCCGCCAACTACAGGCTCGCAGCCTGTGCTCCCCAACATGACGACTCGTTGGACGCGCAAGGATCTACCCCGCACTGAGAACGACAAACGGAAGGGGTGGGATTCGAACCCACGGTGGGTTGCCCCACGCTCGATTTCGAGTCGAGTGCCTTAAACCGGACTCAGCCACCCTTCCCAATCGGTCGATATTGTCGACCTTATTTTATGATGCGCAATTGTCGGACGCGGCTCCGAGTTTGCAAAGGCAAAGCGTTGCTCGATCTGGTGATTCTGGGGCGGTTACTGCGGAACGAATCGGCGCGATATCGAGGCGGTAGCGAAAGGCATCCAAGCCTGAGCTGCCGGGCGTTACCCTCCAACTCGAAAATTTTTGAAAAATGTTACAATTTTAGGCTTGCCCAAGCCATTCTCGTTACTGCATATTGTATGTCCGCAAGGACGGTTACGCTATTACTTGTTGTTGACTGGAATTCACAGGTTGTTAGCGCCGCTGTTCACGATTATTCGCACCCTATTCAGAACCTCAACCCTCCGTCACCGCCATGATTCAACTTAAACCCGGAATTCCGCCAGCCTCACTTAGCGCACCGCCTAAACCGGCGTCGCGCCGAAAAAACAGAGTCGAGAAAAAGAAAAACAGCGGCCTAAGTTTTGAGCGCGTCTTCAGCGACGTTGCCATTGCGCCTTTTGATCAAATCGAGTGGGAACGGCGCACTGCCGAGATCACCGATGACAGCGGCAAGGTTATCTTCAAGCAAGAGGACATTGAGGTCCCAAAAAGCTGGAGCGCGCTCGCGACCAAGATAGCTGTCTCGAAATATTTCTATGGCGACATCGCCAATGGCACCGATCCCCATAAAGGCGGAAGAGAAACTTCGGTGCGGCAATTGATTCATCGCGTGACGCGCACGATTACGGATTTGGGGATGGCGGATGGTTACTTCGCAGACGCGGAAGCCGCGGAGGTTTTCTACGATGAACTGACCTGGCTTTGTGTGAATCAGCACGGCGCGTTTAATTCGCCGGTCTGGTTCAACGTTGGCTTGTATCATCAATATGGCGTGGGCAAGGGCGCAGGAGCCGGCAATTATTTCTACAATCGGGAGACTGGCAAAGCGGACCGGGCCGCGTCGCAGTACGAATATCCACAGGGAAGCGCCTGCTTTATTCAAAGCGTGGGCGACACAATGGAAGACATCATGCGGCTGGCGACGAGCGAAGCGATGCTCTTCAAGTACGGCAGCGGCACGGGGACGGATCTTACTTCGCTTAGATCGACGAGAGAGAAATTGAGCGGTGGCGGCAAGCCGAGCGGACCGCTCTCGTTCCTGAAAGTTTACGATCAAGTTGCAAACGTCGTGAAGAGCGGTGGCAAAACGCGGCGCGCCGCGAAGATGAATACGCTCAAAGATTGGCATCCGGACATCGAAGAGTTCATTGAAGCCAAACAGAAGGAAGAGAAAAAAGCCTGGGCGCTGATCGAGCAAGGTTACGACGGCAGTTACAATGGCGACGCCTACGGCTCGGTCATGTATCAAAACGAGAACCTGAGCGTGCGGGTAAGCGACGAATTCATGGAAGCGGCGCTGGGTGGCCGTGAATGGTGGACGCGTCGCGTGACCGATGGGCAGCCGTGCGAACGCAAAGATGCTCGCGCGCTGCTGCGCAAAATCGCCGAGGGCACGCATGTCTGCGGTGATCCCGGAATGCAATTCGATTCCACGATACACAAATGGCACACCTGCAAAGGCACCGATCGACAAAATTCCACGAATCCCTGCTCGGAATATCTCTTCCTCGACAACACCGCGTGCAATCTCGCTTCGCTCAATTTGATGAAATTCAAGACCACGAAGGGGGATTTTGACGTCGAGCGATTCAAAGCGGCGGTGCGTATTTTCATCACGGCGCAGGAAATCATTGTCGACAACGCGAGCTATCCAATCAAAGAAATCGCAGAGAACTCGCATATTTTCCGCACGCTCGGGCTTGGTTACGCAAACATCGGCTCACTGATCATGAGCTACGGTTTTGGATACGACAGTGTGGAAGGCCGGGCACTTTGTGGCGCGATCACCGCCATCATGACCGGCGAAGCCTACGAACAAAGCGCGCGGTTGGCGCGGGCGATCGGACCATTTCCTGGTTATCATGATGCGCGCGCCAGCGGCGTGGCTAAGCCGGCCGCCAAAGACAACGTTGCATCGATGCTGGATGTAATCGAGCTGCACCGCTGCGCTGTGCGCGAAATCTCGGATGCAAAAGAGTTCGCGCATTTGAAAGAAGAAGCCGCGAAAGTTTGGGACCGCGCAGCGGAACTCGGAAAGCGCTACGGTTTTCGTAACGCGCAAGTCACCGTGCTCGCGCCGACGGGCACCATCAGTTTCCTGATGGATTGTGACACCACGGGGATCGAACCGGACATCGCCCTGGTAAAATACAAACTGCTCGCGGGCGGCGGAATGCTCAAAATTGTGAATCAGACGGTCAAACCCGCACTGGAGAAACTGGGTTACAACTCCGAGGAGATCGAGCGCATCATCGCACACATCGACGCGTTCGACACGATCGAGGACGTCACCGATACCGATGGATCGACGATTTCATCCGGGCTAAAGCCGGAGCACTTGTCGATCTTTGATTGCGCGTTCAAACCGTTCAAAGGCGAACGCAGCCTCAATTACATGGCGCATTTGCGGATGATGGCCGCCGCACAGCCATTCCTGAGCGGCGCGATTTCCAAAACCGTCAATATGCCGGCAGCGGCCACGGTGGAGGACATCATGAACACCTACGTGGAAGGGTGGCGCCTGGGATTGAAATCGATCGCGATTTATCGCGATGGCTCGAAACGGTCTGCGCCCCTGAACACGCGCAAGACAAAAGATATGGGCACTGTAGCCGCAGGCGCTGACGGCGGCCTCTCCGCTGCCACGGAGGCCGAGGATCTTCAAAAACATATTCTCGAACTCGAAGAAGAACTGGGAACACTACGCAGCCGTCTGGACCAACCGGTTCGGCATCGCATGCCCGACACGCGTTCATCGCTGACGCACCGGTTCGAGATCGCCGGTCACGAAGGCTACATCACGGTCGGTTTGTACGAAGACGGTCAGCCGGGCGAGCTTTTCATTACGATGTCGAAGGAGGGAAGCACAATCGGCGGGTTAATGGATACGGTCGGCACGCTCACTTCAATTGCGCTCCAGTACGGAGTGCCGCTGGAAAGTCTCGTAAAGAAATTCGCTTATCAGAGATTTGAGCCGAGCGGGTTCACAAAAAACCCCGATATTCGTCACGCCACCAGCATTACTGATTACGTGTTTCGCTGGCTCGCGTGCCAATTCATCAAGGGCTACAAGGAGGCGACCGCGCCGAACCGGGCGCAGCCGGACTTGCCGCTCAAGGAAATTGTTGAGATCGAGAAGAAAGCTTTGAACCGTCCGGTAACTGATTTGGCCCGCACCGGCGAGAAAGAAGTGATCGACGTGATCACAAACCATCCGACTAACAATCCCGGGAATGGCAATGGTCATGCCGAACGGGTCATGGTAGCGCTTGGGAGCATCTTTATGGAGATCACCTGCTCAGTATGCGGCAGCGACAAAGTGATCCGGGCAGGCGCCTGCGGTGTTTGCACGGAGTGCGGCACGAGCCAGGGCTGTAGCTGATTGGGTGATCAGCCGTATCACGGTGGACGGTCAGGCAGCGACATCCGCTGAATAAGCCGAATTGAACTGCGCCTGATTGGACACGTGCGCGCGCACGGCTACAATGCGTCGCCCGCTTTTTCCGGAGACAATTTAATGAACAAACTCGATACGCAACGACAGAAGGAAATCCAACAAGCGGAGGAACTGCTTTTTGCTGGACCGCAGGCGCTTGGTTTTGCCAAAGGTCTTTTCCAGGGTCGTTTCGTGGCCGATTGGGTGATGCCTTACCCACGCATGCCGGCAGCGCAACAAATCGAGTCGGACAAGTCGCTGGCCGAACTCCGGCAATTTCTCGATGAGCATCTTGATCCTGCGGAGATAGATCGAGAGGCCGAGATTCCGCGCAAGGTCATTGATGGTCTTGGGCGAGTCGGCGTGCTCGGTGCGACTGCGTCAGTGGAATACGGCGGACTGGGCCTTACGCAAATGGCTAACTGCAAGCTCCTGGAAGAAATCGGACGCCGGTGCGCATCCACATCGGTTTTCGTAAACGCGCACCACTCCATCGGGATTCGTGCGTTACTGCTTTTTGGAACACACGAGCAAAAGCAAAAATGGCTTCCGAAATTAGTAACTGGCGAACAGCTTGGCGCGTTCGCGCTGACCGAGCAGGAAGCCGGTTCCGATGCAGCAAACGTGCAAATGCAGGCGCGGCCAACTGACGACGGAGCGCATTTCATTTTGAACGGAGAAAAACGTTACATCACCAACGCTGCAATCGCGCACGTGCTTACAGTGATGGCGCGCACACCGATACCCGGGTCGGACAAGACCGCGATCACGGCATTTCTCGTCACGCCCGACATGCCGGGCTTCACAATGCTCGATGCGCGCATGCCAAAAATGGGAATCCGCGGAACAGCCACGGGACGATTCGCGCTGCGCGATGTCAAAGTCCCAAGGGAGAATATTCTCGGCCCGCCGGGCAAAGGGCTGAAAGTCGCCCTGACAGTGCTCGATTTTGGCCGAACCACTTTCGGGGCGTGTTGCACCGGCGCGGCGAAAACCTGTTTACGGCTGGCACTCGAACACGCAAACACACGCAAACAATTCAACAAAACGCTTGGCGAATTCGATCTCGTCAAAAAGAAGATCGCGCGGATGGCGGCAGACGCTTATGCGATGGAGGCGATGACTACGATCACTGCGTCGCTCATCGACCGCGGTCTCGAAGATTACATGATCGAAACTGCCATGCTCAAAGTCTTCACGACTGAGCGGCTTTGGGAGTGCGTCAACGAGGCCTTTCAGATTTATGGCGGCTCGGCTTACTTCGTCGATCTTCCTCTGGAGAGAATGTTGCGCGACGCACGCATCAACCAAATCGGTGAAGGCAGCAATGAAGTGTTGACTTCATTTATTGCGCTGGTGGGCATGCGCGGCCCGGGCATGGAATTCAAGGAAATTTACGACACGATGTTGAAACCATCGCGCGTCCAGGTAAGCAAAGCCTGGACTGCGGGAATGAACCGGCTTGGCGCGGC
Organism: Verrucomicrobiota bacterium; assembly: GCA_046725095.1. GTDB lineage: Bacteria > Verrucomicrobiota > Verrucomicrobiia > Chthoniobacterales > UBA10450 > Udaeobacter. The sequence continues at coordinate 13,761 of JBKOXU010000187.1, forward strand.
CATTCGCGTGCCTGAGGTGCCCGTTCGAAGCGAACAGCTTCGCTTGCAGGCGCGGCAACTTGCTCGCTTGATTTGGCGTTTTAATTTTGCCGTTAATCGCGCGTTGATCACCTATCGCGAGCCGATCCTAGACATGCAGCTTGTTCAGGAACGGATTGCTGGCGCGGCCACGGATCTCTTTGCCTCGACATGTGTGCTTAGCCGTCAGGATGCAGAGATTCAGCTTGCGCATCGCAATGGAGATTCCGCGCCACCCGATCACTCCGCCGCAGATTTGTTCTTGCTCCAATCGTTTCGCCGAATTCGTCGCTTCCTCGGCGGGCTTACAGATAACGACGACAAATCGTTGCTCGCCGCAGCAAATTCAGTTTTGGGTAAGCCACGCAGCTAGCTCCGAAGGCATTCGCGAGTAAAAATTTGGCCGCTCGTATTTACACCGACAAAGACGCGACTCTTCGCTGGTTGAAGGGCAAAACGTGCGCCGTGATCGGCTTCGGTGCGCAAGGCCGCGCGCACGCTCTCAATCTTAAAGACAGCGGGATCAACGTAATCGTCGGGCTCTATTCAGGCAGCAAGTCCCGGGTGCGCGCCAGACGGAGCGGTCTCGTAGTGCTCGGCACAGCGGAAGCGGCGCGGCGGGCGAATATTATTTTTTTGGCGCTTTCAGACACGCAAATGCCTGCCATTTACACGGAACAGATCGCTCCGCATTTGCGTTCCGGCCAAACTCTCCTCTTCGCGCACGGCTTTGCAATTCATTATCGTACGATTGTTCCACCCAAAGATGTCGACGTGGTGATGGTCGCGCCGAAGGGTCTCGGACCGATGGTGCGTCGGGAGTTTGTCGCGGGACGGGGCACGCCTGCGCTCTTGGGGATCCATCAGAATCCTAGCCGGCATGCCAGGCGGACGGCACTGGCCTGGGCAAAGGGAATCGGGTGCACCCGTGCCGGCGTGCTGGATACGACTTTCCGGGAGGAAACGGAGACCGATCTGTTTGGGGAGCAAGCGGTCCTTTGCGGCGGCACAAGCGCGCTGATTCGTGCCGGGTTTGATACGCTTGTTCGCGCTGGATACCCACCCGAGCTGGCTTATTTCGAATGTCTTCACGAGCTCAAGTTCATTGTGGATCTCATCCACGAAGCCGGGATTGCCGGGATGCGCCGGTTGATCTCTGATACCGCCAAGTGGGGCGAGCTGACTGTTGGTCCCAGAATTATCGATCAAACCGTGCAAAAACAGATGAGAGCGGCTCTGCGAGAAATCCGGTCAGGAGGATTTGCGCGCGAATTTATTCAGGAAATGAACACCGGCAGGCTACGTTACTCGAAGTTGCTGCGCGAAGCGGAAAAGCATCCCATCGAAAAAGTGGGCGTGCGCCTGCGCCGCCTGATGACTTGGAAAACGGAAGCAAAACCCGTTAAGCGCTGAAAGCTTTCGGGCTCAATCGGCCCAAAGAAAATGTTCCAAGCGCAGGCGATTTAGACGCGCTCTTGCTTCTTCACTCCGGCTGCCTCCGGCCGCGGCCAGTTTTTCGTATACAGCAACAGCAGACTCCCATTTTGAATCGTCCTCTAAGAGACGCGCCGCATTAAATCCTGCTTTGTAATACCAGAACAGTTCGCTCCTCCGATCTGGACGCGCCTCCTCCTCCAAGACTTTGTAGAACGTTGCAAGGGCGCCGGGCCGGTCGTTTTTCTTCTCCAGGCACAGAGCTTTTTTGAAAAGCGCCTGGTTACGCCAGTGAATCGGCGTGTTCTTGTCAGATGCTAACTGTTCATAAACTTCGAGCGCACGTTGATAATTTTCCGGGTGACTTCCACCCATCTCAAAGAAAATGTCTCCCTTGCCGCAAAGCGCCTCCCGTTTTTCGGATGGCCCAGCATCGCTCTTTAACACCTCATCGTATAAGACGAGAGCATCCTGCGGCTTCCCCAGCTTGCGCTCGATAATGGCTTGTTCGTTGCGTGCTGGCCATCGCAGAGCGCCATTCAATCGCACGACCTGATCAAACAAGACAATCGCCCGATCAAGCGAACGCTCGCCCATGCTCGACATGGCGGATTCGGCCGCGAAGAAGAGAGCGTTTTCGCCTAATGGATTATCCGGATTCTCTTTGGCGAGAATCTCAAACTGCGTCTGTGCGTTTGCGAAATCCTGGCGTCTGTAATAAATCTCAGCTAATTTCATTCGAACTTCCGGAGCGAACGGCGAGTCGCCATGTTGCTCCAGGAAGCGTTTTGCAAGCTCGACGACTTTTGTCTCATCCACACCGCCTGAGTCCTCAATCCAGATCCTGAGATAATCCGCACGTTCCGTCGCCGCCGCTGTTGGCTTCGAATCGGCCGCGCGCACCAGATTTGTTCGTGCTTCGTCGATGCGCCGCGGTGAGGAATGGAAGGCCAGCTCAGCCAGGCTTACCCAGGCTTCTGAGATACGAGGATTCTTTGGAAAATCGCGAATAAATTGCTGCAGCGCCGTGGCCGCCCGGCGATCGCCTTTGGCGGCTTGCATCAGGGCCTCCTCTAATCGCAGATTAGCGCGCGATTCTTCATCGACGCCTTGTTTTTCAAGTTGGTTGTAATTGGCTGCAAAACGCTCGTGATCGCCGAGTTGGAGCCAGCCGACTGATGCATTAAGCAGCGCAACCTTCGCCCAGGGTGAATTGGAATGGCCTATTTGTTCGAAGGCGGCAGTCGCCACCTCAAATCTTTTCGCCAGATATTGCGTTTTCGCGGCCAACAGGTTGATCTGGTCAACCACGGGCGGATCCGGACGCAGCATGCGCGCATCGTCCAGGATTGCAATCGCTTCATCGAAGCGCCGGTCCTCGGCTTCGAGTTGCGCGAAGTCCAATAAGGCGCCTGCCACTTCAGGCGGTTTTACGTCGGTGCGCCGCACATCGCGAAACAGTTGCCGCGCTCGGTCCCGACGGCCGGCACGAGTTTCCAGCCGCGCAAGATACCATCGCGCGAATGTTCGCCGTGGTTGCTCCGGATTGCGCACCCATTTCTCGAGGTCGCTTCGTGAGGGCTTGCGCTCCGCCCGATACAGCTCGTCCAATCTTGCAAACAAGACGGACAAATCCGGATCTCCCGGATAACGGTTGATAAAATCCTCGATCAAATCAGTCCCGGCGTCCGGCGTTTTAAGCTGGACGTGGGCATCAACCATGCCGAAAACTGCCGCGATCAGAGTTGCATGCGGGACGTTCTCCGGCTTTTTCAGAAGTTCGCCAAACACACTGGTTGCTTTTTCCGGCCGTTGCGAAATCAGCTCCAAACGCCCGCGCAAAAGTCGCCGCTCATTTTCTTCCCCAACCGATTCGGGCTGCATGTCATCCAGAACCCGGCGGGCATTGGTCGC
>JBKOXU010000144.1:0-8031 GCA_046725095.1 Verrucomicrobiota bacterium
AGTGAAGTGGAGCTTCTCAACCAAGCTAAAAAACACGCGAACTGGTTTTTAAAATGCGGCACGACAACTGTTGAAGCGAAATCGGGCTACGGACTCACGCTCGAGGACGAGCTCAAGATGTTGCGCGTGATTCGCCGGCTAAATGAGGAGACCCCGATCGAGTTTGTTCCGACATTCCTGGGTGCGCACGCCGTCCCGCGTGAATGCCGCGCGGATGAATACGTTGATCTTGTAATTAATGAGATGTTGCCGCGTCTTGCATTAGAAAAGCTGGCGGAATTTTGCGATGTTTTTTGCGAGCGCGGTTATTTCGATATTGAGCAATCGAAAAGGATATTGATCGCGGCGAGAAAACATGGACTCAAGCTGCGCATTCATGCCGATCAGCTCACCAATTCAGGCGCCGCCCACTTGGCCGCGGAATTGGAAGCGACCACGGCGGATCATTTGGAAAAGACTGACCAGGATGGGATCGCGGCAATGAAAGCCTCAGGCGTGCAGCCGGTTTTGCTGCCCGGGTCTGTCTATGCACTTGGATCGAGAGATTATCCCCGCGCGCGGGAAATGATCGAGGCTGGGCTGGCTGTCGTCATCGCGACGGATTTTAATCCCGGATCTTCTCCAAGCCCGTCGATGCCGATGATGCTCTCGCTCGCTTGCACGCAAATGAAAATGCAACCGGCGGAAGCGATCACGGCATCGACAATCAACGCAGCCTACAGTCTCAATCGTGGCGACAACATTGGTTCCCTCGAACATGGAAAGCTTGCCAACTTTGCGATCTTCGACTGCGAAGATTATCGCGAGATCGCGTATTGGTTCGGTTTCCCGCAAATCGATTCGGTTTACGTGCGAGGCCGACCTGTCCTATCGGCGGCGGACAAAAATTAATGCGACGCGCATCGAGCGCCGCTACAGTAAGGCCGTTCATGAAAGTCGAGGTTGAAACGCAGCCCGGGTCTGTTTCCACGCTTCAAATCGAGTTGCCACCGGAAGAGGTCTCAAAGGAATGGGATTCCATTGCGAACAGCTTCGCGCGCCTCGCCAAAATTCCAGGTTATCGACCCGGTAAAGCGCCGCGCACGGTCATTGAAAGAAGATTTCGCAAGCAAATTCAGGAAGAGCTCACCAAAAAACTCGTTTCGAAAAGCTATCACGAAGCAATCGAACAACAGCAGTTGCGCGTGGCTTCATTGGCCAACATCGAAGACGTCCAGCTCGGTGAGGATAAGTCGATGCGCTTTCGCGCGACGGTGGTGACCGCGCCAGAGTTCGAGCTTCCGGAATATAAGAATATTTCCGTCCAGTTGCCCGACACGAAAGTATCCGAGGCGGAGGTCGATGCCGCGCTTGAGCGCCTGCGCGATCAGGCCGCTGATTTCGTCGAGGTTCCGGATCGCGAACTGAAAATGGGCGACTTTGCCGTGATCGACTTTGAAGGCTCAATCGATGGCAAGCCGATCGGCGAAATTGCGCCGCAGGCGAGCAAAAATCTGCACGGTGGCAAAAAATTCTGGCTGCATCTCGCTCCCGACAATTTCCTTCCGACGTTCTGCGAGCAAATGGTCGGACAGAAACGCGGCGAAACGCGGCAGATCAAAATTGTGTTTCCGGCGGATTTTCTGGTGAAAGAACTCGCGACCAAAGAGGCGAACTACGCGGTCACTTTGCAAGAGATAAGGGAGAAAGTTCTGCCCGCCCGCGATGACGCGTTGGCGAACAAGCTGATTCCCGGAAAGACGCTGGCCGATCTTCGCCACATAATTAAACACGATCTCGAGCACGAAAAAGAGCACGAGGTCGAGCGCGCGGAGGAAGCGCAGATCGTAAAGTACTTACACGAGCACATCAGTTTTGAATTGCCGCCTGCTTTGATGAAAAACGAAACGCGGCGCGTTTTAGGAGAGCTGGTGCAACGGAATCGGGAACGCGGTATCTCTGATGAGATGCTAAAGGAAAAAGAGAAAGAGCTGATCGAAACTGCCGCCGGTCTTGCCACGCACCGGTTGAAGACGAATTTCATTCTGCATCGGATCGCCGAGCTCGAAAACATCAAAACGTCGCGCCAGGAGATCGATGCGCGAATCCGCGGCGACGCCGCGCGCTACAACGTTTCTCCGGACAAAATGCGCAAGGAACTCCAGGAGCACGACGCCTTGGACAGCGTCGCGGAACAGATTCTGCTCGGTAAGACTCTTGATTTCCTCAGGGCGAATGTTAGCGTCGAACGGGTTCAGGAACCTCCTGTAATAGAAGAGAAATCATGAGCGCATCCAACGAAAATCGATCGCAATCGGTGCTGGTCCCGATGGTTGTGGAGCAGACCGGCCGGGGCGAGCGGAGTTACGATATTTACTCGCGGTTGCTAAAGGATCGCATCGTCTTCATCGGGACGCCGATGGACGATCACATCGCCAATCTGGTCATTGCGCAGCTCCTCTTCTTGCAAATGGAGGACTCGAAAAAGGATATTAACATCTATATCAATTCGCCGGGCGGTTCGGTGACGGCCGGACTCGCGGTTTACGATACGATGCAGTTTCTTACCTGCGATGTGACGACCTATTGTCTCGGCATGGCTGCGAGCATGGCCGCGGTCTTGCTCTGCGCCGGGACGAAGGGCAAGCGCTTCGCCCTTCCGAACTCAGACATCATGATCCATCAGGTTTCCGGAGGCGCGCAGGGCGCGGCGAGCGATGTCGAGCGCCAGGTAGATTACATGTTCAAGCTTAAAAAGCGCCTCATCAAAATCATCGCCCAACATACGGGCAAATCGGAGGAACAGGTGCGGCTCGATTCGGACCGCGATTATTACATGTCCGCCCAGGAGGCGAAAGATTACGGGTTGGTGGATGAAGTAATCAAGTCCCGCAAGGAAGTGAAGCTCCTTGACGGCGCTAGGCCTCCTGCCGGGGACCGATCGGTAGCCGTTGCCGAGGCTGCCTTGCCACGCAAAGCCGGGGGGTAAGAGTTCCTTTTCTAAAAAAAATATGGCGCGCGCTTCCAATCTCACCATGTGCTCGTTTTGTGGCAAGAGCCACGCCGAGGTGCGCAAATTAATTGCCGGGCCGGGCGTTTATATCTGCGACAGTTGCATCAACGTTTGCAAAAGCATCCTCGATAAGGAGCTCAATGAGGATGCGCGGCGCCAGTCGTCCAGCATCCGTGTGCCGAAGCCGGCAGAAATCCGGCGCTCCCTTGACCAATATGTTATCGGACAGGACATCGCCAAAAAGACGCTTTCGGTGGCTGTGCACAACCACTACAAACGCGTGCTGCAACCTTCTGCGCCAGCCGATGCATCGGCGGCATTTCAACCCGACCCACTTGCGGAAGTTGAAATTGAGAAGAGCAACATATTGCTGATCGGGCCGACGGGCTCCGGAAAAACCTTGCTGGCCAAAACCCTGGCCAGGATTCTCGATGTCCCATTCTGCATCGCTGATGCAACCACCCTGACGGAAGCCGGCTATGTCGGCGAAGACGTCGAGAACATCATCCTGCGCCTGCTGCAGAATGCTGATTACGATGTCAAACGGGCGGAGATCGGCATCGTTTATATCGACGAGATCGACAAGATCGGCCGCAAAACCGATAACGTCAGCATTACGCGTGATGTCTCTGGCGAAGGCGTTCAACAAGCGCTCCTCAAGATCTTGGAAGGCAGCACCTGCAATGTTCCGCCTCAGGGCGGCCGTAAACATCCGCACCAGGAATACATTCAGGTCAACACGGAGAAGATTCTCTTCATTTGTGGCGGCGCATTTATCGGACTGGACAAGATTATCCAGAAACGCATCGGCCAAAAAGTGATGGGCTTTGGAAGTCCTACACTTGAAGTCGAAGAGGCCCTGCGAAAGCAGGCAATCCGACATGTTGAACCGGAAGACTTGCTGGCTTTCGGAATGATTCCCGAATTCATCGGACGGCTGCCGGTGGTCAGCTCTCTCAACGCTCTGACCGAGGAAGAAATGGTGGCGATTTTGACCGAAACGAAAAACGCGATGGCCAAGCAGTACACGAAGCTTTTTTCGATGGAGGGGGTGCGGCTGACTTTGACGAAAGACGCTTTGCGGGCCCTGGCTGCCCAAGCGGTCACAAAGGGGACAGGCGCGCGCGCGTTGCGTTCGCTGCTCGAGCGAATCATGCTCGATATCATGTACGACGTGCCGAGCCGCGAAGATATCGCCGAAGTCACCATCAATCGCGCGGTGGTTGAAGGCAAAAAGCTCCCGCTCATTCGAAAGAAGCAGGACAAAGACGCGGCGTGACGGCGTTTGGCCGGACGGTAAACGTTAAAAAGGTTAAGGCGTTACAAAGTTAAAAAGGTGCGGAATCACATCGGCTCCCGCATTGTAACATTGTAACTCTTTTAACGATTCACGTTCCCTCGTATGCGGGTTGTCGTCCTCAATACTGGCACAGAGCTGTTGCTCGGGGACGTTCAGGATGCGCATCTGGCGTTTATCGCGCGCGAACTTCTGCCGCTCGGACTGCGCATCAACGAACGGCGGACGGTTCCGGACGGTGCGGCGATACGAGATGGTCTTTTGGAATTATTTGCGCGTTGTGAGATTTTTTTTGTGACCGGCGGGCTGGGTCCGACCAGCGACGACATCACGCGGGAAATCGTCGCGGACTTACTTGGGCTGGAACTCCGAACGGATTCGGAGCTGCTTGCTTCGCTGAGGCAGAGACTCGCAGCGCGCGCAATCAAGTGGACTTCCAGCATCGCCCGGCAGGCCGAAGTTCCGGTCGGCGCGCAGATTCTTCCAAACGAAAACGGAAGCGCCTCCGGCTTATATCTGAACGCGAACATTAATCCCCTGATTCCTTCGCCGCACATTTTTGTTCTGCCGGGGCCGCCGCGCGAGCTTCAGCCAATGTTTCACAAATCCGTGATGCCGGTCTTGCACTCGATCGTTCAGGTTCCCGCGTCGATCGAGCGACGGCTCTATAAAATTGCGTGTCTGGGGGAATCGACGATCGAGCAGGCAATCGGTGACAAAGTTCTCGCTATTCCGGGGATCGAGCTTGGTTATTGCGCGCGCCCCGGCGAAGTCGATGTTCGGATCGTCGGCGAACCTGATATCGTATCGCGCGCTGACCTCCTCATCAAAAAGGAGCTAGGCTTGTCGATCTTCTCTGAGAACGACGAAACTCTCGAGCAAGTGCTTGTGAAGCTGCTCACCAGCCGAGAGGAGACGCTGGCGATCGCGGAGTCGTGCACGGGTGGATTGCTCGCAAATCGCATCACAAACGTTCCCGGTGCGTCGTCGGTTTTCCTTGCTGGATACATTTGTTACGCGAACGAGGCCAAAATTCACATGTTGGACGTCAATCCAGAGTTCATCGAGAAGCACGGCGCTGTGAGCGAACCGGTCGCGCACGCCTTGGCCCAACACGCGCGTACGCGTGCACGATCGACATATGCCCTTGCCACAACCGGAATTGCCGGGCCGTCCGGTGGTTCGCCCGAAAAACCAGTCGGAACGGTTTACGTTGCGCTGGCTACGCCGACGGAAATCCTCGTAAAGAAATTATTTTTTCCGAGCGACCGCGAAACGTTCAAGCAAATCGCGGCACAAGCGGCCTTTGATCTGCTGCGCAAAAAGCTGGTGGTAACATAGGCGCGTCGTCTGTGCTTCCAGTTGACATCTTGTCTGCTGTTACCTCCGGCGGAGTGGCACTTTCGCGCCGCACAGATCGGAAATCTACGTTCCGTTAACGTCGACGGGCGTACCGATTTTCACATTATCGTAAAATAGCTTTGCACCGTCCGGCGGCATCCGGATACAACCATGCGATGCGGGATATCCTGGCAAAATCCCTACATGCATCCCAACGCCTTCTCCCGTTAGCCGCATAAACCACCTCATTGGCGCACCCACATAATGTGTTCCGCTGGGTGCGGAATCGATTTTGGCGCTGATGCCGGCGCGGACAACACGACCCGAGCTATCGACAAAGTCGCCATAAATGCTGGAACGGTGATCCGGATCCTTTTCCATGACCGAGAAATGGCCGGTGGGCGAGCTGTGCCCGCGTTTACCGGATGAAATCGGGCTGTCGATCACGATTTCGTCACCCATCATCAAATAAGCGCGCTGTTTGGGAAGCGAGATGACAACGTGCACGCTGTCCGGCGTAATTTGTTTGAGTAATGCGTTGTTGATCTTGACCGGGTCCTGCCTGGAAATTAACTCGGATGCTTTTCGCATCGGCTTGGGTGCAGGAGGTTTGGGCGCAACCTGTCTGGGCGCGGCCGGTCTGGGCGAGTAAAGTATTTGGCCATTGAGAGAAGAGACAACGCCAACCAGTAAGACTGCGTGGAACAGTATTGAGAATTTTGCCGGCATAGATAGATCAAGCGCGAGTGTAGCTGTTTACGCGCTGAAGCCAACCCGATAACCATCGAGATTCGTGCCGCTCGGGAGGAGCATTTTGGACGCGGCGGATCAACGTCGCTTTCGCTGAGCGAGCGAATTCCTCCACTGCCGCCTTCCCCGCGGACGTGCCATGCATATTTTCAAGGACTTGAAGCAAGCCCCAACCTTGACCCTGATAACGCTCCGTGTGCAAGACTCCTTCTCCCTTAAAGTTCACATAATCGACAAGGGCGTAACAGCCCTGGGGTGTGCTTGCCAGCCGTTCGAATTGCTGCTGAATGGTTGCACGATCAGAAGGCGCGGTTTCCGCCAGCATTTTCGGCAGCGCATTTTGTAGCCGGGAAATAAGAAATTCCGTCTGAAGATCTACGGTGTCGGCGAGAAACTGGCGCAATTGTCTCATTTCCACTGTTTGTTGAGCACGAAGAAATTCCGCTCGCGAATTCCACGGGCATGGATGTTCGCCAGCTCTCAGGAGCAATCCTGGCAGTTTGGCTCCACGCTTCGCAATAAAGCTGACGAGCTTGGGAAAACTTTCCTCGAACGGTCCACGCTGGCCTTTTGGGTACCAGATAAAGTGCCCAATGCCTAGCGACGCGAAATTTTCGCCTTCATTCCACGAGGTGAGCCCGGCGATAGTTCCATTGCATTCGTTTTGCCAGATTTTTTTTCCGATTTCGACGGCCTCGCTTTGTGTGAGAGAGATCGCGGGAAGCATCTGCGGCAAGGCAGCGACACTGGCCAGCACGACAAGAGAAGCGAGAAAATGAGCTCGGCTGTCCTGGCGAGGCTGCTGTTTTCTTGACGAGTAACGTTTATCCATTAGCGTGCCAGTTCCCGCGGCGCTCACTTTGAGTAACCCCGCGTGGAAAATTCCATATTATGAAACGTTTTATCCTTATTTTTGCCGCATTCTTGCTCACGTTGCCCTTGTTCGCGCAAGAGAAATCGCCACCGCTTAAGGACCAGAAGGATAAGGTCAGCTATAGCATTGGCCTCAATATCGGAAGCAACCTCTTGCGGCAGAATGTCGAGGTCAATCCCGAAGCGCTTGTCGCCGGCGTGAAGGACGGAATCGCGCAGAAGCCGCAGCTTACGCAGGATCAAATCAAGGAGGTTATGACGGCATTCGAAAAAGATATGCAAGCAAAACAGAAGGCAGCGGGAGAGAAGAACGCCGCGGAAGGCGCGAAGTTTCTCGAAGAGAATAAAAAGAAGGAAGGTGTGAAGACGACGGCCAGCGGGTTGCAGTACAAGGTGATTAAGGAAGGAACGGGCCCGCAGCCAAAAGCGACCGACACGGTGACAGTCAATTATCGCGGCACGCTGATTAACGGCAAAGAGTTCGACAGCTCATACAAGCGAGGACAGCCTGCGACGTTCCCGCTCAGTGGCGTGATCAAGGGATGGACTGAAGGGCTCCAACTGATGAAAACGGGATCGAAATATCAACTATTCGTTCCCCCAAACCTGGCGTATGGCGAGCGCGCAGTGGGTCCCGATCTCGGTGCCAATTCGACTTTGATTTTTGAGATAGAATTACTGGAAGCTAAACCGGCACCCACACCTGCCACATCTCCCGCGGCATCCCCGCCCTCGGGGGCATCTCCGCAGGCAGCCGTACCGCCGCCACCGTCCAAGC
>JBKOXU010000168.1:0-18233 GCA_046725095.1 Verrucomicrobiota bacterium
CATTTTCATCCGCTCGCCTAACGAGAGTTCACGCACCATCACGTTCATTTTGTCCTGCACTTCGAGAAGTTCCGATAATCCATCGACAACCTTTTTGAATCGGCCGCGATCGATCCCATAGATGGCGCGATTGAGTTCGAGTGACTCTTGCGCGGGCAGATCCCACCAGAGCGCGTTCTTTTGTCCCATGAGCAAGCTGAACTGTCTTTTCATTTCGTTGCGCCGCTCCCACGGAACAAAGCCGAGCACACGCGCATTACCTGAAGTCGGGTTCAGCAAGCCGGACAGCATCTTGAGCACGGTGGTTTTGCCCGCGCCGTTCGGGCCTAGAAAGCCGACAAACTCGCCCTCCTCGATATGGAAGGAGACATGATCGGCCGCCCGCGTTTCATCATAGCGCCGCCAGACCAAACCCTTGACCGAACCCCAGAGACCGCGCTCCTTCCGGTAAGTACGATAAACTTTGGTCAGGTTAGAAGCTTCGATCGCTGACATAAAATGAGTAGGCCGACGTGTGAAACATACAGCTAAGCCGTGGCGACGCCTAAGGAAAACGATTCGCTCTGCAACGATGGACGCCCGTTAGAGAAGTTTCGGAAATTTTATTAGCGGGTACGAAAAAGTTGTTTGACATCGTCACGCGAACGCTTAAAAAGAGCGCTCCCCCCGGTATGATCGCCGGACAGTCATTCCTCTTCCTGGGACGCGGCGGCCTCGGCGAAGCTCCTCTCTGTCGGCAAACCTTCGGCCGTCCAGGCCTTTTCAACTCACCAACTCCTCAACCCTATGAATAAAAACCTATGAAGATTGGAATCATTGTTCTTTTAAGTTTCACATTGCTCGCGACGATGCCGGCGCAGGAGCCCGCTCCTACTTGGGCTCTTTCCGATCAAATCACATTTGAGGGTGGGGAGCAGATTCAAGGCCTCAGCTCGAATGGCACGTTCGAGTCGGTCACGCTGGATCCATTCGCAACGATCACCGTCAAACTGCAATTCTCCACTTCACTTGCGGGCACGTCGGTAATTGTGCAGGCGCTGGATGGCGGTGCGCTGAGCGGCATTGGCGAACCGGCCACCCTCGATGCCGATGGTGCCGTGTCGTTCCAATTCCAAGTGTCCGATCTGCCGGGCCTCTACCGGATTGAGGCGACCGCCGGGGGAAGCTCAGTGGGGATGGTGCAATTCGAAGTGCCCAACCCGCCAGAATAGGGGGAATAATCCCATGAACTTTCCCCGTCTCTTCCCCTTTTTCTTACTCCTGCTCCTGCTTGCATTTCTTCCGCAACTGGATGCCCAAGTCGGCAACAACAATCCAACCGGTGTCTCGGGAATCTTTAACGGCAACGTCACCACCGGTTGCTCCTACGATCCCTACACGGGCAACGCCCACCGCGCCATCACCGACATCGTGGTGGCCGGCGCAGTAGGAGAATATCCGCTGGCCCTCACGCGCACATCTAACTCGCGCGACGCCCAGGGCACCGCATTTGGTCAGCCCGGGGCATGGCGACATAATTATCAGTGGCTCTTGCTAAACTCAGCCCCAGTCAGAACCACCGGTTCCCCGCCTACCCATTATGAGCCCCCCTCCTACACGGTGAAGTTTCCCGATGGACGCATCGAAACCTTCACGGATACCGGCGGTTCTGATCCCAATTTCCGGACTACAGCCGGCGTCCGGGACCGTTTCCAACCACTTACGCCGCTAACTAACCTGTGTTATCTGCTGCTGCCCGATGGTGGCAAAGTGGAATTCAAAGCCACTTTCATGAGCGAATACCAGCCCGGAGACAATTCGTACCTCTACTGGAACGAGTACGTGGCCCAAGCCATCATTGATCCCTACGGGTTGCGCACCACCTTTACCTACGATACGAATAGTCCCCCTCGTCTGAGTAAGGTGACGGAACCGGCTGGGCGCTATTTGCAGTTTACTTATCGAACGGACAATACGATCGACAAGGTCACCGCCAGTGACGGGCGCATTGTGGATTACACCTACACGACCGCGGCTTTCCCGCCGTCGGGGACGACCACCTATACTGCGCTGACCAGCGTGACCTATTACGGAACGTGGACGGCGCGCTACACTTACCGGAGCCCAAACATAAATCCCGCCACTGGCGTGCCGCTTCTTTGGACTGCCGATGATCCAATGTATTCGGGACCGATGAAGCGAATTGCTTACGAATATAAATTCGGCAACAATCCCGACCTAACGGCGGCGGTTTACGGTCAAATCTACCGCGAGAGATATTGGGATGGAGTCGCAGGACATGAAGCTACCGGTGCTGCTGTGAGCGCGTTGGAGATTACTGACTCCACCCACCGCAAGGAAACGCGCGGCGATAATAAGATACGGACATTTATTTACACGATCACTGGGTATGTCACCTGGGTCTCCGATTTCATGACCCCGGCCCATCAATCCTCGCAGACCTACGACGCGAACAAGTATGTCTATCAGGTCACCAATTTCAACCGAGTCCCCAGCACCGATTTCATCCACAACGCATTGAACGGCAACGTGACAATGATCGTTTTTCCGCTCACCCCCGGCGACACGCCAAACCAGACGGGGAACCCGACCATACAATACACGTACGGCTGGGCAGGCTGCGCCGATTCGTACAATTATGACTGGAGCAATCCCTATTACGTCTGCACCGCGAGGGATGAAGCCACCCATGTCACCCAATTTTGGCGCGATCCCAACAGCATGCGCGTGACCAAGATCGATTATCCCGACGGCGGTTACGAGACGTTTACGTACAACTCATTTGGGCAAGTGCTCAGTCATCGCATGACCACCGGCGGGATCGAAAGTTTCACCTACGACACGCGCGGTTTGAAACTGACCTACCGCAATCCAAGCAACGCCACCGGCAATCCGACGGCACGCTATCAGTACGACGCATATGATCGGGTTTCTGGTGTTACCGATGCTCTGGGATTGACTTCCGGTGATGTTAATCACACTACGAGTTTTGAATACAATCTGCGTGGCCAGCTCACAAAGACCACGCTGCCGACCGATCCTCCCGGTGGCGGACGGCCCACGATAGTAAAGATGTACAATACGAATGGAGATGGCACGCTCGTCTCAGTGACCGACCAGCTCAGTCATACGACCAGTTACACTTACGATGATTACCGGCGGTTGAAGAGCGTGACAACTCCGGCGCGCTACACTGGCGATAGCACTCACACCACTAATCTCTTTTACGACGCCACCGGCGCCGGAGACGATTATAAATACGCCGATTCAAAAGTAACCTATGTGACGCTTCCCAGCGGCAAGCAGATCAAGGCCAGTTACGACGATAACCGGCGCAAGATCTCGGTGACAACCGGGTTTAACACAGCCGACCCCGCCACTACCGGCTACACGTACGATAATGTCGGCAATCTGACCAAGGTGACCAAGCCGCTGACCACTCATACCATCACTACTGTCTACGATGAGCGCAACCGGCCATGGAAGATCACGGACGCAAACAATTACGTCACTGAGTTCGAGTACGATCCTTGGGGCCGCAAACTGAGCGTGACCCGTCCCAATGGCCAGGTCACCGCGTTCAATAGCTACGACGCCATGAACCGGCTGCTGCAACAAACCGTCAAACAGACACCCGGCCCGGATGCTGTGACCAAATACACGTATACGCCGGCGGGCTTGGTGGCGACCATGCAGGATCCGCGACTGGTCGCGATCAACAGCCCCGACAAATATACTTACACTTATGATACGACGGGGCGCAAAGCTTGGGTAATCTATCCGCCCGATTCCGGTGGCGTTTCGCGTGGCGAGCAATTTATCTTTGATACGGCTGGACGGCTGGAGAGCTTCAAAAATCGCGCTGGCAACGTGCAGACCTTCACGTATGATGCCTTGAATCGCATGATCAGGGCCGATTGGAGTGACAGCACCCCGGACGTCACTTTCGGTTACGACATTGGCTCGCGTTTGATTACGATCAACAACGCCAATGCCACCATTTCGCGCACCTACTTCAATGATAATCTGCTCAATTCTGAGACCGAAACCATTACCGGCGGAGTTGCCAGAACTCTAAGTTACACTTACGACGCGGATGGCAACCGGGCTAGCCTCCAATTTCCTGGCTATTCGTTCACTTACGATTACACCGGGCGCAACCAATTGAAGAATATCATGAGCGGCGCGACCACATTAGTGACATTCGGATACGATCTAGAC
Organism: Verrucomicrobiota bacterium; assembly: GCA_046725095.1. Lineage (GTDB taxonomy): Bacteria > Verrucomicrobiota > Verrucomicrobiia > Chthoniobacterales > UBA10450 > Udaeobacter. The sequence goes on from JBKOXU010000168.1 coordinate 4,222, forward strand.
GGCAATCTCAGCTCGCGCACCGTCGATAACTCGACCTATACCGATTACGGGTACGATGCACTGGACCGGGTGACGAGCGTTACGCACGCGCTCAATGGCACGACGCGCACATTCGCTTACGACTACGATAATGTGGGCAACCGCAAATGGACCAAGCGCGACGGTGGCACGGGTGACGTGTTTGGGTATGATTACGCAGATCAGGTGACAGCGGTAAAGCTCGATATTCCAAATCCCGATACCACCTCGGTGGGCTCGCAGACCATCGTTTATGATGCCAATGGGAATCGCACGTCATTTTCTCCTTACGGCACGACGGATTACTACACGATCAACAATCTCAACCAATACACTAGCCGCGGAGACACCCCCCCGCCGACGACGCCCACCCCCAGTCCCACTTCAACTCCAACCCCGACCCCGACCCCGACGCCCCCACCCACTGCCACACCCACCCCCACTCCGGGCCGAGCGGCCGAGCCCACGTTTAGCCCCGATGGTGGCGTCTTCTTCATCACCCAAGCCAGAACCGTCACAGTCGCCACTACGACCACAGGCGCGGACATGCATTACACAATCAATGGGCCGCCGCCGACGAGCACGACGGGGACACACATCAACGGCGGCTCCAGCGGGACCGTCTCGGTTACCCCGTCCCTGCAAGGCACCATCTTGCAGGTGATTGCGTACAAATCTGGGATGACTGATTCGATAGTCCACTCAGCCACCTTTTACTACGAAGATGAGGGGCCGGAGGCACCGGCCACCTCGGCCAGTTACGATTTCAATGGCAACCTGACCATCGGTCTGGACGGTTCCACATACACCTATGACGCGCAAAACCGTTTGCTCACTGCAAGCAGGGACGGTGTGACCTACACGTTCAAGTACGACGGGCTCAACCGGCAGGTGAGCCGGACTGTGGGCGGGGTGACCACTTACAGCGTGTGGGACGGCTGGGATCTGGTGGAGGAATATCAGGGCGCCGGAACAGTGACGGCGGCCTATCTGTACGGTCCCACCGGACTGGTCAAGAATCTGGTGAGCAATAATTATTATTATCAGGACGGGAGCGGCAGCACATCGCACATCGCCAATAGCAGCGGCGCGCTGGTGGAATGGTATCGCTACGATCTCCATGGCACGCCCATCATTTACGATTCCAACGATAATCTGCTACCGGCTTCAGCCTTTGGCATTCGACATCTTTTTACCGGCCAGCAATGGTACCGCCAGCTCGGCCTCTACGATCTGCGGAACAGATTCTATTCGCCCGATATTGGGCGCTTTCTCCCGCCCGACCCGATTGGGTTTGCTGGTGATCCGACAAATCTCTACCGGTACGTTAGGAATAACCCGCTGAAATGGAGCGATCCGAGCGGATTAGTGGATGATTCGGAGGGATGGAGCAAATGGACACTCAAGACTGAGGAGATATGGTCGACTAATGCTGTGTGGTCGGCGGATAGGGTATGGGTTTTTGGCAATGGGTTCCCTTCGGCGCTTGAGCATGCCCTTGGCGGTGAAGGCTTGCTGGAAAATTCCCCGCATAGTGGTCGTGCTGATGGTGTCGGAAGCGCTGGCGATGGAGCAGGTGGAGGTGCAGGAGCCAACGGCACGGAAAAACCGGGGCTACTAAACAATACATCAGATCCAACGGCTCCACCACCACAGAACCCGGAGCCGCCCTCTCAGAACCCACCAACGCCGAGCCCATCGCCGCCAGGTATTTCACCGCAAACAATGATGAACATTGGTGCAGGCACGATGGCTGGCGGGGGGGTGATCGCTATCGCCGGCGGAGTAATGACGTTCATTCCTGGTCTGCAAGGACCAGGTCTGATTCTTGGTGGCATAGGTGTCGGCATAATTGTTCCAGGCGGCTTGCTATTCACTATGGGCTACATCACGGCCGAAGCAGGGGCAGAAGGTTACTAGCAACATGGCAAACCCCAACTGTGAGAACACGTCAAAGCGGTACGCGATAGCACTCCTGGTTATTGGATTCGCAGGGACCTTGCTCGGCGCGTCTCTGTTATTATCGCTGATTTCCGGGCGTCACGCCTTCGTTGCGGTAGTGCTCGTAACCATCGCTGCAATTCCCGTCGCGATTGGGGCGATATTAGCGGGAATTCGAAAAATGAGAGGACAACGTAGGAAGCCAGCGAAGCCGAAGTGAACAAAATAGAAAAATAGGAGTCAAAACACCATGATGTCACAGCAATGCGCTAGCAGGAATGGCACAAAATAATCTTTTGATGGGACCCGCGGGAGGTCTGGCTTCCGTAAATTTAGCCACAGAGATGGCGGTTTTGGTTGCGCCATAGTCAGAAAAGAATGAGAAATGAAGAGTTGGACCGAGCAGGGAAAATGGCGTTGGACTGATCTCATAGAAAGGGAAATAGGGTTAAATCTAAAACATTTGACATTGGCGATGCCACGCCCGGCTGCGAATTCATTGGCCGGCCGCTATTACCACCGGATGGGCTGTGGCGAGACGCGACTAAAATGGTACGCATCCTAACCGCGCACGTTCTTTGCTTCGCCGGTCACCCATGTTCGCAAAGCTACGACGTAGCAGGCAGGCCGCTACAGGACGTCGTCAAGGGATGCGAGCAGATGCGAAACAGTTTCCTCGGTTTCGTCGCCCATATTAGAGAGGCGAAAGGTTTTGCCCCGGATTTTGCCGTAGCCGGGGTCGATGACGAGATGATGTTTTGACCGCAAATCGCTCGCGAGTTTTAGCACGTCGATGTCTCGATTATTTTTCACGCAGGTAAGCGTCTTTGAGCGAAATCCCTCCTCGGCGAAGAAATCGAAGCCAGCTCGACGAACCCAATCGTGCACGAGAGCGTTCGTGCCCGCGTGTCGGTCAAAGCGTGCATCGAGGCCTTCCTCGAAAATTTCGTCGAGCTTGAATTGCAGAGCGTGAATGTGCGCGATGCTCGGCGTGCTGGGCGTCATCCATTGGGCCTGCTGCTTTTTGAATTCGAGGAAGTCGAAATAAAAGCCGCGGTTCGAAATTTTTTCCGCGCGGGAGAAGGCTTTCTCGGAGACAGAAAACAATGAAAAGCCTGGTGGCAGCGCGAGCGCCTTCTGTGCGCCGGTCAGCATCACGTCGATACCGAGCGGATCCATGTCGATCCTCACGCCGGAAAAAGATGAGACGGTATCGACGATCAACACGACTTCGGGATATTTCGCGAGAATACAACAGATTTCCCCGAGCGGGTTCATTACACCGGTTGAGGTTTCGCTGTGAATCAGGGTAACGGTATCGAATTTTCCGGTTGCTAACTGCCGATCGATCACTTTGTGATCGATATGCTTTCCCCAATCGACCTGGAGCGGCTCGGCATTTTTTCCGCACCGCTTGGCGACATCAAGCCACTTATCAGAGAACGCGCCGCACATGCAGCAAAGAACCCCACGGTCAACTAGGTTACGGAGCGAGGCTTCCATCACTCCCCACGCAGAGGAAGTCGAGAGAAACACCGGCTGTTTCGTTCCGAACAAGGTCTGAAGCTTTGGATGAACTGAGCGGTAAAGATTCTTAAAATCTTCGCCGCGATGTCCGATCATCGGGCGTGAGAACGCCGCCCAGGTTTTCGGTGAAACCTCCACCGGACCCGGGATAAAGAGCTTGTCGTGTGATATCACAGGAGAAAACGTCCAACGCTCGATGCTCAACGTCCAATACTAAACTTTGGCAAGTGACTTGATGACCGGACAGGTGAGATGTAGCCCTGAGATATGAACCGTTTTGCGGGACCAATCTTCTGCGCTGTGACATGCGCCGCGTCCGTAATTTGCGCCGAATCGCCGAGTTATTCTGTTTATGTGAGCAATGAACGCTCGGGCGATGTAACAGTGATCGATGGTGCGAACGATACAATCATTGCCACGTTTCCGGTGGGTAAAAGACCGCGTGGAATTCATGCCGCGCCGGACGGGAAACGAGTCTTCGTTGCATTAAGTGGGTCGCCGCGAATGGCCCCGGGCGTGGATACCGAGCGGCCGCCTGCGGACAAAACGGCAGACGGATTGGCCGTGATTGATGTGTCTGCCGGCAAGCTGATCGACCGGTGGCATGTTGGATCCGACCCGGAGCAATTTGCAATCTCCAGAGATGGGAAGTTCGCGTTCATCGCAAATGAGGATGATGCGAGCGCACTAATTGTCGACCTCGATTCGGGGCAACCTCGCGGAAAAGTAAAGGTGTCGGAGGAGCCGGAGGGCGTGGGGGTAAATCCTGCGAACGGCGAAGTCTATGTCACTTGTGAAGACAAGAGCGAAGTGTTCGTGATCTCGCCCGACGAACAGCGGGTGCTCGCAAAAATCGACACAGGCGGACGACCGCGCTCAGTCGCATTTTTGCCGGACGGCTCCCGCGCTTACGTCGCGTGTGAAAACGGGGGGTACGTGGCCGTTATCGATGCAAAAGCGCACAAGGTGTTATCAAAAATCCAGTTGCCAACCGGTTCGTTGCCGATGGGCACCGCCATTTCGAGGGAGGGTAAGGAGCTTTATGTCTCAACCGGTCGTGCAAATGCCGTTTCGGTCGTCGATACGGAAAAGAATGCGCTTACGGCAACAATTCCAGTTGGAAACCGCGCTTGGGGAATCGCGTTCAGTCCTGATGGATCGAAGCTTTACACGACAAATGGCGCGTCGGACGATGTATCGGTTGTCGACGTAAAAGCGCGCAAAGAATTGAAGCGGATCAAAGTCGGTGGCGGTCCATGGGGCATCGCTATTGTGAGGACCGCGAAATAGTCACGTCGCCAAAAAAAGAATTGCCATGTAATGCTTGACAAGAAGTCGGCGCGTTATGGTAGAAGCGATCAAGAATTGTCGCGCGAGGTGCGGTGTTCGTGCGACTAAACGAGGGTCATCTTATGAAAAATTCATTTTCCATCTCGATCCTGGTTGCGGGATTGTGCATGGCTGTTCTGAGTGCGGTTGTTGCGCCGAATGCGTTGGTCAACGTTATCCAGCATCACAACCACGACTCGCGTGACGGTTTTTACATCGATGCTGCGTTCACGCAGGCCGCCGCCGCCGGCCTTAGGCGCATCCTGGCCTTTAATGGCACGATTTCTGGTAACGTTTACGCCCAGCCCCTTTACGTAGAGAACGGCCCCACCCGCAGTGCGATGGTTATTGTGGTGACCGAATCGAACAATGTTTATGCGCTCGATGGCTCGACTGGGGGCATCATTTGGCAGCGGAACGTCGGCACGCCGATAACGTCAGGTCTCCCGTGTGGAAACATCAATCCACTGGGCATTACTGGAACGCCGGTCGTGGATTTTGCTTCCCGTTCGCTTTTCTTCGATGCGGAGACGACGCCCTCGCCTGGGACGTTCAAGCACATGATCTATTCCCTGAATGTCGATACAGGCGCCATCAACCCGGGCTGGCCGGTGGACGTGAATGCCGCGGTACCGGGGTTTGATTCATCGGTGCAAAGTCAGCGCGCCGCGCTCGGCCTAGTCGGCAACATTCTTTATGTGCCCTACGGCGGACGCTTCGGAGATTGTGGAAATTATCACGGCCGGCTGGTCGGTGTGCCGATAAATAATCCTGGCAGCGTAATGTCCTGGGCGACGACAGCAACAGGCGGAGGCGTATGGGGAGTCGGCGGCGTTGCCAGCGACGGCACCAACCCGTTTGTTGCGACCGGCAATACGTTCAACACCGGTGGCGTTTGGAAAGGTGGTGAAGCGATTATTCGTTTCCAACCCGGCCCGATCTTTACTGGTTCGCCCAGCGATTACTGGGCGCCGACGAACTGGCTAAGTCTCGATAACGGGGATATTGACCTGGGCGGCTCCGGCCCAGTGCTCCTGGATGTACCCGGCGCCACGCCTTCCAGCCTGGTGCTGGCGCTGGGCAAAGATGGCAACGCGTATTTGCTTGATCGTAGCAACCTTGGCGGTGTGAGCACGCCGGTGGCTTCGTTGCATGTCTCAAGTAGCGCAATCATCCAGGCAGCCGCCACCTATCGCACGAGCCAAGGCACTTATGTCGTTTTTCGCGCCAGCAGCTCCCTGCTCTCCGCTTTCCGTATTACTGCCACCAATCCGCCAACCATTGTCCCGGCTTGGAACGTGAGCCGGAACGGTTGCGGATCGCCGTTCGTTACGTCCACAGATGGCACCAATAATATGATTGTCTGGGTGGTGGGTGCCGAGGGCGACCAGCGCCTGCACGGATACGATGGAGATACGGGTGCCGTGGTTTTCGCGGGCGGCGGCGCAAACGAATTGATGGCAGGCACCCACTCGTACAGCACCACCGGGATTGTGGCTCGCGGGCGCATCTACATCGCCGCTGACAACAAAGTGTATGCCTTTCGGGTCCGACGCCAGGGAGGCAGTTCAAAATTTACTTCAACAACACAGCACTGAGTTTTACGTTTTACGGCGCCAATTGATCACGTCCTTCAAGAATGGGACGAGGCTCGCCACCTGTCATGGAAGGTTTGCGCAGCCAATTCCAGCGGCGTCAGGCGTGTGGGCGGATGCAGATTTCCTCGGATTGACCCGAGGCGTCCACTCACGTGTATGGCCACTCGATCGATCCAGATCATGCAGCACCGCGTCCACGTGTGCGCGATTTGGCGATAATGTGCAGACCGGGTCCGTATTTGCGGCGTTTCCCGTCAATAATGCGGCCTGACAGCGGCAACCGCCAAAGTCGATTTCCTTTTGCGGACAACTTCGGCAGGGTTCCGGCATCCATTCCGTCCCGCGGAAACGATTGAAACTTTCCGATTCGCGCCAAATCCAATCGAGCGCGCGTTCTCGAACGTTTTCAAAACGCAAATCCGGAATTGCAGACGAGGCGGTGGGGCAAGGAAGCACACTGCCAACAGGATTGACGGTAAGATAACGCTGTCCCCAACCGTTGAGGCACGGTTTGGGTCGCGCCTCATAATAATCCGGAAGCACATAAAAGACGTCGATTTTGCCAGCAAGACGCGTCTTCGCGGCGGTCGCGACTTCTCTTGCGCGCGCAACTTGTTCGCGGGTCGGCAGCAACGCGGCGCGGTTAAGAAACGCCCAGCCATAAAACTGCACGTTGGCGAGCTCGACCCGCCCGGCGCTGAGAGTTTCAGTCAGTTCAATTATTTGCGGCAAGCGATCGATGTTGCGCCGGTGAATGACGAAATTGAGGCTAAGCGAAATTCCAGCTGCGCGAATGATCGCTGCGGCATCGAGCTTCCGCTGATGCGCGTGTGCGCCCGCGATGTCATCGGCAAGGTCAACATGGTCGGATTGAAAACTCAGTTGTATCGAATCAAGGCCCGCGTCGCGCAATTCGCTCGCGCGATTCTCATCCAAACCGACACCGCTCGTAATCAGATTCGTGTAAAGTCTCGCCTCTCGCGCGCTCTGGACGAGTTCGGCCAGATCGCGCCGCACGAGCGGCTCGCCTCCGGAGAAACCGATTTGAAGGACACCAAGTCCGGCGGCTTGGCGAATTACGCGACCCCATTCGTCGGTGGTCAGCTCACGGTCGCTTCGCATCTGGGTCGGATTGGAGCAGTAGGGGCAGTGCAGAGGACACTGATAAGTTACTTCGGCCAGGAGTGCGTATGGGCGGGGCGCGGTCATGCGAACTCGACGAGCTTGCGACGTTCCAAATCACCAAGGGTTTCGCGGACGTCGGCGGCCAGCATTTCAAGGTCGACGTCGTACTCTTCGGCCAACCCGAGCACGATCTCGTTTACAGGGCGTCCGTCGCAGCGGGTAACGATTTCCTGAGCCGTTTCGTTCAGCTCGAGGATGCCTTCGGGAAATAGCAGCACGGCTTTGCCAGTTATGCCGTCGATTTCCAACCGAACTCCGCCCGCGAGCCGCGGCTGCGCATGATCGGGAATCATAGTCGTGCCCACTTAATAAGCAGCGGCGGCTCCCAGCTTCGAAAGACTTCGAGGTTTGGAAAGCAGCCGCCTTTCCTTGATCTCGGCATAAGCATGCTGAATTGCATCGAGCATGCACCAAAGAACATCGCATTTGAACTGAAGCGCACGAACCGCGGCATCCTGCAGCTCGGGCGTACTGCACTGCTCGATTGTGATTTCCAGCGCTTCGCCCGAATCGCGCCGGGCCTGAGTGACTCTACGACGGAAATAATCGAGACCGCGCGGGTCGATCCATGGATAAAATTTCTCGAAAGCCGTGAGCCGCGCCGCCATCAAATCGGGAGCAAAAACTTCGGTAAGCGATGAGGCTATGGCGACGGGCCACGGGCGGTTGCGAGCGAAATTCACGTAGGAATCGACTGCGAAACGGACGCCGGGTTGTAGATTTTTATCTTGCATCAGTTCGTCGCGCGACAAACCGCACGCTTCACCCAGCCGCAACCATGCTTCGATGCCGCCTTCGTTTTTCGCGGTACCATCGTGATCGCCAATCCGATGAATCCAGACCCGTCGAACTTCGGGCAGAGGACAATTAGATAAGATCGCGGCGTCTTTAAGGGGAATGCTGCGCTGATAATAGAATCGATTCGCAACCCAGCCGCGCACCGCTTCAGGCGAAAGCCGGCCTTCGTTCATCGCCAGGTGGAACGGATGCTTGTCGTGATAAGCACGTGCACCAACCTTGCGCAATTTCTCAACAAAAGTCTCGCGATCCAAAAGTCCGGAAGTCATAGGGCAATTTCTAGACCATCGCAGGCGATCTCGATGCCAGCCCGCTCAACTTGGGCGCGCTCGCGCGAGCCGGGCATGAGGATCGGGTTCGTGTTGTTTATGTGGGTGTACAACTTCCGGCGTGCTGGCGAATGGCGCAAGAAATCAAGGCTGCCATTAATGATTGGCAGATGATTCATCTCCCGCGCCCTGCTAGCGCCTGGCCGAAAGGCGAGCAATTCGTCATCCTTCCAGAACGTGCCGTCGAAGAGAATGATGTCGGAAGCTTTGACTGCATCGTGCAATTCATCGCTCAGATTGCCGACGGCGGGCGCGATAAGGGCGGACGCGCTCGAGTTTTGGTCGCGGAACTGCAACGCGATGCTGTTGGGCAATGAAATCGCACGGAAGGTAACGCTCTTGCTGAGCGAGTTGAAATCGCGAGAAACCGGTCGCCATTCAACTCGGCAAAATGGCTTCAGAACCATGTCGATCCAATCGAGGGCTGCCCGCGTTTCGTCGGTCGCATACACGACAAGCGGGGTTTCCCTTTGCCGCAACAGCAACAAACCCAGCCCATGATCGAGATCGGCATTGGTGAGGAGAATGCCTGCTATCGGAGTGTTTCGCAGCGAATCGGGTCGTGGCTGCAGTCCCGGCGTACGTTCGATCTGTTGCGCGAGATCCGGCGAAGTGTTGACCAAAAACCAGCGTTCATCATCTGCGCTGATGGCGACGCCTGATTGCGTCTGCGGCGCAATCTTTCCAGCGCGCGCCGCGATGCAGTTTGCGCATGCGCAATTCCATTGTGGCAAGCCGCCGCCAGCTGCGCTGCCGAGAATCCGAATCCGAATCAATTATTCCCGTTCAATCAAATCGCGCCCGCATAGCAGGTGCATTCGAAAAAAATCGGCAATGTTTTTAGTGCGGGTTTGATCCACCGCTTTTTGGTTTGTGTCATGGCGTTATTGCAGCGCTAGGCAGTTCATTGCTTATATCATAAAATCGTGCGCGTCCACTTTATTTCTTCGCTATTGTAAGATGAAAGGCATGCATCCACCCGCTTTGGTTTCCTTCCTTCTTGTTTTCCTCGTCTCATTGGCTGGTGCGGAGCCGTCGCGCGCGTCGCAACCCAAGGTTTGGGAAGAATTTTCCGGCGAGAAAGCTCTGGCTCACGTCCGGCGGCTGGTTGATTTCGGTCCGCGTCCGCCCGGATCTGAGGCGATCGAAAAATCCAGGGATTACATCGAGAATCAGCTCCGCTTGTCAGGTTGGCAGGTGACACGACAGGCATTCACGGATGACACGCCGCGTGGCAAAGTCAGGTTTGTGAATCTGATTGCACGATTCCCCACACAACGGAGTACCGCGCCATCCTTTTTGTTGTGCTCCCACTATGATACGAAGACTTTCGACAGCTTCCGGTTTGTCGGAGCTAACGATGGTGGATCGAGCACGGGTTTGCTTCTGGAATTGAGTCGGGCGCTTGGGCAGCATCCAAATCTGGCCGGTAAAATTGAGCTCGTATTTTTTGACGGCGAAGAAGCGTATGAACAATTTTCGGAGAGAGATGGGCTCTATGGAAGTCGTTACTTTGCGAGGCAGCTAGCAACCAGCGGACCCAAACAATTTCGCGGTGGAATCCTGTTCGACATGGTGGGCGACCGTTCTTTGACGATTACGTTGCCACCGGATTCCCCTGCGGAAATGGCGCGCGACATATTCGCGTCGGCAGAGGCACTGAAATTGCGAAGTTATTTCACTTACCTGGGCCGGGAATTGATCGACGACCACACACCGCTCAACGCGATCGGGATTCCGACTATTGATGTAATTGATTTTGATTTCGCCTGGTGGCACACGGCCGATGACACGATCGAAAAGGTCAGCTCCGAAAGTCTCCAGATCGTCGGTTCGGTCACTGCGTATTACCTGTCTGAGTTTGCGCTAAGATGAAACGCGGATGTGCGGTGCACGCTTCACGCCAAAAGCTTTCCGGGGATACGGCCACCATAATGACGAAACCAAAATGACGAATGACGAAAGAATCCTGAAGCTCGAAGAGAGAATGCCCAAATCGTAGAAGCAGAGAATTGATGCTTTAGGCTTCGTCGTTCGTCATTGATTCGGATTTCGACATTCGTGCCTCGTCATTTTGTGACATTTCCACATTGCTTATCGGCGCTTTTGCCCGCAGTCTGAAAGAATCTCCACTCCACGGAGCGCCAGACATCTATGTCACATTCAAAGCACCAGACGATTGGAGTGATTGGCCTCGGAATCATCGGTCGAGGGATAAGTGCGAATCTGCGCAGGAAAGGATTTCAGGTTTTCGTTTGGAACCGGACACCGCGTCCCGTTCCAAATTTTGTCGGGTCGCCTGCCGAGCTGGCCGAGCTTTGCGATTACATCCAGATTTTTGTTTCCGACGACGAAGCTTTGCTGCACACCGTCCATCGGCTGAGTGAGAACCTGGCACCGCGGCACATCGTTATTGGGCATCCGACTGTCGCTCCAGATTCCATGCGGACGGCAGCAGAAATTGTCGGAGCTAGCGGAGCGCGCTTTGTGGAGGCGCCGTTCACCGGCAGCAAGGTTGCGGCCGAAAAAGGCGAACTGGTCTATTATGCTGGCGGTAACGAGGAAGCATTGCGGCAGGCACGTCCCATTCTCGAGGCGAGTAGCAAGGAGATCGTCGAAATCGGCGGGCTTGGCCAGGCGACGGCGATCAAAACAGCGACCAACATGGTGACGGCTGCGAGCGTCCAAGCTACGGCGGAGGCTTTGGGCCTTGTCCAGGCTCTGGGTGTGCCCTTGGAAAAGTTCGTCCAAGCTATGCAAGCCAACGCGAGCCATTCCACAACGATCGCAATGAAGATGCCGAAAATGATCAAACGCGATTTTGAGCCGCATTTTTCTGTAAAGCACATGCTCAAGGATATGCAGATTGCGAATCAGCTCGGTTTGTCGCACTACCTCGACTTGCGAGTGACAGGCGCTGCCCGCGATCAGCTGGTGGAGCAAATGCAGTGGGGTCATGGAGACGAGGATTTTTCTGCGGTCGCGCGGAAATATTTGCCCGAAACCCAATCGCTTGATTATGCGGAGCCTCAGCTGCCAGAGCAGGAGGAGCCAGCCAGCCTTGCGGCAATCGCACCAGAGCTGGAGACAGCGCTCGTGTCGACCCAGACGTCGTTCCCGCCTTCGGACGCGGTGGCACCCGTCGACTCGGCTGACAGCGGGGAGGTCAAGAAGGCAATCCCGTGGCGTCGCGGTTTTCTCACGCAACTATTGCGCCGCGTGTGGCAAATCCGAAAGCGTTCGGAGCCCGTCTCGTCCGAACAGGGATGACGCAGCCGCTCCAGGTAGGGCAGGGCGCCTTTCTTGATTTGTCCGGGCGCACAAAACTCCGTGTCACGGGAAATGATCGCCTTCGTTTTCTGAATGGGCAGATTACGAATGATGTCCGAAAGGCCAGAGAAGCGGTGGCAGTTGAGGCCTGTGTTCTCAACGCGAAGGGCAAGATGAACGCGCACATTTTCGTTTCCGCTGCGCGTGAATGCTTTTGGCTTGATGCCCATCCCGAGCTTCGCGAAGCACTCCCAGCCAGAGTGGAGCGGTATGTGATCGCTGACGATGTTCAGATTGAAGACGTCACCGACCGATGGTCGATTTTTCACGTGCTGTCGCAAACCGTGCCGAGCTTACGGGACTGTAGAATTGTTTCTGTGCGTCGCTTCGCCAACCCGGGGTGGGATGTATGGACCGATGCAGCGAGGCAGGAGGATGTTTCGAAACAGTTATTGGCAACATTCGACCTCGTCGACTCTGCCGCCGCGGAGACCATGCGAATCGAACAGGGCATTCCCCGATGGGGCTGCGAGCTGACAGACGAGATTATTCCAATCGAGGCTAATCTGGAAGAGCGTACCGTCGATTATGAAAAAGGTTGCTACATTGGCCAGGAAGTGATCTCGCGCATTAAGATGTCGGGCCAAACAAACAAGCGATTACGCGGCCTGATTTCGTTGGGTAATATCCCGCTTCACCGTGGGATGAGACTTGCCTCCAGGGCGGAGAACGGTAAAGAAGCGGGCTGGATCACGAGCGCAACGCGCAGTGAGAAAATTAAAAAGGAAATCGCGCTCGGTTTTGTGAAACGCGGCTTCAACAACCCCGGCGTCAAGCTGGATGCGCTCGCGCCGGAGAATTCCGGCGCAGCCGTGGCAATTCCGGTCCAAGTAGTGTCACTTCCGTTTCTCTGACGCGTTCGGGTGCGCTACGGAAACTACCTGCGCCCATTCTCAGCAGACCTTGTTCCGTCGATCTGCCGAGCGACGTGGCGAATCCTCTTTCTGTAATTTCTTTTGTTTTCGCCAGTTGCGTAAAATTTGAACTTGCGTTTTGAAGATCACGGCGTGTAAAGTCCGCCTTCGACTTTTTTGTCACTCAATCGTCACATTTTATGAATCAACGTTTAATCGCAGAAATTGGCCGCACCCAGCGGCTGCGGATTATTAACTCTCTCAAGCGCACCCGGGGATTGTCTGTTAACGAGCTGGTGGAAAAAATGGGCATGAGCTATATGGGCATCAAGCAGCATTGCCTCACTCTTCAGCGCGATGGCTACCTTGATACCTGGCGCCGGCCACAGCGGATGGGTCGCCCGGAAATGGTTTACCGACTTACCCGCCGCAGCCATGATCTTTTTCAGGCCGATAGCCATCAGCTCACGCTCGATCTGTTAAAATCGGTCCAGGAAATCTACGGGCCAAACGCGCCGGAGAAGCTTCTTTACAATGTCTTCGAAAAAAAGACCGCGGCGCTCAAAGCCAAAGCGAAGGGGGAAACAGTGGTTGAACGCGCCAAATGGCTCGCCCGTGTCCGTGATGGGGAGGGCTACATGGCCCAGTTTACCAATGGGGACGAGGGCGGACCCAGGATTGTCGAGTGTCATTCGCCAATCATGAATTTGGTCGACCGCTATCCAATCATTGGACGGTTCGAGCAGGACATGTTCGAAGCCGTCCTCGGGACTCGTGTGCGCCGGCAAATGATTCGCAACTCGGGGCTTTACGAGTGCGCGTTTTATTTCGCGGTTTAATACCGCTGGCTATCCTCTTCGGATCACCGAGATTTTTGCTTTCGCAGGCATCGAATCTCGGTTGATTCATGGCCCATGCCTCGGGCCTTTCCTTCCGCGGTCATTGAGAATTTGCAGCCGTTGATCGACGGAGGGCGCTATCCGGTTAAGCGCGTCGTTGGCGAGGATCTCGTCGTCGAAGCGGACATTTTTAAGGACGGACACGATGTTGTCGCGGCGGTATTGAAATGGCGCGTTCTCGGCAAGCGTGAATGGCGGGAAACG
>JBKOXU010000069.1:0-16552 GCA_046725095.1 Verrucomicrobiota bacterium
GGCAGCGAGCTGAGAATTCAATCGCCTAATAATCTGGGCGACCTCTCCCTGCATATCACGCTGATCAGGTATTTCGCGAATGGGGTGGCGCTTTGGCCGGACAACCCGATCTATGTCTTTAGCAAATTGAGGTATCCCGCAGGGATGGACTTATTCAATGCACTGCTCTGCTTGGTTCACGTCGACCTGACACGCGGACTGGTTTGGACCGGATTGTTTGCGTCACTCGCGACGTTTTACGCGTTCTTCCGTTGGGCTGGCGCCTTCGGTGTCGCCGGCTTCCTGTTCAATGGCGGCATAGCGGGTTTTCAATTTTTCGACAACCATAAGTTTCTAGATTATCAAGGCGATAAGACAATCGCCTGGAAAAGTATCGCGCTATCCATGTTTGTGACTCAGCGCGGATTGCTTTACGCAATTCCAGCCGGCGTCCTTTTGCTGTGGCATTGGCGCGAAACATTCTTTCGCCGAGCCTCTGTAGCCGGGGTCGGTGACCCCGGAGCGCCGTCCGACCGTCTTCAACGAAGGGGACCACTGCCTTTCTGGGTGGAGCTCTCTCTCTATGCCTCGATGCCGCTCTTCCACGTTCATACATTCCTCGCTCTCAGCATCTTTCTCTTTTTACTCTTCATTTTTGAATGCCTTCAACCAGCGAAATTTATTGTGAATCTCCTCCGCACGGAAGGAATTGGCGGCATCCGACGCTCGTTTTCGGACCCGGCAGAACGGGGCAAGCTGGTTGGCGACACCAGCATGCATGCCTTGAGGGTCGTGGCCTGCGCGTTGATTCCGGCCCTTTTTTTTGTGTGGCTGACGACCGACCATTTCGCCGCCGGGTCAATCGTAAAACCACATTTGGGGTGGGTGATGGCTGATCCTGCATTCGGCCGTGCGAGTGCCTTTCAATTCTGGTCCGATAATTTTGGCGTCTTTATTCCACTGGCACTCTTCTTGATCGCAGTCTGCGGCTGGCGCGCCTGGAAAAGCGGCATCAGTTGGAATCAAGAGTCATCCGAGGCAATCGCCTTTCTCCTGCCCGCGCTCGTCATCTTCGTTTCAGGTTTGCTGTTTCAGTTTGCGCCGTGGCAATGGGACAATCTGAAGCTCATGATGTGGGCGTACTTTCTCGTGCTCCCGTTTTTGTGGAAGGATCTCATCGCACATTGGAACCTGCTGGCGCGTGCGGTTGTTTGCGTGGCACTTTTTGGCTCCGGATTCATCAGTCTTTTTGGAGGGCTTTCTGTCGGACGTCCAGGTTTTGGAATAGCCAACCGCGTCGAACTCGCCGGGGTCGGCGATACGGTCCAAGTTTTACCGGTGGAGGCTCGCTTCGCCGCCTATCCGACCTTCAATCACCCGCTCTTGCTCGAGGGCCGAAAGCTTGTGCTTGGTTATCCGGGGCACCTATGGTCGCAGGGTTTCGCCGATTACACAGGAGTCAACATCTCGCTGAACCAGCTGATGCAAGGCGCTCAAAATTGGCGCGAGCTCGCGCGGACCTTGCGCGTCCGCTACATCTTTTGGGGACGCGAAGAAACGACTCATTACGCTACCAGCGCGCGGCCATGGGAAGCTACGGCGCCGCTTGTTGCTTCTGGGCCTTGGGGCGCGATTTATGATCTGGGGCCGAACGAGAGTGAACGGCAATGAGCGCGGAATGACGAATGACGAATGACGAAGCTCGAAGGAATGACGGAGCCCCAAATGACCAACCAGTAGGCCATAATCTCTAGCGCACTCGTCGTTCGGGATTCGGACTTCTTTCGTCATTCGGGTTTCGTCATTAATCATGGGGTACGGCGACGCTTTCTCCGTCGCCGGAATGGATGTGCCAGCAAGACGAAATAGATCGCGCTCATCAGATCGCGGAAGCTGCAGGGAGGACTCGTTAACTTAAACGGGCCGGCGCGCAGGGAATTGAGGACACTCTCGACAGTGAGCTCAGGCGGAGTCGGAATGCTCGTGTAATGCCGTCCGAAGGCGTGCAGCCGATGCGCATCGGAGGTGGCGATCAATGGTTTGCCAAAGCGCGACGCCACCCTTTTCGCCCGGCGGTTCGGATTGAAAAGGCCCTTGTGAAAGTGGCAGAACTCAATCGCATCGAAGCAATCGATTTCGGCGAGTAATCGCGATCCGATTGAGCTGCCAAAAACATAAAAAGGATGCGGCGCAATCGTGAAAATAGAGGTCCCGCGCCGAGCCCGCAGCCGCCGAAGATCGTCGAAGTTCTTCAGCTCCGCGATTTCTTCGCCAGTCACATTCAGAATGATGACATCCGCGCCGCATAAGCGCACTTCTGCTGCTGGAATAAGCAGGATGCCCGTTGCTGCTGCATCAGCGAACACTTCCTGCCGATCAAAGACGGCGTCGTGCAGCGTGATCGCAAGGACCCGAAAACCGAGTGAACGAGCGCGCTCCAGCAATTGATGCACGGAATAATCGATTGCGTCTTTGGGATCATCTAGCGTGTGGATATGCAGATCGATCTTGATCCAATCGTACGCCTGAGGCGGATCGATCTTACTCATGCTCGTAATTCGTTAAATCGTTAAATCGTTAAATCGAATCTCAAATCTCGAACCTCGCATCACAATTCACAATCACACTTGCGCCGACCAATGCCCCATTTACCGTTCACGAGTCACTATCCACGGGAAGCCGACCCGCCTTCGCGTCGCTACGGTGACGCAGGCAGCTTCCCCGACAAAAGCTCGGGTGGTGGAATGGCAGACACGTACGTTTGAGGGGCGTATGCCGAAAGGCATGCGGGTTCAAGTCCCGCCCCGAGCACCAATTAGAGCTTTGCGCGTTGTACCGCTTCCGATAGCTTCGTACCCGTATGGAAGCGCTTTATCTTGTCGGTCTCGCAGTGCTCGCCGTTTTCGCCTTTGTGATGGTGATTGTTGTCTCCAAATATTTCATGACGTGGCTCCGCGCCCGGATCGCAAACGCCCCCGTCAGCATTGGGAAAATGATCGGCATGAGTCTGCGCAAAGTGCCGGTCGGATTGATAGTCGACAATCGCATCACGGCGGTGAAAGCGGGCCTTGATGTTCGGAGCGATCCGCTCGAAGCGCATTATCTGGCAGGCGGCGACGTTAATCACGTGATTCTGGCGTTGATCGCGGCGGATAAAGCCGGGATTTCTCTCGATTTCAACCGGGCCTGCGCCATCGATCTGGCGACCAAGGGCACCGGCAAAACTGTTCTCGAAGCAGTGCGTACGAGCATCAATCCAAAAGTGATCGACGCGCCGAGCCCAAACATGGGCCGGACGACGATTGACGGCGTCGCTCAAGACGGCATCGGCGTGAAAGTGAAGGCGCGTGTTACCGTGCGTTCGCATCTCGACCGATTCGTCGGTGGTGCCACAGAAGAAACGATCATCGCGCGCGTCGGCGAAGGCATTGTCAGTGCAATTGGCTCGGCCCATTCCTATAAAGAAGTGCTGGAAAATCCCGATCGCATTTCCAAGACCGTGCTGGCCAAAGGTCTCGACAGCAATACGGCCTTTGAAATTCTCTCCATCGACATCGCCGACGTGGATGTCGGGGATAACATCGGCGCGAAATTGCAGACCGAGCAG
The DNA here is from genome assembly GCA_046725095.1 of Verrucomicrobiota bacterium. Taxonomy (GTDB): domain Bacteria; phylum Verrucomicrobiota; class Verrucomicrobiia; order Chthoniobacterales; family UBA10450; genus Udaeobacter. Next base: position 3,587 of record JBKOXU010000069.1, read on the forward strand.
GCCGACGCGGACAAACGCGTTGCCCAAGCCAAAGCCGAAGTACGCCGCGCGGCGGCCGTGGCCGTAGAGCAGGAGATGCGTGCCAGAACACAAGAAATGCGAGCAAAAGTTGTCGAGGCCGAAGCGCTTGTTCCGCAAGCAATGGCGGACGCATTTCGCTCGGGGAATCTGGGAATAATGGATTACGTGCGAATGAAAAACGTTCAGGCGGATACTTCCATGCGGGAATCAATCGCCGGGGGAGACAAGCCGCGGAGTGAAGGAACGTGATTTGTTACAAATGTTACAAGGGTTACAAAGATAAGCCGTTTTAACGATGTAACGTTTTTAACTTTGTAACCATTCGACATATGCACATCGAGAATCTTCTTTTCATTCTCCTGATCGCGACGGCAGTGCTGTTTAGATTGCTTGCAAGCAAAGTCGGCGAGGCAAAGAAAAGACAACAGGATTCGGATCGGAGATCGACAACGCGTCCGCACCGGATGGAGTCAATCAAACGCGCGCCTGTCGAATCGGACGCAGAGCGCATTCGCAGATTTCTCGAAGCGCTTGGCCAGCCGACAGGGTCGCGACCGCCACCGCCTGTTATGTCGCGCACAGACATTCCACCTCGGCCACTGGCGCCGGTGCAACCTCCCCCTGGACCATTTCCCATGCCGCGCGGTCGACTCACTTCCAAGGAACGCCGGAAAAGGCATGTCATCCCGCACGAAACTCCTGTTGTTACGCCGCGCGTTATTGAAGTTCAGGAACAGCAGGTGCAAATCGAACCGCGGAGCGACACCAAATTGCCTGAGGAACCAGCTCCGACGCCAGCAGACTCGAAAATGAAGGACGCACGCACCGGTGCAGACATCGCGGGACTCCTCCGCTCATCAGCGGGCCAACGCAACGCAATCATTCTACGCGAAATTTTCGGGCCGCCGCGCGGCCTGCGACGGTTGGAAGAAATAGGCGATTCTCAGGTCGCGCTTTGAGCTTCTGACGCGAGGATCACGAATGGTGATCAGTGATTGAGAGATAGGCTGTGTCTCCGCTTCACCGCTTCCACTCTTCAACGATTTTAACCTCTCGATCTCCTCGGAAGCGCTTGAGCTTCGCGGCGGGGTTTTTAGCTGCACATTTCCTGCGCCGGCGTGGCGGAATTGGCAGATGGGCTGGACTAAAATCCACCGTTATGCTAGGAAGGTATAGCGTGGTTGCCATCTCGTCGTCGTTTTCAACGCACCTTGTCCTGCTTCTCAAGATCGCGCTAGCCAAACGCAGCAGAGGGATCGAAACCCTGACACTCCAATTCGTGCCGACGAAATTTCGCTCTCTACACAAGCGGTTAATTTTGGTTCGGGATCAAACAATTGTGCGTGTCGATGCTTCAGGATAACCGCAATTTCGCAGATTCGCGAACTCGCAATCACTCTTGTCAAGCGGATGCTCGAGCACACCAATCAGCTTGCGGGCAAATATCCAAATGACACGCGGAGGACGATGAGTATCTCATAAACCTAACGACGGAAGCTTTCCGCCGTGCAAGATCGAGAGAGAAGTCCCAAGTTAGTTAGACACGAAAAAGCTTGCATTTGAGAGAAGCTTCTGCCCTTCTAGTGAGGCTATGAACTCATTTATCGTCCAAACAAAGAACGGGCAAGCTGAGTGGAACCTGGATTCAGAATGCCGAAAAGTGGTGACTCCGATTGCGGGTGAATTCGGAATGTCGGCCGAGCGATTTCTGGAACTTTACAGCCGCCATCGCTTACCCGCGCAGTTAGTTCGCGGCATCCGCCTCGACGAAGGGAGAGCGCCTGCCGGTTTTAGCGTTACACTGTGCGACGAGCCTTCAATTCGGAAGCGCATCCGTCGCGCCGCGCGATTTGCAGGATTCAGCGTCAAAGATTTTGTTTGGCGCGCCCTCGCGGGCTCTGTGAATTGCTGTGAGGATGATATGATACTCAGTCCCAAAACTGGTCGGCCCCTCGCGCATGAGGTCGAACTTGAAAGCTTCATAATGAAGCGCGAGCTCATCGAGTAAGATTCAAATCACACGCCGATTTTGCCGGCAGATCATCGCCGATTCCAGTTCAACAAGCGCAGTCAGCTTTTCATCCGTGCGAAAAAACAGAAGTCTCGATTTTCAGCGCGATTTACTAAGCGCTTCCTTCGCCTGGTACCCGGCAACGCTGCGTTCCAACTCGCGCCGGACGAAGCTTGAACGACTGCGATCTTGCCTGGCGGCGAGCTCATCGATCGCCTCCAAAATATCGCTGGGAACGTTGCTGATCGTCAGGATCTGAACATTCGGCGTCTTCGCTGGTGGAGTAACAGTTCGACGATTAGCGCCGCGAGCGTTGTGATTGTTTTGTTTATGTTTTTTCATTTGGCCCATCTCTCGTCTCCTTCTCTCGAAGTTCGAACAAAGTCAAAAAACTTTTGGTGTCTCATCTTCAAATGTGGTGAGTCGGGAAAACACGGCGTAGTCACTTTAGTTCGGTGTGATTGCGCTATCATGTTAACAAACCTTCACCATTGCGTGACGATTGAGTGACAGTAAGAATTGGTCCCAGGAAAAAGCGAGCAGATATCGTTTAGCTTTTCAGATCCAATGGCATCGAGCGGCCGCGGCTGATGGGTGAGCGCAGAGCTTGAAGCGAGGAGATCTCTCGGCGCTTCGCCAATCCTCGGGATGAGAGAAGAGATCCACGCACCACACTTGTTCCGGTTGACCAGGCAGAAGCTGCGAGTTTATCGTGCCGCTCGAACACCGGAAGCGGGCCCGCCCTCCACAGGAAAAAAAGGAAGGCGTTCTATGAAAACACGGCAGCTCATTATTCTCATCGGTTTCTCACTGCTCTTACTGTCGAGCGAGAGTTTTGCGCAAAGCGGCACATGTGCCGGAATGGATACCGGTCCCGGCGCGGACCTAAATGGGTTCATCCCGTTTCCGGCCGACAACGCCTGGAACACGGATATCGCTTCGATGCCGGTCGATCCAAACTCGGGGAGTATCATCGCATTTATCGGAGGGAGCTCTCCGCTGCATCCTGATTTCGGGGCAGGACTTTACAATGGGAGTAAGATCGGCATTCCATACCAGGTCGTGGACACCACGACCCAGCCGAAGATTCCAATCAGGATTGTCGCCTATAAAACGGAGTCTGATCCTGGCCCGATGCCTGTTCCGCCAAATGCGCTCATCGAGGGCTATCCAAATCCAGGTGATGGCGACCGTCATGTCTTAGTCTTAGATCGCAACGGCTGCTGGCTCTACGAACTCTACCGCGGTTTCAGAGGAAATGGCGCCTGGAAAGCCGACTCCACCGCGATCTGGGACATGGCAATTAATGAGCAGCGGCCTTATACATGGACCTCGGCCGATGCAGCTGGGCTGGCGATCTTTCCCGGACTGGTGCGCTATGATGAAGTCCAAGCCGGGGCGATTAACCATGCCATTCGTGTGACGGTGCCGGTAACAAGGCAAGCGTTTACGCCTCCGGCGTCCCACTGGGCCTCATCAGAGACGAGCCAAAACGCACCGCCCATGGGGATGCGGATGCGGCTAAAGGCTAGCTTTGACATTTCGGGTTTCCCGCCTAACGATCAGGTCATCCTGACAGCTTTGAAGCAGCATGGAGTCATCGTAGCGGATAACGGCGGCGCGATGTTCATTAGCGGCGCACCCGACGAGCGATGGAATAACAGCGAGCTTGATCAGCTCAAAACGCTCACCGCTTCGGACTTCGAGGTCGTCTTGATGGGACCAGTGTATACGCCTGACAATGTGCCAACCGGCGCCTCGCCGGCGGTGTCCAGCTTCACGGCGGATCCTCCGACAATCACAGTCGGAGAGTCCTCCACCCTTTCGTGGAGCGTGACGAACGCGACCTACACCATCGTCTCGCCAGAAGTAGGACCAGTGCGTGAAACGAGTGCAGTGGTGCAACCTACGATTACAACCACTTACAAGCTCTATGCGACCAACCAATATAACCGCAGCATCCGCTCCGTAACTGTCACGGTACACTGATCTGTAAGGTCAGCCGGCTTGCACGGTGTCGAGGTCTGTACCCGCGCCATGGTCTTCCTGCTGTTGCTTAAGTCCTCAAAAAGCCGCCACTCGCTGAAAACGTGACGGCTGATTGCGAAATGCGGTTAGTCTTCTTTCCGCAGTTCTAATGATTATCGACGACCGTTTGCGGAGTAAAGCGACTCATCTCGACTTGCGCACTCACTTTCTGCAGGCCTGCAGTAAGCGCTTCAATTTGCTTTTGCTGGCGCGCGATAATCGCTTCGTGTTTCGCAGCAGCGGATTTTAGCTCTTGCACTGTGCGGTGTTCTTTGAGGAATTCGTTGAGCAACATCGCATTCACCGCTTCGTAACGAACGCTGTAAATTTCTCCCTTGCGATCGCGAACGACTAAATGCGGGTTCACCTTCACCACTTCTTCAGCAATCAAGCCAAATTGCGGTGTCCCTTTGCTGTCGCTCTTGTACTGAAAACTCACCGGCTTAAGGGCCAGGATTGCTTCGCTCGTTTTGTCCATTGGTTTGATCTCCTTTTTGAACCGCGCCGCTGACGCGACGGTGCCAAGTTGACCGTTTCCATCCACCACAACTGTGTCCCCGGCAACGGCCGTCCCGCTAATGCCGGCAATAAACGTCGCTGTCTGGGTTCCGGTCGTGCCGATCCGAATGGTTCCCGAGTCATTACCTACCGCAACGTTGCCGATGTCGATGTTGTAGCTTCCTGTAATGAGAGCTCTTCCGGCATAACGACCTAGTGCGATGTTGTTGTCGCCTTTACTGTGAGGGAGTGCATTAGCACCGATAGCCGTATTGTTGCTGCCGTCGCTGTTGGAAAAGAGCGACCCAATACCGATGGCCGTATTGTAGCTGCCGGTTGTGTTCTGTTCCAGCGCATCTAGACCATCGGCCGTGTTGTTGAAGCCGGTTGTGTTATCACTGAGCGCTCGAACACCGGTGGCCGTGTTTTGATAGCCGGTTGTGTTGTTATAGAGCGCATTACCACCGTTGGCCGTGTTGTTGAAGCCAGTTGTATTGCTATAGAGCGCATTAAAACCGAAGGCGTTGTTGGAGCCACCGGACGTGTTGCTGTAAAGTGCCTGCCAACCGCTGGCCGTGTTCCAGAAGCCCCAGGTGTTGCTATAGAGTGCGCTATGACCCATGGCCGTGTTGTAGCCGCCGGTAGTGAGGCTGGAGAGCGCATCTTCACCTAGGACGGTGTTGAAGTCCCTTATGCAGCCTTCTTGACAATCCGCTCGCGCTTGCGGCGAAAGCGCAAAGCAGCCGAGCGTCAGTGCGATGAGAAGTGGCAGAATTGTTGCGTTTTTGAATTGAATCGATGGATTCATGGTTCTTTCTTTTCCCCCGCTACTTTGATTCTGTGACTCGCGGGTCCGGGAAGAGGCGAAGAACCTAGCGGGGAAATGTTCTCCGCCTGATTCGAATCCGTTTACGTGACGCCGAGTTTGGGAAAAACCTACCCAGTGTGTCAAGCCGGAGATTTCTCGAGCTTTATTTTCACGGCTCCCGCGCTCCTGTTTCTTTCACAGAATCGTCAGTCAAGTTCAACAAAAGCGGGTCAACTTTTCATCCGCGTGCACAACGAAACGTTTTCCGTCACCGCGATGTGCGTCTGCAATCCAGATCGTTCGCCCATTGGAATCAATCCCTGAGACGCAGCCCCAACTCCAACCAGCTTTGCTCAGATTGTCTGCGACTTTTTCCATTACTCACCGGACAGTTGCTTTTGCTTCGCTCGACAAACGGCAACAAGGGACCAAAACGCGACGCAGTTCCGAAGTTTATATAGAGGCGATTGCCCACGTTTTTCCCTGCTCCATTTGCTCCCGGATTTACAGCGGCGGGGGGACAATCGGAGAACGGTATGAAACGGCTAATGACGGCGGTCGTGCTCATCTCGCTTTCTGCGTGCCAAGCCTTTGCTGGCGAGCATTCAGCACTCGCGCGCGTCACGGTTTACTGGCATGGAGAAGGTTCAGGCGCGAATGCAGCTTGGAACAGCACACGGCTAAACGAGGGACATTGTGCTGTCAATCCAAAGAAAATTCCTTATGGCAGCAAAGTTGTCTTCCATGATGCGGAGTGTCTGGCGGTAGACAGCGGACCGGACGTTGTCAATCGCAAAGCAGCGCGGTCGTGCGGGCGAAACGCAGCTGAACGCAGCGCGATCGTGATCGATCGTTTTTTTGATACAAAAGAGAGGGCGCTTGCCTGGGCAAAAGCGAATCCACATTTCATGATGGTGCAAGTTCGCACACCCGACACCGAGGCCGCGTACTAAAGCTCGTACCAAACGGCGACTTCCGTTATATCGACCCGCGCAAATGATTGAGGGGTAGCCCACCGTAATCAGAAATGCACAACTACGAGATTCGGCCACGCGGCGACAAACGTGGTGTCGATCTAATCTCCGATGCGCTCCCATTTGGTCGCCTGTGGTACGCTGAATCAAACCTAAATCAGCAATGCCGTCGGCTACGCACAGTTTTACAGCCGATCACACAAGGCCGTTGTTCGCGTTTACGATGAAGCTGGCAACGTGATTGAAAGGCACCAGCAAGCGGGCGATTTCAAAGAATGGTGATTAGATGAACATGTTCGTTCCTTTTTACGAAGATTCGCATGCTTCTCGTCGGCGCATGACCAATAAGCCCTCTCAAGGAAGCAAGACGCTGATGCGACGGAAGGTCAGGCGGTTTCTCTTGCGAGAAATTCAGATTGGAAGCCTTGAAGTCGGGCCGTACGATGATCGAGATTACACGTTTGCTGATGTCATTCTTCGGCGGAGATTAGACGCAGGGCTTTCCATATGCAAGGTGAGGGGTTTCTCTTAACGATTGCGCAAACGCCTTCATATATTCCAGGCGGCGGAAGGTCTTTCTGGAAGCTCATTTGTTTCCTGCTGCTAGTCATTGGGTTTCTTATCGCGTTGTGGCTGATTTGGGTAGGACTGCGATGGATTATTGAGAAGATTACGGCGGCATTTCGCAGAAAATGATATGCACGCTTACGAAGTTCGCCCGCGTAAAGATCACCGAGGAGTTGATCTAATCTCCGATGCGCCGCCATTCGGGCGGCTGTCGTACGCTGAACGAAACCTAATCAGCAATGCCGCCGGCTACGCGAAGGTCTACAACCGCTCACATAATGCGGTGATTCGCGTTTACAATGAAGCGGGCAATGTGATTGAAACGCACAAGCACGCGGGTGAGTTCAAAAAGTGGTAAGCCAATCGTGTTTGGCATTTCGAGCCAAACAAAAAGCAGGCACTCGCTGAAAACGTGACGGCTGATTGCGAAATGCGGTTAGTCTTCTTTCCGCAGTTCTAATGATTATCGACGACCGTTTGCGGCGCAGGGCGGCTCATCTCGACTTGCGCGTTCACTCTTTGAATTTGCGACGTCTGCTCTTCAAGACGCTCACTAAGCCGCGCAACGGTCACTCGAAAGTCCTCCTTCAATTGTGCGATTGTCGCTTCCTGTTTGTCACAGTGGATTTTAGCTCTTGCACTGTGCGATGCTCTTTGAGGAACTCGTTCAGCAACATGGCGTTCACCGCACCGTAGCGCACGGTGTAGACCTCGCCCTGATCGTCGCGCACTACCAGATCGGAATTTACCTCGGCTACTTCTTCGGCGATCAAACCAAATTGCGGTGTGGCTGTGTTGTCGCTCTTGTAATGAAATGTCACCGGATTGAGTGCCAGGATGGCTTCACTAGTTTGATTCATCGGTTTAATCTCGCTCACGCTTGATAACCGAGCGCCGTATTATCGCTGGCGTCGAGGTTGCTATAGAGCGCATAAGCACCGTTAGCCGTGTTGTTGGCCCCGGTCGTATTGCTAGCGAGCGCATCAAAACCGACGGCAGTATTAAAGTTGCCGTTGTTGCTAGTAACCGCGTTAAGACCGATGGCCGTGTTTTCGCTGCCGGTGGTGTTGCTATAGAGCGCACTAACGCCGGTGGCCGTGTTTTCGCTGCCAGTTGTGTTGCTATACAGCGCTTGATTGCCAACGGCCGTGTTGTTGGCCCGGTGGTGAGGCTGAAGAACGCATCGTCACCTAGGACGGTGTTTTGGTTCGTTAAGCACCCTTCTTGGCAAGCCGCTTGCGCTTTCGGCGAAAGCGCAGAGCAGGCGAGGGCGAGCGGGATGAGAAGAAAACCGAGTCGCAACGGCGACCGGCCGATTGATTTTCTTGAGTCTAGAGTTTTCATATTCTTTGTTTTCATTTTTTGCTGAGGTTGGATTGTGGAACTGCAGTAATTGCAATCCAGTTCCGCGCGGACGCCGAGAACCATCCGACGAAGCGCTTTGGAACAGCGCCCTCACTTCGGCTGACTCGGGGGCTCCAGTTGGATCTGAGGGATCGCGCTAAACGGTGTCTCAGTAAACATCCAGCCCCTGCGGCTAATTCAGCCGCGCCGAAAATAAGTTGAAACGTCGGATGACGTAATCGAGGAGCTCTTACCTAGACAGTGAAAATTTGTCGAGCTTATTTTTACGGATTCCGTGCTCGTGTTTCTTTCACAGAATCGCCGATTCGAGTTCCATAAAAGTGCTTAACTTTTCATCCGTACGCACAACGAAACGCTTTCCGTCGTCGCGATGTGCGTCTGCAATCCAGATCGTTCGCCCTTTGGACTCAATCGCTGAGACACAGCCGGACTCCAACCAACCTGCTGAGATCGCCGTTGGCGCTTCGCGATGCGATAATCGCGAAATTCTTGGGCCGCCGTGCGCGCTGCGAATGCAAACGGAATTTAGCGACGAGATTTCGTGATTCAACGCTTCAACGCTTTAACGTTTCAACGTGCCCGGCGTAGTTGAGCTTTGCGGACGCGCTTGTAGGTTCAGAATTTCAAATCGCCGGCGTGGCGGAATTGGCAGACGCGCTGGACTCAAAATCCAGTGATCGCAAGATCGTGTGGGTTCGAGCCCCTCCGCCGGCAATCTCCTCCGCTCAGCAGAGCGCAGGGAAGGATTGTGCCTTCATCCACGGCGAAGTAACGTATCCCATGTTCTGCCGAGCAGGTTCTATCGCGCTCTTCCTCACAGGAACATTTGTTCTCGCACCATCCGCCTTAGCGCAGGTTGCGTCCCTCCAGGGAAACGTCCTGGGAACCGATGGTCGACCTCTCCAGGGTGCGGAGGTTCGCATCGAGGCAACAGGTAAACCGAGCGTCCGAATCATCACGGTTACCGACAGCAACGGCCGGTATTTATTCAGAGAACTGCCTGCGGGTCTTTATAAACTCAGCATTATCGCAGGCGGCGCGGTGAAATTCTCCGTCAATGTAAAAATGCGTGGAGAAAAGGCGCGTATCGACTTCGACTTGAGCCCAACGGCTGAGAAAAAGATAAGAAATTATGTCTGGGTTGTCGGGCGCACTGGAAGCAACCTCCCTGGCCGCTGGGCCGAAAGGGAAAGAAGATAGAATACCACAAAAGATTTGAAGTAATTCATCTCTTCACGTAAATTTGCAGCACGTGATTACTCGCTCAGCTCTCCTCCGTTCTGGCCTGTCCGCTGCATTTCTTCTCGCTGGAGGTTGGACGTTCGCACAAACTGGCACACATTTTGTGCCTTACACGATCAACGACACAACTCGAGCACGTCAACGCCAGCGTCCGGCCAGTATCCAAGTGGATGTGAAAGGACTCGATGGAAAAGCCATCAACGGCGCCGAAGTGCGCCTCGACGCGGGAGACGCTGTAGCGCTTAGCGCCAAAACAGATCAAAAAGGACGGTATGTCTTCAAAAATCTGGGCGCCGGGATCTACGGAGTGACCGTGTTGGTCAACAAGGTTCCTACCTCGCTTGGCAATGTGAAAGCGCGATCCGAAGGCCCAGTGCGTGTCGAGTTCAATCTTAAAGCGATTGCGGCTGGAAAAAAGCCAAGGCAATGGGCTTGGGTAAGGGAGACGGGGAGTCATTTTGGCGGCAGCTGGGTTGACGTGGATGAGAAAGGCCGCGTAGCGGCCGGGCTCGACGGGCGCGGCATAGACGCATCGTTGAAGACCGAGCCGAGCGTTCGCGAGCCGCCAATTGGAAAGTAACAAGTTTAGAGAGTAAGGGTCATGTAACCCGGGAGCGTTCACAAAGGGGGTTTCTTTTGATGATCCGTTTTAGAATGTTAAAGGCTGGCGGTTTCACTTGTCTGCTCTCGCTATTTTTAGTTCCCATTGCTTTGGGCCAACTGGCGCCCACACACAAGGTGCCCCGAAACGAGCCGCTGGAGAAATACGATAACCCGCCTGCTCCCCCTCGGAAAATAGAGACTTCGCCGCGAATGATCTCGCGATTCGGTCTCTTCACCAGTTTCCAGGTGAACGTCGATGCGAATGGGAACAACATCCTCGGCGACGCTGCGAACGAGCCATCTATTTCCGTTGACCCAACGAACCTGAGCAAGATGGCAATCGGTTGGAGGCAGTTCGACAGTGTGTCTTCCGACTTCCGGGAGGCCGGCTATGGATATACAACCGATGGCGGCACGACGTGGACGTTTCCCGGTGTTCTGGAAAACGGCGCTTTCCGTAGCGACCCGGTGACAAACTCCGATGAGATCGGGCAGTTTTTCTATCTCAGTCTCAAGTCACACCAGTTTTTTTTGTGCGACGACCTGTGGCGCTCGACAAACGGCGGCCATTCCTGGACGCTGCTCTCTGGCGAGGGAGGCGCCGGAGGAGGCGATAAGGAATGGTTTACCATCGATAAGACCAATGGTCCGGGTCACGGTTTCCAATACCAGTCGACAGGCAATCGCGTGGCTTCCTGCAGCGGCAGGGGGGGCTTTAGCCGATCCACTGATGGCGGGGTCACATGGATGACTCCGATCGCTATTCCCAACTCTCCTCAAATAGGAACATTGGATGTGGACACCGATGGTAACGTATTTGTCGGCGGGGAAGGACGACACAGCACGTTTTGGTGCGTTCGCTCGAGCAATGCACAGTTCGGCGGCGTCACGCCGAGTTTTGACCAAAGCACCGCCGTCAACATGGGTGGCGAACTCGGTGGCGGGGGAATCAATCCAGCAGGACTTGATGGACAGTTATTCCTAGCGATCGATCGCTCCGGAGGACTGACTAACAATAACATTTACATGCTGGCGAGCGTCGTGCCGCCCAGGCGACGCGCAACCGACGTGATGTTTGTGCGCAGCACAGACGGCGGACTAAACTTCAGCCCACCGCGGCGAATCAACGATGATCCTGTTAACCCCAACAAGTGGCACTGGTTCGGCACATTCTCGGTCGCGCCTAATGGACGGCTGGATGCTGTTTGGTATGACACACGAAACGCCGCAAACAACACCTATTCCCAGTTATTCTATTCTTTCAGCACTGACGGCGGCCTCACGTGGTCAGCTAACGTTGCGGTGAGCGATTTGTTCAATCCTCTCGAAGGCTATCCGAACCAGGACAAGATTGGCGACTACATCACGATCGTGTCTGACGAGACTGGAGGCAATGTTGCGTATGCTGCCACCTTCAACTTCAATCCGAACACTGGACAGCATGAAGAAGACGTTTATTACGTCCGGGTTTCTCCCCGTCCTTCATCGCGAGCCGCTGATGGAGAGTAAGGCTCAGTTCATGTCGGCTGGGATTTCTGGCTGAAGGCGTGGCTAAGCAAAGGAAATTGCGGGGCATGCGCTTCGCTTGCTCGATATAGCGACCGCTTCCAAGCGATAAAGGGGCCCACAACGACTAGGAAGCCGTCGTTCCTTGCTGGCCGGCAGTAGTTGAAAACAACGCCTTCACGGATTCACGTGAAAGCACAATAATCGTGAATACGCCAAGAATTGTTCCGAAGGGAATGAAGAGGCATTCGATGCAGGCCATAACAAATGCGAACCAGTAACGAGTACGTTTCGCAAGTGAGCGGCCCGCAATTAGGATGCAAATCGCGATTGCAATCCCGAGTAGAAACAAGAGCGAACCAATTACGGCAAAAATCCAGCCAACAAATTCTGGTGGGAGCTCTTCGCCTGGCTTTGGAGTACCGTGGCGCGCGACAAATATGAAAATGGCACCCACCGTGGTGTAAAGCAGCGGGAAAAACGAAAAGAGCGCGGCCAGACCCCCACGATGTAATGAAAGATCGACAATAGCCGAAGGTGCTCGGCGTCCTGGTTCATTCGCTAACGAGCGTTGGGGAGCGCGACCATTCTGCTCGCCCCATTCGGCATGTTGCCGGATGGCCCGTTGCCTCCCGCGTGCAAACACTCGCTGAGAAACTGGCTGGCAAAATGCCAGCCAGAGCGAGCAACATGCTCGCGCTCCCCAGCGCCATTCTGTTTGGATTTGATCCAGCGATCGACCAGTTCTTCCAGCACATCGAGGGGTAACGCGCCGTTTGTCAGCACGACGTCGTGAAACTGGCGGATGTCGAATTTGCTTCCGAGCTGCTTTTTTGCTTTCTCCCGCAACTCAAGAATTTTGATCATGCCGATCTTGTAAGCGGTCGCCTGGCTCGGCATCACGATGTAGCGATTGATCGAGTCGATGCAATCCGCTTCGGAGTTGGGTGTATTTTGCTTCAGGTAATCGATCGCCTGTTGCCGAGTCCATTTTTTGTGGTGGATGCCGGTATCGACCACCAGACGTCCGGCGCGCCAAAGCTCGAGCGCTAATCTTCCGAAATCCGAATACAGATCCCGATACATGCCTATCTCTTTGGGCACCTGTTCGCTGTAGAGGCCCCAGCCTTCCGTGTAAGCCGTATAGCGCAAACCGAATTTGCGGAACTTAGGAAGACCGCTCAGCTCCTGGGCAATGGCAATCTGCATGTGGTGCCCGGGAATTCCTTCGTGATACGCGAGCGCTTCGAGCTGGTAAGTCGGATTGCTCTGCATCTCGCGCAGGTTCACGTAAAACATGCCCGGCCGTGAGCCGTCCGGCGCGGGCTGCTGATAAAACGCTT
>JBKOXU010000207.1:0-5930 GCA_046725095.1 Verrucomicrobiota bacterium
CAGATCCAGATCGGGCCGGCGAATGAGTTCATCGAATATTACCCGATTATAAATCCGTTTGATCCGCACTTCGCGTCCATCGCGATCATAAAATAATTGCTGACCGCGTTTTTTAATTTTCGTCACGCAAATGGGGCGGATACCGAGCAATGTTTCAGTCGCGGCGAAATCGACCCGTGTCTTTTGTTTTTCCGGTTCGATCTCCAGCAGAACCACGTTCTCCGCAGCCGAATCAGCGATGATGGTGCGTCGCAGAAGCTCGAGATAGGCCTCATCTTTGATTCCTCCAAATGATGAAGTCCAATTGCGGGGAATGGCCGGATACGCCTTGCGCATGCAATGCAACAGCAGCAATTGAAAACCAAACAAGCTCGGGAACGCTTGCAGTTCAATCAGTCGCGGGACGTAGCGATCGCCTTCCCTGCAAACTGCAAAATCGACTACGTGAAAATTCGGATGCCCCGATTCATTCGGAACTTCCAATCCCTCGGGAATTGCGTTCTTCGCGTGCTGCAGGAATTCTGGCGTGCGGGTAAGATCGACAATCGCATGCGCAGCACGCGTTACGTCATCCGTAAATTCACCGGTCAAAAAAATCGGTGTCTCCGAAATTCGGAAATCCGCTGGCCATTTCTCAGTTTCATTCACGCAGCGCAAGAGCGCCGCGAATTTGTCCGACGCGAAGTCAGCGTTGAATCGGGAACGAAGCTGCGGGTCCACTTTGCGACGCTGGCTGCGCGCTTACTCGCCGTTGGGCTGCTGGTCGATTATGTTGTTGATATGGAGCGGACCGAGGATAGCAGTTGCGTCCTCATCGGTGAAGACAACCACACGATGACCGCGTGGAGAGATCTTGGCGTGATCAACAGTGGGCACTGAGTACTCATGACCGTCTGAAGTTCGGATGATGAATGGAACGAATGGTACGCGGTCGAGGCGCTTGCGAACATCAGCGATCATTGCGGCATTATACCAAAAATTTTCCGCGTTTCATCACCTGCTCACCGTTAAACCAAATGTCGAAATCCCGGCCAACACAGTCGATGTGGGTCTTGGAAAACCAGTTTGCGCCAGTATGTTCGGCGTAGGGGTGGCCGAAGGCGATGTGGACGCCGGGAATTTTTTCGTCCTGTAAAATGTGGCCGATGATGTGGGTGCAGGCGGTGTTCGTTCCGATCGCAAACTCACCGACGCGATTGCTGTTTTCATCGGTGCTCGTATAAGCGCGAAATTCGTCGCGCAAATCTTTGTTCTCCGAGCGCAGATCGACAATCCGATTGTTCTCGACCTCGATAGTAAGCGGGTTGTCTTTGAGATCACCGAAGCGCTCGCAAAGATAATCGCCGACCACACCATCGACGACGAAAATACCGTTGGTGTTCTGCGGCGACGTAAAAATCTCGCCCCCGGGAAGGTTGCCCCATTTGTCGCACGTGATGATTCCGCTTGTTTTAAGCCATTTGAGTTTTGGCGAAAGCTCGGCCTCGAATTCCGTGCCGTATGGAGTCTTGCAGGTAATCCGTTTGACCTGGCGTGCACGCTCGACCAGACGCTGACTGAGTTTGTCGACTTTTAAAAAATCGGCGCGCATTCCTTCGAGCATAATTTCGCGGTTAATGTTCACCATGTGGCCGTGCCGGATTTTGTGATTGTTGACTACGCTGGTCATTTGCGTCCGAGCCGTAAGCTCGCCCGGTTGTGTTTGGGCGGCGAAGATCGACACCTGTGAACGCGCCAGATCATCGAGAATGATTTCGGGCATGTACGCGAGTGGACGCCGCGCATGATGCTCGAGCACGAATAAGCTGTAATTTGAACCGACGCGTTCCACTTCCTTCTGCAGCGCCGCTGCGATTTCACGCGTGGCCGTGTCGGTGATAATGGTGATCCTCTCCTGCGGTTTCAATCGAAGGCAGACATCGATTGCGTTGCGCGCGCCGGGGACCAGTTCCGGATCAATCGGATGGAGATAAACTCGGTCAGGCATGGGAAAGGAAGTTTTCAGAATTACGCTGAAATAGGGAACAGGCAAATCTCCTATTTTCTCGTTTCGAGACCGACGCCATCTAAGAACACCGTTCGCCCTTTTATCTTTTTTCCCCGTCTTGGGATTATGGCTCAAGTTATCACTGATTTCGCAACCAAGTGGGCCGGAGGAATTGTTCATGCCAATACCAAATGCCACGGGGTCCGCCAGTCTCACTGTCGGCGAAACGGTAACCAAGTTGGCAGTTGATCCCAAAACCGGTTTAAGTCCGGCTGACGTTCGGATTCTCGAACCTTCCATTTCGTAATTCGTTGTCTTTCGCTTCCTTCTGTCAGAGGCTTCCGCGTATCAAACGCGCTTGCTGCTAAAGCGTGATGCTAATCGCAAGATCGGCATCGGCGTTATTCGGACGAGAAACATGCCGATTTTCATCGGCAGCCCCGGAATAACGAGGGGACGATCCGCTTCCAACCCGGCTAGTGCGTCCCGGACGACTTGCTCGAGGGAAACATGAACGAATTCCGGGCCGCTTTCGGGCTGTCCACCTGGCCGTTTTGCGACTTCCTGGAACTCAGTGTGCACTGGACCGGGACAGAGAGCGCAGATACTCACGCCGGTTCCGCGAAGTTCGGCCCGGAGCGCCTCCGAGAAGCTGGTGACGTACGCTTTGGTTGCGGCGTAAATCGCGAAGTTTGGGATCGGAAGAAAACCTGCGGAGGAACTGACATTCAAAATCCCGCCGCGTTTCCTGGCGATCATTTGTGGAAGTAAATGGCGAGTGAGGGAAGTAAGCGCCACTATATTTACCCGCATGATTTGCTCATTACGTATCAGATCGCTCGTCGCGAATGAACCGAGATCCCCGAGGCCGGCGTTGTTGATTAGCAGATCGACATCAATCTTCCCATGATCCAGCCACGCCATCAGTTCCTTGAGTTGGGCAGGATCGGCTAGATCAGTTTTGCGAATGTGAACAGTGAGATTTGGATACTGCTGCCTTAATTCGTCGCTGAGCTCACGTAACTTTTGCTCGCGTCGTGCCAGCAAAATGAGCGATTGCGCACGGCCGGCGAGTTGCCGCGCAAACTCGCGTCCGATGCCGGCGGACGCTCCGGTGATCAGCGCGTGGCATCCGTCAATTTTCATAATGGAGGGCGGAGCTCCCCCACGCCAAGCGCGGGCTCGCTGGAGCTCGCTTCTCCAGAGATTGTAGCTCACGTTTCGTCAGCACTCGCCAATGGCCGCGGGGCAGATCGCTGAGCCATAGAGTGCCGATGCGGATACGAACGAGACGTTTCACTTCGTAACCGATCTCGTGAAACATGCGACGGATTTGCCGGTTGATGCCTTGTCTCAAGACAACGCGCAAGCGTTTTGGACCGCGGGAATGAAGTTGCTGGATGCGGGCCCGTTTGCCATCGAGAAAAATTCCTTCGAATAATTTGGCCGCCAGCGCCGGATCCCATGGGCGATTCAACGTTACTTCGTACTCCTTATCGATTTTGTAGCTCGGATGCGTGAGCCGCTGGGCGAGATCGCCGTCGTTTGTGAGGAGGATGAGGCCCTCGGTTTGGGCATCGAGACGGCCAATGTTGAAGAGGCGGGAAAACTTTTTAGGCAAAAGATCGAAGACGGTATCGCGGGCGTGGACATCTTTTCGCGTCGATACAAAGCCCGTCGGCTTGTGCAGCATGATCGTGAGCGGCGGTTCGACATGAACCAGTTTGCCGTTCACTTTGACATGATCGCGCGGACTCGGCTGCGCGCTAAAATCAATGCAGACTTTGCCGTTGATAGTAACGCGGCCCGCAGCAATCAACTCATCACAATGACGCCGCGAACCGACGCCAGCAGCGGCGAGGAAGCGATTGAGGCGCATCTTGAGAATGTGATCAGTGATAAGTGATCGGTGAACTGTCTCGAGCGTGGCGGCGCCTGCCGATCACTGTTCACGGACCACCGATCACGCCAACAGCCACGCCTACACGTCCGGCTTAGTTTTCGGAAGTCCGATGACTTTGCTGCCATCCTTCCACTGACCGCGCTTTTTCAACAACTCGACGCGCTCGAAGCGCTTTAGGACATTGCGCTTGGCGGCGATGGTGCTGGCCCCTTTTAAGCTGCGGTGTTGCGACATAGATTGGCTAGAAGGTTACAAAAGTTACAACCGACAACGAGCCGGCACATTAAGCGTCGATCCGAATTTTTCAAATGGATTACATCGGCCCGCAGCGCGCCCGGCGATCGCACCCACCAGCGTATAATTCGCGGCTTTCTTACAATTGGTTGCTAAGGACGACATACGTGCCCGAGGTGGTGATCTGATGAAAAACGTGAAACCGGTCGGTCAGTAACGGTTTCCAATGACCGACGCGTCCTTGGTCAACAATCAGATAAACCGCGTCGTCCCCATCCCATTTCTCCAAAACGACATTCTCATTCAGGAAAATATCGATGGGGAGTTCCCCTAGCGGGACCTCCTTTTCTGGGTTTTGACCAACGAGCAAAAATTTCCGGTTCAGATAAAAAATAAGGCTACTGCCGTCGCTGAGCGGTCCTTCAAAAAGCACTTCGCCTTTTTCATCCAGGGTCGCATTGAGGTGGCGACCCAGATTGGCAAGAGAAAAATAAGGAGCGATTCGGGCGACGCTTTCTATCATGCCAAGCCCGGTAGGAATCATCGCGACGCTCAAAGCGACAGCCGCAAGTTTCTCGCGTTGCTTGAAAATAAAATAAAGCGCCAGCAGCGAGAGCGAGACCAGGGAGACGCCAGTGATCAGGAACATCGGGCGAAACGACAGCCACGTTGACGCCGGCATATTGTGCAATGCTTCCCAAGCCGTCCAGCGATCGTCCATCGCTCCCCAACTTCCGTTGAGAGTCTCCGCCGCGGTTGTGACGAACAGAGCAACCGCCAGGCTCACAATCCCGATCGAGCCGACGGCGATTGCACCGGCGGCGCGAAGGCTGTTCGGCATCCGATCCCAGGCAAGCGCGATCCAGAGCGCGAGCGCGCTCCACATGCTCATCGAGTAATAATCCTGGCGCTGCCCAAGAAAGAGCAGCGGGACGAAGATCACGCCCATCCAGCAGAGGGGGAGCGCATCGGAAAATTCGATCTCGCGTGGCCGTATGATGCGCCGCCAGGCGAAAATCAAGCCCGGCAACAGCGCGATCGACCACAGGAACCACCAAGCCAAATGCATCCCCAAAAATTGATAAACAGGCACGCCCGTAAAATCATGCGTCGCATCGTTGAGCCCGCGCAAATGCCCGATCCATTCCGAGCTGATCAGGTAACTCAAGTATCCCGGAAAATGCCATTGCGCCCAAATGTGCCACGGCACGACGATCAAACAGAAGATCGCCAAGTACTCCCAGCGCAGGAGCGCGCGAAAGCGGAGGCGGGCTTCTCGATAGAAGATTGAGAGTAAAAGAAAAATCGCCGCCGGATAAACGATGCCGAGAAGACCTTTGGTCAGGCAAGCGACTGCTGAACAGATCCAGAATCCCGCGAACCAGGCTGACCGGTAGCGGCGGCGCTGATAACCGCACAAACCGCAGAAAATTGCGCCTGCAACTAACGCACTGACAAGCGGCTCAGGCATGACGATGCGGCCGAGCAAAAAGACACCGCAAAAGCTGAGATAAATTAGACCGGCGAGGAACCCGCGCCAGTAGCCGGTGAGTTTTTCTCCAATCAGGAAAATCAGCGCAACCAAAACGACGCTCGCGAGCGCCACAGGGAGTCGGGCGGCTGCGGCATTGATCCCGAAAAGTTTGAACGAGACAATGATGAGCCAGTAGAGCAACGGCGGTTTTTGCAAACGCGGGATGCCGTTGTTCGTGGGCAGGAGCCAGTTATGCGTTTCGACCATCTCTTTGGCCGCGCCCGCGTATTGGCCTTCTGTCTGACTGTAGAGATCGCCCGAGCCAATCGTCG
>JBKOXU010000078.1:0-9464 GCA_046725095.1 Verrucomicrobiota bacterium
CCCGCAGAAACAATAGAACAAGTTGCATTGCGCGAACTTCGCGAGGAGGCCGGTTATGAACTAGCAAACGATGGCGAGCTCATCGCGCTCGGTCATTATTTTTCGTCGCCCGGATTCACTGACGAACATGGCTACTTTTTCCTGGCGCGTCCGGTTGAACGGTGCGGAGAAGCATTCGCGCGCGATGAAGGCGAATCGATCCTCGATTGCCGTGAATTTAGATTGGAACAAGTGCAACGGATGATTGCTGAGAACGAAATTCGCGATGCAAATACCCTAAGCATGTGGGCGCGGCTCGCGGCTCGCGGGTTCCTTTTTGTTCACCAACGCTGAGCGATTTTTGATCAAATGGCGCTGCGAGACATTTTCAAATTTCGGGAGTTGCCTGAAAGCGAGACAACCAAGCCGTTTCTGGAGCACCTCGAAGACTTGCGATGGGCCATCGTGAAGATGGCGATCACGCTCGTCATCGCGATGGTCATCTGTTTCGCTTTCCGCTCGATCCTGGTGCGCGTAACCCAGGCGCCATTGCACGAGGTCAGTTCGCAGATCGGCACACTCAAGGCGCTTGGCATCACGGATTCAATCGTGATCTCGTTTCATCTGGCATTCTACGCAGGAATCATTCTTTCCTTTCCGCTGCTTCTTTATTTCCTCGCGGAATTTGTTCTGCCCGCCCTCACCGCAGTGGAGAAGCGCTTTTTGCTCCCAGCGATTTTCGTCAGCTTCGCGCTGTTCCTCCTTGGTGTTTCTGTCTGTTATTTTTGGTTATTGCCGAAAACGATTCTCTTTTTCTTTCGCGACACCGAGTCGCTCGGCTGGGCGCCCACTTGGACTGTGCAACAGTATTCTTCTTTCGTGACGCGATTCACGCTCGGTTTCGGTCTCGCGTTTGAACTGCCAGTGGTGGTTTTGGCGCTGGTGCGATTTGGATTGATCACCTATAAATTCATGGCGCGCACCCGACCGTACGCCATCGTGCTCATTTTTATCCTGGCGACGATCATTACGCCGACGCCGGACATCCTGACGCTGATTGCGATGGGTCTTCCCATGTGTCTGCTGTACGAAAGCTGCATTTGGATTGCGTGGTTCATGGAGCGCCGCCGCGCCGGATCAGCTGCCGGCTAACCTTTACATCTTCTGGCCACAATTGCGCGCTTGAGCGATCGATGAGTTAAGAAGCAGGTGCAGAGCTAATAACCAAAACGTGTGAAGGTGGCCGGCCAATATTTTCGAACGATCTGGCTTAAGCCGGAAGATGAAGCCGTTGTGCAACTAATCGATCAGCGATTTTTGCCTCACCGGTTCGTGATTGAAGAACTTGGCACGTTCGAACAGATGGTGACGGCGATTCGCGAAATGCATGTTCGCGGAGCAGGGTTGATCGGGGCGAGCGCGGGATACGGGATGTATCTCGCGGCAATGGAGGCAGCCGCCCGTCCCGCAGTCGCGGGATTCGATCAGCACCTGGCCAGTGCAGCGGCACAACTCAAGGCAACCAGGCCGACGGCGGTGAATCTTTCCTGGGCGGTCGAGCGCCAGCTAAAGAATATCGCCGAGGGGAAAACCGCGGAAGAGAAGATCGCGGTGGCTCTGCGCACAGCCAGACTGATCGCTGAAGAAGATGAGGAGCACTGCCGGATGATCGGGCAGCACGGGTTGAAGCTCATTGAGCAAATTGCGCGAACTAAAGCCGGCAAGCCGATCAACGTGCTCACGCACTGCAACGCGGGATGGCTCGCGTTTGTTGATTACGGTTCTGCCACGGCGCCGATCTATGCCGCCCACGATAGCGGGTTGCCGGTTCACGTCTGGGTTGCTGAGACGAGACCCAGGAATCAGGGTTCGAAGCTTACTGCCTGGGAGCTAGGCGAGCACGGCGTCCCGCATACGGTGATCGCGGACAGCGCCGCAGGGCATTTGATGCAACATGGCAAAGTGGATCTGGTGATTGTTGGAACAGATCGCACGACTTACACGGGAGATGTTGCGAACAAGATCGGGACATATCTGAAGGCCCTGGCGGCGAAGGATAATAATATTCCTTTCTATGTGGCGCTGCCGTCGTCTTCGCTTGATTGGAAGATGCGGACCGGCTTGGAAGAAATCCCGATCGAAGAGCGCGGCGCGGAAGAAGTAAAGCACGCTGACGGGTGGCTTGAAGAACGACAGGTGGAAGTGCGCCTCACGCCGGAGCGAAGCCCGGCCGCAAACTACGGGTTTGATGTTACGCCCAGACACCTGGTGACCGGACTGATTACCGAGCGAGGCGTGTGCGAAGCGAACGAGAAAAGCATCCGCGCGCTCTTTCCCGAGCACACGCCGTGAGTAAATACGTAAAGTTCGCGTGCGAACACGCCGCTACGAAGATCACTCCATTCGATGGCCTTGCCGAATTGAACGCATACAGGCGGAAACTTCTCCAGCTTGGGCTGATCGGTGTGGATGCAAATGGCATTGGGTTGGGCAACCTGAGCATAAGGAATGGCACGACCCACAAATTTTATATCACAGGTTCGGCGACTGGCGGAAAGCCCGAACTAACGCTGGCAGATTGCGCAAGAGTGGTGGCTTACGACTTCAAACAGAATTGGCTCCGATGTGAAGGAACCGCCATTCCCTCATCGGAGTCGCTGACGCACGCCGCGATTTACGAGTCGGATACAAACGCCAGGTCGATTATTCATTGCCATGATTCAAAGTTGTGGGCAGCACTTCTAAATCAAGCTCCGACGAGCTCGAAGGCCGTTGATTACGGGACGCCCGAGATGGCATACGAAGTGATGCGTCTCTTCAAGGTTACTGATGTGCAAAGCAGAAAGATTCTTGTCATGGCCGGACACGAGGGAGGCCTTGTAGCTTTCGGAAAAGATCTCGAAGAGGCATTCATTGTTCTAATGCGCGAGCGGAAAGAAAGGAGTTGAGTCACGCTGGACTCTCAACGGCGGAGGCGACAGCGCAGAAGAGTGCGCTTGCGTCGACAGGTGTTTCCGACAACGTACGTGGAAATTATGGCCGATACGTCTCTCAAACGGGACCGAAAGCCGGGTGTCACGCGCCGAATGTTTCTCGGTGCCACTCTGGCCAGCGGAGCGACACTTTTCGCAGGAGGACCCAGTGTAATCTTCGGAGCTGAGTCGCCAACGCCACAGAATATGGTCACGAGTCCTACTTGGAAGTTGGGCGGGGATCTCACCGTCAATCGGCTTGGCTTTGGTGCGATGCGCATTACCGGGGAAGGCATCTGGGGTTGGCCGGCAGACCGCAACAACGCGCTCAAAGTTCTGAGGCGCGCCGTTGATCTCGGTGTGAACTTGATCGACACGGCCGACGCATACGGGCCGGAAACAAGCGAACTGCTGATCGCAGAAGCGCTCCACCCTTATCCCGCCGAGCTCGTTATCGCGACGAAGGGCGGTCTAACCCGGCCCGGACCTGGCCAGTGGGTGCCAAACGGGCGACCTGAATATCTTAAGGGTTGTGTCGAGGGCAGTCTAAAGCGACTGCGGCTGGAACGTATCGATTTGTATCAATTGCATCGCGTCGATCCCAAAGTGGCCATCGAGGAATCGCTCGGCGCGCTCAAGGAAATGCAGAACGCCGGGAAGATTCGGCACGTAGGATTATCAAACGTCAGCACAGAGGAAATCGAACAGGCGCGGCGAGTCGTTCCAATCGTGAGTGTCCAGAACCGGTACAACGTTGAGGACCGCAAATCGGAAAACGTTCTGGTCTATTGCGAGAAGGAAAGCCTTGGCTTTATGCCCTGGTTTCCAATCGGCGAAGGTAAAGGTTTGCAACCTGAGAATGCGCTGGAAACGGCGGCGAGGGATCATGGCGCGAACGTTGTCCAGATCGCGCTCGTCTGGCTTCTGGAGCGCTCGCCCGTGGTGCTGCCGATTCCAGGCACGTCATCCATGACGCACTTGGAGGAAAACGTCGCTGCGACGAAGATCAAATTAACTCCCGCAGAATGGCAAGCGATTGATGCTTTAGCGATCCAAGGTTGATGCGCTTGGCTGGAAGTAAGAGTCGGCCGCCCAGCGCTGTTACCTTCGCGCAGATCAGCCGGGGCGCTTGGAAGAATTTGAGATCGCATCTGCGCCCCCGAAGGGAAGCCGTTTTTCATGAACGGTGTTGGACTCAACATACACAAACGTTACTCTGCTCGGAGATTTGATCGCGTTGTCATCCATCCACGAGTTTCTCTTCCGCGCGTTCGCATTTGTCCTGGGTGCCGCCGTCGGCTCGTTTCTAAACGTCTGTATTTATCGTTTGCCTGTCGATCTTTCGATTAACAAGCCGCGCCGCTCTTTTTGCCCGGCTTGCAAGGCGCCGATCCCCTGGAATCAAAATGTGCCACTAATCAGCTGGCTTTTGCTCCGGGGCCGCTGCGCAAATTGTGGGAGCAAGATCGCTTTTCGCTATTTTGCGGTGGAATTGCTCACGGCGCTCCTTTTCCTCGCGATCTGGCAAAGCTTCCCGTGGCGAGAGGCGATCGCCTATTGGATATTCGTTTCGCTCCTCATCGTCGGGACATTTATCGACTTCGAGCATTTCATCATTCCAGACACAGTTACGATCGGCGGTATAATCGCGGGAATCGTCGCCAGCGTGACCGTACCGAGTTTGATGGACGCGAATTCGCATTTGGCCGCGGGCGTGCGTTCTATGCTTGGAGCGGCCCTCGGCTACGTGGTCCTTTTGATCGTTCTGGAAGCGGGTAAAATCGCCTTTGGACGAAAAAGGATTCGTTTTGATACTCCGACGCCGTTTACCTGGACAAAACGTGAAGACGACGCCGATCTCGTGGTCGGTAGCGAAAAGAGCTTGTGGAGCGATCATTTCGCACGCGAGAAAGATCGCCTGTTGCTCGATTGTGACGAGGTGAAGATCGACAATCATAGTTACTCCAGCGTGACCTTGGATTTTCATTACGACCGGGTCGCTGTGGAAGGAAACGTGCTGGCGCTCGATCATGTGGCGCAGATTTCAGGCGTTGCACGCAGGTTAGTGATCCCGCGCGAAGCGATGGGACGCGGTGACCTGAAATTTCTGGCCGCAATTGGCGCATTCCTGGGATGGCGCGCGGTGTTGTTCAGTCTTTTTGCCGGGTCGCTTCTCGGTTCGATTGTTGGATTGATCACGCTCGTCGTGGGGAAGCGCGTCTGGTCAACCAAGCTGCCATTCGGACCTTATCTCGCGTTCGGCGCAGTAAGCTGGATGTTCTTTGGCGAGCTTTTTTTGCGCTGGTATCACGGATTGCTGAGTCCCTAGGAACATAGCCCTGTGGCCTGTGTGGCTAGTGCGGCATGCTGCCCGCTGTTCTTGGTAGGTTCGTAGCAGCCGAGTAAAACTCTGCTGGTCACGCAGACTGAAAGTCTATATTCCGGCTTGCGCTGCCTCGGTTCGCGCTGGTGTGGAAGCCTGACTTTCTGGAACGGCTAATGGTGCGGCAAACATCAATCTCAGATTGATCAGTTCACACTTCCACCAGCGCCGCAGTCCCAGTGAAATTTGTTTCTTAAGTCGGGTATCTGGAACAAATCCGTCGTACAATTCGCGCCAGCCGGCATTTCTTTTGCCGTAGTAGCCAGTCGCCCAACGTCGCTTCGCCAAAGCGACAAGGCGTCTATTATAAAAACTCATCGTGCTCCGGGCCACTTTCCCGCCGATACCGCTGAACGGCAGATTAAGGAATTCGCACTCCGGATCGCGATAAACTGCCCCAACCAAGCCGATATAATAGCTGCTCACATCCAATAGAAGCGCGGCTGACATCAGATCGGCGTCTCCCATGTAGTAGTATTTGTCCTTGTACAAAGTTTCGAACCAGTAACGGTATGTGACCGGATATTGCTGGTTGTAATTACGCAGCCGTTCCTCGACATCTTCGCCCGCTAAATTGCGCGCCAGTAAATCGGCGACGTAGTAGGAAGTATAAGAACAAAAATCGAGACCGGGACTGTAGAGTGGATCGATAAAGCCCGCGGCGTCGCCTACTGCAGCCCAGCCGTTACCGCAGACTTTCTCACTGTGATATGGCAGCATCGACAAGGCGTGCACGTCGCCCTCAATCGCTTTTGCCGTGCCAAAAATTTCACGACCGACCGGGTGACCAAGAATGTGTGCGCGCAATCGTTGGGCCAGATTAGGGCCTTCCGGCAGTTTGAAAATCCGGTTGTCATACACAAGGCCGGCACTGACGTCCCCGCCGCGCAATGGAATGATCCAAACCCACCAGCCGCGGCCGAACAGATGATTCGTAGCCCATTCACGACCGGTGCGACAACGATTGGCGTAGTCCGGAAAGCGTTCTCGCCAGTCATAGCTGTCCCACTCTTTAACGCCGGTGAAGCGTGCCCAGACCGCGTTGATGGGGTGTTCGGTGTTCGGACGAAAATGTCCCAGTTTCCTGGAGAGCATGGTCGCGCGTCCTGTCGCATCGACGATCCAACGACAGGTTGCGGTGCGTTCGCTGCCATCGACAACTGCGCTAACCCTTTGACCGTTCCCGTTGTTCAGTTCGGAGCTTGTTACCTTGGCCGGACGCCAGAGCTCGCAGCCGACCTGCACTGCGATGTCGAGCAAGTGTGAATCAAGTTTCGCCCGGTCCACCTGAAAGCCCGGCAAGCGGCTCTGATAACGCGTACCGATCTCGACGCAATCTTCAAAGCGCTGATCGAGCCGATTCGAAAACCACAGGCGCAACCCCTGTTTTGCGAGTTGATGATGACCGAGATAATGGGTCAGCCCCAAAATCCGCGTCATGTAGCAACTGCTCACTTCAGTAGTCGATTCCCCGACCTTGCGGTCGAATTCAGTCGTTTTTTCGATGATAAGGATCCGCGCTTCAGGGCGCTTTCGCTTGAGCATGAGCGCCGTCGCGGCGCCGGAAAAGGCGCCGCCGATTATTACGACGTCGTATTCAAAATTCATCGCAACCAAGAAAATGGACGCTGCCAGTCGGAAACGCAATCAGTTCCGGAACTGCACGCCGGGCTATCTAATGATTGAACGTTGAGCATTCAACGTTGAGCGTTAACGAAGAATGATCTTCACGAATGCGCGTTTGATTCTTCCCGACGGAATTCGCGATGGTCTCGAGGTTGTCGCAGCAGAAGGAAAAATTACGGCAATTCGTGAGCAAACACACGCGCGCCCGAAAGAGGTTATCGATCTTCACGGAAACTATCTCGCGCCCGGTTTCGTCGATCTTCATGTCCACGGCGCGCTCGGGCGCGACACCATGGAAGCCTCAACGGACGCATTCCGCGCCATCTGCGATTTTCATGCCAGCGGCGGCACGACGTCGTTATTGCTCACGACTGCGACTGCGCCGATGAACAAACTCGTTGAGGTTCTAGATGCGATTCGCGATGGTCGATCTTCCAATGACGCAATTGCGGGCGTTCACGTGGAGGGTCCGTTTATTTCAAAGGCGAAATGCGGGGCGCTTCGCGCGGAATTCATTCAGGATCCCTCACGAGCCGCAGTGCGACAGTTACTTGAGCACGCCGATTTGATCAAACGGGTGACGATCGCGCCGGAGTTGTCGGGAGCGTTGGAAGCGATCGAGGAATTCCGCGAGCACGAAATCAGCGTCAGTGGCGGCCACAGCGACGCGTGGGATGAGGAGGCTCGAGCTGGTTTCAACCGCGGCATGCGCAGCGTGACGCATACATTTAATTGCATGTCATCGGCGCGAAGGCGTGGAGTTTACCGCGTTGGCGGTTTGCTGGAGTTTGCTCTGAGCGAACCGGAGATCAGTTGCGAATTGATTGCCGACGGCCATCACGTTTCCGCGACGCTAATGAAAATGTTGTACCGCGCGAAAGGCGCTGCCGGAATTTGTCTCGTGACCGATGCAACCGCTGGAACCGGATTGTCCAATGGATCTCTATTTTCGCTCTTCGGTAATGAATGTGTTGTGGAAGGTGGCGTTTGTTTACTCGCCGATCGCTCGGCACTCGCGGGTAGCGCTTCGCGCATGATCGATCTCGTCCGCACAATGGTGAGAGATGTCGATCTTGCGCTGCACGAAGCAATCACGATGGCGACAGCAAATCCCGCGCACGCAATTGGTCTGGAAACGAAAGGACGTCTGGCGGTCGGAACCGATGCAGATTTTGCCGTTCTCTCTCCGGACTTGGAAGTAGTGCGAACGTTCGCCGGTAGCAAAGAAATCTGGCCTCAGTAATCACGAATGAACACTAATTATTCGGGTCGATTCATGTCCATTGGTGCTTTGGAACGGTTATAGCGACATCAGGAATTCGGCGATATCGAGTGAGGCACGCGGTTTGCTCAAGCGGCGAATGTTCATTGCCCATTCGCGCCATTGTTTTGCGTCATCGGCAAACGCCCACTGAACTTGCGCGGCGACCTCACGAGAGGAACGCGCGATCACGCCTGAGTTCGTTTCGACGATTAGCCGTGCATTGCCTTCTTCTTGGCCGGAGACGACGTGATTGATAATCATCGGACAAGCGGCTGCGATCGTTTCCTGCACGGTTGCACCTCCAGCCTT
This sequence comes from Verrucomicrobiota bacterium, assembly GCA_046725095.1. Taxonomy (GTDB): domain Bacteria; phylum Verrucomicrobiota; class Verrucomicrobiia; order Chthoniobacterales; family UBA10450; genus Udaeobacter. The sequence goes on from JBKOXU010000078.1 coordinate 8,534, forward strand.
GCCAATGAGCACATGGTTGTCATGAAGCAGGCGCGGAAGCTCGTCGGTCCAACCGATAATCTTCGTCTTGCTACCGCCTCCCGCCTCTTCAATCGCCGGCCGCAGTTTTTCGGCGCGACCGATCGTGACCGTGAGATCAACGCCAAGATGCGCCAGCCGCTCCACCAGTTCCGGTGCGCGGCGCGTGGCGGCATGGATCATGTACAAAACGCGAGGCTCAGAATTGGTGGAAGGCGATTGTCGCTCCTGTATCAAGTCCGCAAAGTTTGGACTCACCGGAAACCCGAATGTTTTGATTTTCTCCGGCGCAATTCCGGCTGTCCGCAGCACTGCGGCACTCTGTTCGTTTGGAGCGAGGAAATAGTCGGCCTCGCAACGGTACCAAATAGCATTCACGGTAATTGAATCGGTGATAACGACTACGCTTTTGCAGCGGTGAAGGCCTTCGGGGTTCGTCCCTAAAATTTGGCGAAGCAAGTACGGGTAAGGCGGAAAAGTGGAGACAATCACGTGCGGTTGGAAACGCTCCATCACATGCGCGAAATGCTGTTTCAGTCGCGAGAAGCGTTCAAATCGTTCGTCGAAGTTGGCGATACTATCGAGCCAACGATAGACGTAACCCCATGAGCTAGGCCAACGGTTGATGACCGCCAGATATGTCCGGCGGACGATTTCATTGAAAGGGCCGTAGGCCTCGGGAAACAGGTCTCGCAATTCGATCTCCGCGTCAGCTGCGGCGACGCGCGCCAGTCCATCACGGACGCCGCGGGCAGCGCTGTTGTGACCCTCGCCAAAGCCTGCGGTGAGAATCAGGATTCTTTTTTTCACGACTCGTCAGACGATACGGGCGGGAGCGAAGCGGACGAAGTTTAATGGATATTTGTGCCCGGCAAAGTAAACTCTCGGTGGAGATGAAATATCTCAGATTTAT
>JBKOXU010000156.1:0-28967 GCA_046725095.1 Verrucomicrobiota bacterium
CCCCAAGCCGCAAAAAATTCCTGGTCGATGCGAAACCTTTTGCGCACAAACGGAAGCTGACGTTTAGTCGAGTATGGCCGGCTACGAGGGCGAGCCCGAACGGATGTGGGACGAGTATGACTGGGAGCGTTTTCTCCAGCAACAGGATCAGAAGACTGAGCAATACATGCAACTGCTGGAAACCTACCTTGATGATCCGCAGCGTGATGAAATCATCGCCCGTGAAATGGGCTGGACGCAATTGCTGGACGCGAAGGATTGGAGCGCGGAGGTCGACGCGCTCCTCGATGAGGACACGGACGAAGAGGGCGATTTCAGCACCGACGAGACAGTGCGATCAGCCGAGACGTTTGAGGAGCATAGTCTGTATCGCGCCGCTTTTGCTCTGACGATTTGGATCGATCAACTGTTCGATGAAAACAATTCGCTCCAAAACGAACCGGGAGCGGTAAAGCTGGCTACGCACTCCGCGCTGGCTAGCGCCAAGCTGGCTGCGGCCTTGAGCAACGACCATGTCGACGAAATTGGGATGACGATCGCTTATTTGAAGCGAGCGTTAAAGGCGATCACGATTTCAATGGACGCGGCGGCGCAGCTCAGACAGCCTTCGAAGCTGATTACTGCGGCCCAGCATGCGGTCCTGCAGCAGCGGCTCTTTCAGGTGCGCGATGGCATTATCACTCTCATGGGTGAATATCGCAAAGAGTGGCGTCGCCGCTTCGGCTCCGAAGGCTTTCGGAGTTGAATGAAATAAGGGTCCATTCCGTCCAATCATGCAAACGGAAGCGACTCTGGCTCAGGCCGATGTGTCGGAATTGGACTTGGTAAAACGATGCCAGGCCGGTGACACCGAAGCATTCGACGAGTTGGTAACTCGCTACCGGACACGAGTATTCGGCATGATTTACAACATGATACATAGCGAACAGGACGCCTGGGATCTGGCTCAGGACAGCTTCGTGAAAACGTGGAAGTCGATCAAACGCTTTCGCGGGCAATCTTCGTTCTATACTTGGATATACCGGATCGTCATGAACGTGACGATCGATTGGGTGCGGAAAAAGCAGATTAAAGCCGGAAGCGCGGAGTTCGACGATGCGATCTCACAAAAGGAAATCGATCCCGCGTCCAAAACCGTGCCGAAAGCGGATGCATTGCCGTATGAGACAATGGAGCGGAGCGAGATTCGAGCGCGGATCGACCGGGCAATTGCGCAACTTTCACCCGAACATCGCGCCGTAATTTTGATGAAGGAAATTGAAGAGATGCAGTATCACGAAATCGCAGAAACCCTCGGGTGCTCGATTGGCACAGTGATGTCGCGCCTTTTTTATGCGCGCAAGAAATTGCAAACTTTACTGAAGGACGTTTATGAAAACATTTGAAGAAAAGTGGACTGCGTGGCTGGATGGCCGGCTCAGCGATAGAGAACTAGCTGAGTTCGAAGCTTCGCTGCCGGACAAAGCCGCCGCTGAAGCAGAAAAAGCGGAGGCGAAGAAACTCGGTGCGCTTTTGAAGCGCGAGCTCGGCGCGCAGGCGCTGCTGAATGAGGAGTTTTTCAACTATCAGATCCGCGAGAGAATCGCGCGAGAAAACGCCGGTGAATCCCGGAAGCGCGGGGTCGACGTTTCTGCGTGGTGGACGATCCGTCGCCTGTTGTGGACGGGAACTGCGTCGCTCGCCGTCTTTCTGGCTATGGCGATTTTTGTCATGCGCGACAAGAATCCGGCCGAGCAGTCGCAATATCTCACGCAGATTCTAAACGCGCGCGTTGATCCGGTCGTGAGTCCAAATGCAACCATCTCAATGTTTGAGACGAAGGAAGACCGGGTAACGGTGCTTTGGACTGAGGGGTTGCAGTCGTTGCCGGCGGATTACGCAGCTAAATAATCGCTCATGGTTCGCTCGCTCCTGCTTTTTTTCGCCTTTGCCCTGGTTCTGAGCACGGCGACAGATTTGTGCGGCGCGGAGACGGTTTGGAGCGGTCTCGTTATCGCGGAGAATGTTGAGCACCCGCAACCGATTCCACCGGAGCTTATCCGGATCGAGCAGCCTCTGAAGCATCTTTTCGGTTACAATCAATTTCAAGTGATCGGCCAGTCGCGCAAGGCGCTCAAGACCGGCCAGGAAGATTGGCTCGCCACGAGCAAATTCTTCGGGCTGCATGTCAATGCCCGAGGCGAGAGCGAAGCTGGTTACGTTTTGAATCTGAGGCTTTACAAAGAAAAAGAGCTTTTGCTTGAAACGGATGCCAAACTGAGCAAGCGGAGTCCACTGGTCATCAAAGGTCCGCAAGTGGGCAGCGGACAATTGTTGTTGGTGCTGGTTGTCCAGTAGCAACTTGCCCGCTTTAGGAGGTGGGCGTGCCGTCACGCCGAAGCCGGGCGAAGGCGGGTCGCCTGCTCCAGAACAATTCCAGCCGACATTCGCGTTAGGCGAACCACTGCAGAATTCGCGTTTGCAGATGCAAACTTCGATGGACGTTGTTTAGTGCCGGAAATGCGCATGGGGCTTCCTTTTTTCGCCGCTCTATTTTGCATTATGCTGCGCTCCGACATGAGTGCGGAAAAACCTTTCAACTTTGAGGAAACGCCGGGAAAACTGCCGAAAGAGGTCGTCCCGATAGAATATTCCGTTCGGATTGTCCCCAGTATCGACAAGTTCACCTTCACTGGGGCGGAAACGGTGAAGCTCAATATCCGGCGTCCGGTTCGTCAACTCGTGCTGAATGCGCTGGAGCTCGAAGTCGCAGAGGCGTCTATCGATGGCAAAGCGCTGCCCGACTCAGCAATTAAGAGCGACAAGAAAAGCGAGCTGCTCACGCTCGCGTTGCCCTCGGAGCTTGCAGCCGGTGGGCACACCCTCGCGCTTACCTTCACCGGCAAGATCAATCAGCAGGGCCAGGGGCTTTTTTATGTGCCTTACCAGGAGCACGGCAGCGGTACGAAAAAAATCATGCTCGCAACGCAGTTTGAAGCAACCGATGCGCGCCGATTTTTTCCTTGTTGGGACGAGCCAGTGTTTCGCGCGCGCTTTCAATTGACGGCGGTTGTCCCAGAGAACTGGCTAGCCGTGTCGAATATGCCGATCGAGACCGAAGAAAAATCCGCTGCCGGAAAAGAGGTGCGCTTTGCCGCGACGCCATCGATGTCGAGTTATCTGAATGTTTTCGTCGCGGGCGAACTCGATCTCATCGAATCACGCAGTGGCCGCACGCAGCTTCGTGTAATCGCAACGAAGGGCAAAGCGGAAATGGGCCGGTACGCGCTCGAAGCCACCGCGCAAATTCTACAATATTATAACGATTATTTCGGCCTGCCGTATCCACTGCCCAAGCTGGATCAAATCGCTCTTCCCGGCGGCTTCGGCGGTGCGATGGAAAACTGGGGCGGCATTACGTATTACGAATCTACGCTCCTATTTGATCCGAGAAACTCCTCTGCCGAGACGAAGCAAAGTATCTACGAAGTGATCGCGCACGAGATCGCGCACCAGTGGTTCGGCGATCTCGTGACCATGGCTTGGTGGGACAATCTGTGGCTTAACGAAGGGTTCGCCTCCTGGATGGGCACGAAATGCACGGCCCGCTTCAACCCGCAATGGGAAGTTTGGCTGCGCAGAAATTTGCCGCGTGATCCCACCCGACGCGTCGGCATCGCCAAGGAACAGGCAATGGAAGGCGATACCAGATCGACAATACATCCGATTCAGCAGCGTATCGCGACCGAGGCTGAAGCCAACAGCGCCTTTGACGACATCACGTATAAGAAGGGCCAATCCTTTTTACGTATGCTGGAGAGTTTTCTTGGCGAACATGTCTTCCGCGACGGAGTCCGCCGCTACATCGCCGCACATAAATATTCGAACTCGACCACAGCGGATTTGTGGAACGCGCTTTCGGAAGCGTCGAAGAAATCGGTCAGGGAAATCGCAGCTGGCTGGACGGAGCAGCCAGGATTTCCGATCGTAAAGGTTAAGCGAGAAGGGGAGGGCAAGGTTTCGCTGTCGCAGGAACGCTTCACTGTCAATTTCCAAAACGCTCCACCGCTAGAATGGAAAATCCCGCTAACATATGCGGTCGTTGGAGAAGCGCCTGCGACTTTGCTGATGACCAGCAAGACCGACAGTCTGCAAGACGTTCCCGCTGATCGAGCACTCAAATTGAATGTAAACGGCGCTGGAAATTATCGCGTCCAATATGACGACCCCTCATGGAACTTATTGCTCCAGGCTCTGCCGAATCTGGGCGTTGAAGATCGCGTCAACCTCTTGAGCGACGCGTGGGCGCTGGTCCAGGCAAATCGCGCGCCGGTCTCGTTCTATTTCGGATTAGTGGAAAAATTGCCAGCTTCGACCGAGCTCGCCGAGCGTGAACAGCTCATCAACATCCTGGATTATATTGAACAGCTGCTCATCGGCAGTCCGGAACGGAAAAAATTTCAGCGCTATGCTCGATCACTCTTGCGACCAACATTTGAGGCGCTCGGCTGGGAGCCGAAGGCCGGCGAACAGCCGACCGCTGTAAACTTGCGTGCGAGCTTGATCACTGCACTTGGGGATTTAGACGATTCGGCAGTTATCGCCGGCTGTCGCGAACATTTTCAGAAATATCTCACCGATCCAGCGTCCCTCGCCCCTGATCTTCGTCCGCCGATTTTTGCAATAGTTGGCCGTTACGCCGACGAAAAGACTTGGAACCAACTTCACGAGCTTGGTCTGAAAACGACGAGCATTGAGGAGAAACAAAATTACTACAACGCGCTGGCTCGGGCGATTGAGCCGAAGTTAGTAAAGAAAACGCTGCCCATTGCGCTGACCGATGAGCTGCCAACCAGCCGTGCGATATTTCTTGTCTCGCGAGTCGCGCGCCAAAGCGACCACCCAGAAATCGCGTGGGAGTTTGCGAAGGCGAACATGAAACGGCTGCTCGCCAAGACTGATGCGCTCGGCGCTAACAGATACGCGCCTAGTCTGTTCACTTTCTTCGCGGAAAATGCGCGCTCCAATGAGTTGAGAGCCTACGCGAAGGCAAATTTGCCTGAGACAAGCGCGCCGGAAGTCGCAAAAGCGGTCGATGAAATTCAGTTTCGATCCCGGTTCAAAGGGCGTCTAACGCCTCAATTGAACGCCTGGATCGAGAATCGGCCGAAGCCCCAATAGGCTTGTAGGTGTAGGTTGCGGCGGAGTCCTGCTGCGTGATCGGAGATCAATCTTATTCCGTTCGATTGTTCTGCGGGTTGATCCACAGGCGCATCGGAATCATGGATGATTCGACGAAGCCGTGGCGACGGAAAAATTCCTGGGCCACATTTTCTGGCCGATCGGTTAAAAGAGTAACGCGGAGAAAATTTTTCTGCTTCGCAAAGTCGATTGCGTGTTGAAGGAGCTTTGAGCCGTAACCCTTTCCCTGGTACTCTTTGTGAACGACCAGGTCCTCGAGCAGGATGACGAAACCGCCTTCAGCAGTGCTGATCGTAAAGAGCAAATTGATCATCCCGACAATGGCGCCATTGCGCCGGAGCACAAAAACGCGGCCTCGGCTCGGTTGTTCGAAAATCAGACGCAGCCCGCGAAGCTGTCTCTCTTTGTCCGGGCGAAAATCGCTTTCTTGCGCAAATAACTCGCCGAGCAGCTCCGACAGTTCGTCCAGGTCGGCCTCTGTTGCTGGCTCGATTACGATATTTTCGCTCATTTGTTCTACCCGCTTATTTCAAAAATCGGCGGCGCTTGCAATCCCCGAATAAAACCGTCGCTTCGAGACCGTATGCGCCCGATTGACAATGCCGTGCTCATTCCTAGTGTAACCGCTCTCAAGCTCACCGACGCTTTGTCGGTTTTATGAAACGGACTTACCAGCCCTCCAAGCGAACACGCAAACGTCAGCACGGTTTTCGTGCCCGTATGAAAACCAAAGGCGGGCGCGCGATACTTGCACGCCGGCGACAACGCGGCCGCAAGCGCTTGCTTCCAAAAGGCGTTGAGAAACATTACGCGCGCCACACGCAAGCGTAACTTCACGTTGCGAACGCGCGAGCTAGCCGGAAAATTTGTGCGTCAGCGTCGCTTTCTCTGCAAATCGTAATCGACAGTTTAGTATTTAAATTGCAAGCGCGCGGTTGGCTCAATTGGCAGATCAGGAGAGATTTCCTCAATCTCCCGCCATAGTACGAGGCGTGGTTATTTCGGTGAGTGGTATCGTTGGAAATAATAAACTATTGAAAAGGTTGCCTGAAACTCCTTTGCGCCGCCACTGAACGGTTTTCCCAATGTGGCGTTGAGCACAATCGGGACTTTAGAAAGACGCTTCGCAACGCCGGCAGTTATCATGTGGCTCCATCGGTCGCTATTTTGAAAATCGACACTCGTCTTGTATTTCGCGCTGATCGACCACGCCTGCGGGAAAATTAAAGTAGCCGGCAATGAGAGCTCAAGGTAACGATGCGGCGTAACGTCATCTCTTTCGGCAATGGAATGATTGTAGTTGGCATTGAAACTCGCGCTGAGCCACTTTGTAAAGTCATGCGCGACTCCCCAACCGACTTTTAGACGCCAGACCTTTTCAGCAAGGCCGCGATCTGAAGCAGTATCGGTGTGGAGCTCGATGCCACCGCCAGTGCGCCAGGCGTCGTTCAAACGAAACGCGGTGCCTGTCCCAATCTCCGCGTCACCAACACCGCCAATCGCATCGTCATCTAATGCTTGATCAGTTCGGTGATAGCTAAAGGGCAACTTGAACCGTATGCCCCAGTCTTGCGAATCGCTGGCAGGCCACCCCCACAATCCCCCCAGCGTCCAAGTCGCCTTTTCCGCACCGTCTTCAAAGTGATCCCATTCTGAGTCCAGCGACACGTGGGTGCCGATGATGGTCTGATCGTTTAGTTGCTTCAACTGGTCTGCCGTTGTTGGATTAATCGACCGTTCAGCCGCAGCGAGGCTTCCAGGCGTAATCAGTAATAGAGTAAAAAGCAGAAACCGCTCAAAGGATTCCGAGAGAACAGAGCGCAGGTTTTTGGCAGCCACGAGCTACAACAAGGATGAGAAGTTGATGTGGCCCGCGTTTAGCTCGTGTCTTTGGTGAGATGGGCCAACGTGTTTATCATGGGATCGCTGGGAACTCGGATAATGCCGGCAAACGGGTAGTCGAGTTCCAGGATTATAAAAACAGCGCAGGCAACCGAGAAGGCGCCAGCGATCAGGGCGAGAGTGCTTGTAGCGTTAGCCGGCGCGATCAAGCTAAAACCCAGGAAGATCACCACAAGCCAGATCATCAGGGCGATCAGCAGCGGTTTTGAAACCGACGGAACCGCCTGCGCTTGCAGCAGGGCCCGAATCTCGGCGAGTTGCACCATGAGGGTTGCTGCCTCGGTCTTAAGAGCACGTTGCGCGTCATCGCGCGGGGCGAGATGACTAATCGGCCCGTAAACGGCGTCCCCCATGTGCGGATTCGGGTCTAATTGGGCTGGGCCACTTCGCTTTGCTGGCCATGTGCGGCAGACTCCATCGGCCGTCGCGTCGTGGAGCGCGCGCCGCGCCTCCGCCGTTTCCGGTCCGTAAAGCGTCAACACACGATCGAGCAAAGCGACTTTCGCGGCCATCTGGATCACTTCGCTTCGCGCGGTGTCGAAGGCGCCTTTGGCTGAACTAATGAGCAGCCCAAGGAGTATAGCGGTCATGGTCGCGACGAGCCCCAGCGCGAGTTTCACCGCGTCTTTAGACTCAGTGCTTAGCTGCTCCGCGGGAAGAAGACGAGCCAAACGTCCTCCTAACAACGAGACGCCAACGAGGCCCATGAATAGAATGACGGCGATAAGACCGATAATCATCGTAGTGTTTTCGGCACTTGGAACCTTAAAAGCTATTGCGCGGCCACCTGCTGGCGCTTGTTTACGAGGTTGCTTAAACGACGGTGGGTCTTGAGGTGCTGCGGCGCGCAAATAAAAACAACCCGCTTGACTCGCGGATTGGCGTGAAAAATGAGTTCGCCGCAAACAGTGCCCCGGAGTCGCAATCTACTTGCAATCGCGTGCGCCGGTGCTCCCAGCGCGCGTTCCCAATCATCCCGCTTGAGCGTGGTCACCTGCATTTGCGTGAGAAGTCCAGCCAAACTGTGGCCAACCAAAACGTAATCACGATGATTCGCGTAAAGTTATCACCTTCGCTAAGTCCTGGCGTAAACGGAGAACTGAGTAAGGAACAGAACCACCGGTCGGATGACCGAATACCCAATATTGGAAGTATCCGCGCAATTCCGGATCTGTTTCGAATTCGTTGTCGACATTTAATCACATCTGGGGTTGTGGCAATGCCATCATGGATGAAGACCAGAGGGACTCGATTGGGACCATAAGGTTGAAGAAAATAGGCACCGTTCTCGCCAGCGAAATGGCTTATAAAGAATGTCCATTTAGTCCAGTCAACCTCTCTCTCTACGTGGGCTGTGATAAAGCAGTGGCGCGGAATAGTCGGCGGCCAGCGGCGATTACATACTGGAGCAACGAAGTGTTAAGCAATTTCATAGTGAAATTGGATCGGTTTTGATCATAGCACGTCGTGGCGCGACTGCCTATTGAATCCTAGGGCGATGCCATATCGCGCGGTCTTCCCCGCGGCGCGCAATCGCGTTTGCTTCTCGCGCAGGAGACCGATGATTTCGTCCGCATTCAGTGCGGCATGCGGGGAGCGATTGGGTGCAGCGTTTCCGCGAGCTGCGCAAGAAGGTCGAGGTCGCGACGCAAGCGGAGCGTCTCGGCAAAGACTGAGATTGTCGCGCGCGCGGCAGAAGCGTCGTTGCCGTCGCACAAAACGGCGTTAGAACGGTTTGTCCTATTTGTTAGCGAGGAACTTGGTCTTGCTCGCTCTCAGGTCTAATACTCGCTTCAAATGTTGCTCTTTCGAGCTGAGTTCACCACGGTTTACACCACTCGTGTCGGGGTAGAGTAAAGCGCGAAGTCTGAAAAGGATAGGTCACCGCCTGGAAATCGCCTATGGGCTGCAGGTCATCGGCTGAGGTGTCGCCGGTGGCTCAGACTCTCCATGGTATTGACACGGCGAACGAAAACCCAGTAAATTATCGCTCAGCGCCTCTCATTAGGCTGCTGGCGTGACGAGCGAACTTCAAGAGACCGACTGGAAACGGCTCCTACGTAGGATCCAAACGGGGAAGTGCACGCCATTGCTGGGAGCCGGGTCCTGTTATGGCGCCTTACCCTTGGGCGCAGACGTCGCGGAATATCTCGCACAACGCTATGACTATCCGTTTCCAGATCGCCACGATCTCGTGCGCGTCGCGCAGTATGCCGCCATACAGTCCGACCCGAACGCGCCCAAAGAGGACGTCGTGGAGATCATGCGCACCGCGGGTCCTCCAAAATATTCGCAACCGCCTAAGTTCGGGACGGACGGTGAACCGCACGGCGTCCTCGCGGGTCTTCCGCTACCGGTCGTCGTCACGACGAACTATGACGACTTCATGTTGCAGGCTTTTAAATGGAAATTGAAAGATGCACGCTGCGAGATCTGCCGCTGGCAGGACGTTCTGCGACACGTGAATTCGATCTTCGAGAAGGAGCCCGATTACAAACCGACGCCGGCCAATCCGCTCGTCTTTCATTTGCACGGCTCGCTCAATGTCTCTGAGTCGCTCGTTTTGACGGAGGACGACTACCTGACATTCCTCGCGAACATAGCCGCCAAGCCGGATCTTCTCCCAGGCGTCGTGCAACAAGCGTTCGCCGCTACCAGCTTTCTCTTCATTGGCTATCGATTGGGTGACTGGAATTTCCGGGTCATCTTTCAGACTTTACGCGCTCGGCAACAATTCAGTAGCATAGTGGTCTTGAAACCTCCTGACCAAACCGATCCGAACCGCGCTGCGCATCAGACTTATTTCGAAAAATTTTATGGTGCCTTGGATATGAAAATCTTCTGGGGCACAGCCCGGCAGTTTTCATCGCAGTTGGAGGAGCGCTGGAGGGCCTTTAAAACGTAGACTTCGAACCAAAAAAATGAGCGCTGAATCCACTGCCACTGCGCCGAAGGCGGCGGTCCCACCGACGACCCGTGAACTGGACGATAAGACTTGGGATCGGCTGTTGAAGCGCATCAGGGACGACAAGTGCACGCCGGTGATTGGCTCAGGTGCATGCACAGCACCTCCATCCGGTGCCGATCCTGAAGAATGGGCAAAACTGAAATATCCCTCAAAGGAACAGATCGCGCTCAAGTTCGCCGCTGAATACGCTTATCCGCTCGAGGACCAGAGCAAACTGGAACGAGTGGCGAAATACGTCGCGGCGACAGATGACATTATGGCTCCGAAGGAGGCATTCGCCGAGCACTACAAAGGCCTTCCTACGCCGAACTTCTCGGCGTTGCCTAACGAACCGCACCGGGTTTTGGCTGATCTTCCCTTCCCAGTCTATCTCACAAGCAATTTCGATGATTGGATGTACCGGGCGCTGACGGAATACAAAAAACGAGACGCGCACCTCGCGATCTGCCGTTGGAACCGGCATATCCCTGAGAAAGCACCGAGTTTTGATCCGGAGTTTGCGTATTCAGTAGCGAATCCACTTGTCTATTACTTTCACGGGTGCACGCCGTGGGCGGAATCGGCTGTGGTGACCGAGGACGATTATTTCGAATTCTTGATCAACATTTCGCGGGATTACAAATCGCTCGCGCATCGAGTCGATCGTGCGCTGGGAGGCGCACTGCTCTTCCTCGGCTATACTTTGTCGGACTGGGATTTTCTGGTGCTCTTTCGCCTCTTCGCGAACAAGCTGCGCGACAGCGGCAACACACATATCGCGGTGCAGCTTGAGCCTTCGGATACACCGGGCGCCCAGGCGGAGAAAGCGGCCAAGGCGGTGAAGTACCTCGATTCGTATTTCGGCACCGCACAGGTAAAAGTCTATTGGGGCACTTGTCAGGAGTTTTGCGAAGAGCTGCGAGTGCGGTGGGAAGCTTTCAATCGGGGATGAGCAATTCGCCTTTCGTTGGTCCACGGCCTTTTGAGAAAGAGGACAGCGATCGCTTTTTCGGCCGCAGCCGGGAGACCGAGGAGCTTCTCTCACTGATCATCGCACACCGGGCCGTCTTGGTATACGCGCAATCGGGAGCCGGCAAGAGCTCGTTGTTGAGGGCAGGTGTCATTAATCGCCTCGAGGAACAGCATTACCAGGTTCTGCGGTCCGCACGCGTCCATGGCTTACTGCCAAATGACGTGCCCCCCGAGAGCGTGCAAAACATTTTCGTTTACCATGCCCTTCAGTACTGGACAGCAACACTGCCGAGCGGCCAAACAATCAAAGATCATGCGAAGACCACGCTGAGCGAGTTTCTCAGACTCGTTGTGACTTCTCCGGAAGCTGGCGAGGAGGGTTCGCCACCGCTGATCGTGATCTTTGATCAGTTCGAGGAATTTTTTACGACCAACGTCCATCGGTGGCAGGAACGGCGGCCATTTTTCGATCAGCTTGTGCAGGCTTTGCACGACCTGCCAACTATGAAGATTGTCTTCGTCATGCGCGAGGAGTATATCGCGCAGCTGGAGCCATTCGCCGAACTGATGCCGGAAAAATTGCGCCCACGCATGCACCTGGAGCGGTTGCGCGGCAACTCGGCTCGTAACGCTGTGGTGAAACCTTTCCAGAAATGGGCCCTTCACTTCGATCCGGCCGCAGCCGACGAATTGATGGCGGAGCTTTCGGAAATTCGCGTAGCAGAAGGCGACAAATTCCGTGAAACGCACGGCGAGTTCGTCGAGCCGGTTCAGCTTCAAGTGGTGTGCCAATCGCTCTGGGAAAATTTGCCCATGGAATGGAAGAATGGACCGGATGCCAGCACCGATTCACAACGCCTAATCACGCCCGAATACATCGAACGCTTCGGCGATGTGAATAATGCCTTGGCACTATATTATGATCGCTCGGTTGAGAAAGCCGCCGCCGCCAGCGAGGGCAGGATCGGTGAAGGTGAATTGCGACGCTGGTTTGGAACGGCTCTGATTACACCCACCGGAACACGGGGACTTGCTTTTCGCGGTGCACCTGGAGCGACGTGGAGAATTCCTGGCCTCGCGTTAAAAGAATTGGAGGAAGCCCATGTCATTCGCGGCGAGGAACGCTCCGGCACAATAACTCACGAGCTCACCCACGATCGCTTCATTGAGCCGATACAAAAGTCAAACGAAGTCTGGCTTGCACGATATCGGGAAGCGGAGCGGATTCGCGCGAGGCTGGAGGAACACGCCGCTCGCAGCTCGGACGAGTTGCTGGACGAATTAGCACTGCGTGAAGCAGAGGAGTATTTGAATTCGCCAGCGGCAAAGATTCTTGGCGCAAGTCAAGAGGCGCGTCAGCTTGTTAAGCGCAGCAGGAAGGAACTCGAGGAAGCCAAAAGGCGCCAAGCCGAAGAGTTAGAGGAAGCGCGACGGCGCGCTCGAGAACAGGAAAGACTGCATCAGGCTGAGAGCGAACGCGTAAAGCTCCTTCTCGAGAAGCGCAAGCGGGAACGAATTTTCGGCGTCACGGTCTTTGTTTTCGGGGTAATCATTCTCCTTGCCATCGCAGCTCTCGGCTATGTGATTAACGAGAAGCGGAAGGTCCTGAAGCAGGATTTTCGGCAACTCGTCGAGAAGAGTCAGAGTTTCAGAGAAAAGGCAAAAGCAGATTTGGTTGATGAAACGAATCCGATAGGGGACGTCACTGCGCTGCGGAATCTCGCCGTTGCTCTGAATCTGAATCGGAACGATACCGAAGCAGCGAGGATGGCTCGGGACTTGTTGTTACAGCGCGTTTGGTGTCCGGCCGCCGCTCCGGAGGCGCGCTATCGGCAAGACACATTACTGGCGGCGACCTTCGCACCGGCAGGAAGCAACAACGAGGTTTTCGCTGCGGCGGGTGACGGTCAGTTGCTGTTCTGGAACGGTCGCGAACTGTCACCTGTCCGATCTTTATTTGAAAAGCCGAAACCGACTGAGCGCGAGGTTGTCCAACCTGGCTTTGCCTCCTTCAGCCCCGACGGACAATGGCTGTTAACTATCCCTCCGACGCTCATTTCGGCTGCAAACGCGGAAGCCTCTGGGCAAGGCGGGCCTCAGCATGTAGGACCTACACCTCCTGCCGGCGGCGGCGCCGAGCCGTGCAAATTGCAGACTTGGCGATGGTCGATGCAGAATCGAACGTATGAATCTGTGGGCGAGGACTTGAAAATTCAGCGGCTTCGAGGTTCCCGCATGAACTTTGCTTGGTCTAATGAATCAGACCAAGTTGTCCTTATCAATGCGCGCGGCTCGAACGAGGCCGAAATTTTCTTTTTCAAGATCGAGGGAAACACTGTCCGAGAACTCATCGAGCGATCGAAGGAACTCACCGGGATGAAAATCGTAGCGCTTGCTTTTGCCAAGCGGCCCACCCCGGAACGTCGAGCCGATTCAATAGCCCAATATGAGTACCGCAGCGGCATCGCCGCAGTGTCTGTGGACTCCGCATCGCCGGTACGGCGAAGGGTGAGTTTCATCGACGCGGATGATCTCAAGCTTATACCGGGGGCTATGCAGGGACAGGATTCAATTTTACTATCGGAGGGTTTCCAACCAAACGGCGTCGCCTTCGGTCCCGGCGAGAACCAACTTACCCTAACAAGTTGGAGCGGCGTCCGAATCCTCAATCTCGTTAATGGAAACGTCACCCCGATCCCGCCGCCGACGTTTCGCGATCAGTTCATGCGCATGGTCGTTGGACCGGGCGACTTTGCCACACGTCTCGTGGCGAAATCGCTCTACGGTCGAGTCGAAGTCGCAAAGGGTACGCGAATGCAAGAGCCGGCCGAGCCTGTCGTCTTCGGTGGTTCAATCGGGATTGCACAGTTCAGTTCGGATGGCCAACGATTGCTGATTTTATCTGGCGGAATATGGAATGTGTTCGATAGGATGCGCCTCGTCGATCTCAGTCCGTTATATCAGACGTGGGAGGCGGCACCCGACAGGTTTGAACAAAAACCTGCGCCTCCATGGCTGGCAGACATTGCCAGCGCAGTGAGCTCGCTCGACAGCACTGGGGACGGCTCTTTGCTTACACTGGAAACTGTGCGGGAGAAGTATCCGAAAAGCAAAGCCGGGGATGCCTATGAGGTGGTCTGGAAGCGTTTCTTCCCGGAGGAAAAGAACAACGGGCGCTTAGAGACCGGTCGCTAGCCCCGTCCCCAAATCACGGCGAAGCGGACTTCGTCGGTGCAAACTGCTATTCTGATACCTGGCTTGGCGAGTCTCACCTATTATCGAGAACAGCTACTTCTTCCGCGGCCGGCGCCGCTTTTGCCGTGACGGTCGCGCCGATTTTCTAGCGCGCGGAGCGGCTGTTTTCGTCTGCGCCCCGCGTGGGATGATCCGCAAATTCGGATCGCCATAATGCTGATATGCGCCCCAAGTTTGCATGCCGCCGGGGCCAATACGGGCGATCTCGCGACGGGCCTCGCGCATCGCTTCGTGCAGTGATTCGGCGAGCGAGCCCTCGCCACGCAGAGCGAGAATCCCGCGATAAAAGCGACGGGCAAACTCGAGCGCTGCGGTATCATCGACCGGCCAGGCCGTGCAGACAAAATTCGCGACTCCACGAGCGAAAAATGATTCCGCAAAACTCGGCGCCATCAATGCAGTCCGCTTGTCCGCTCGGTCCGGCGTGATGCCCGACTCGCACGCGTTTGAGAAAATGAAGCGCGGAACGCTATCAATGCGGTTCAGTTCGTTCGCGCTCAAAACTTTCTTGCCGGTGAAAATCCAACCGGAAAGCGACGGATTCTCTTTGTTGAAGAAGCAGTGACCAGCGTAGTGCATTAGATCGAAACGTTGGTTGATAAGCCGATCGAGAACAGCAACGCGTGTTGCTTGCCCAGGCCCAAAGAGCCGCACCACCTCTACCCTTCGCCCCGGCTGCTGACCAAATTCATCGAAGATTGCTGCGACTGCCTCGCCTTCCTCCTGCGCGCCGGGCAACGGCGCGTCCTCCGCCGGATCCGCGACAACGAGTACACGTAAGGGTCGCTCGGTCAAAATCGGCGGCTCGGGTAATTCCGCAAAGGTGGTCCGCAACTGGCGCGTCAGCCCGTAGAACGTGCCGAGGAACCGCTCGGGGGTAAAATCGACCAAACTGCCGGCGGCTTCAGCCGCCACCATTTCCCAATGAATACGCGCGGTCGTCGCGTCGAGCGCAAGAACGATCGATACAGTCTGCTGCAATATCATTTCACGCATGTCGCGCGGCAGCAGGAGACGCCCGAGTAGATTTCCGTGGTCCAATTGCTTGGCGAAAGATTCCGCTGCCGGCAGTGCGTCGTTCGATTCTTCCACGATCGCGGGATCGATCCGCGTGTCGCGTTGGGGGATCGAA
The DNA here is from genome assembly GCA_046725095.1 of Verrucomicrobiota bacterium. GTDB lineage: Bacteria > Verrucomicrobiota > Verrucomicrobiia > Chthoniobacterales > UBA10450 > Udaeobacter. The sequence continues at coordinate 15,390 of JBKOXU010000156.1, forward strand.
GCTTCCGCGGTTAATGCGGCAAACTGAAATGTGTCGGCCTGTAGTTGAATGGTCAGGCGCATCGGCTCGGCGTCAGCTATGCTCCCGGTCGGGGCGGTGAAGGATCTCCGCTCTTCTTCTGAGGCGCGTTTCGCAGCGGCCTTCTCTGCTTCTTGCTTTGCCTCACGCAAGGCCGCATCAGTGGGGGCGCTGTAAGTGATCTTCAGCGGTGTCTCGGAGTCTTTTCCAAAAGTGACTACGGCCTTCTCCAGCGAATGATGCATACGCACAAAATTGCCGGCCGAAAACTCAACGAACGTGATGCGCTGGAGCCGAGGGTCAGAAGCTGCCCGCGCGTCGTGCAAGGCGCGGCGTACGCCGCGCAGCCAGGCGTCAACAGCATCCTGCGTCTCCAAATTTCCTGCGCCCGCGCCAATCAAGACCGACGCCAGATTCTTGCGACCAGTGCGGCCAAGCGTCCACACCAATTCGCGCGATAGAATTGCGAGCTCAGCTGCCCGGAAGGTGCCAGGTTGGCCCATGCCCGCGATAACAATGACGCGTCCCGGTTTGCGCGGATCTGGCAGGATGAAATTTTGTCCAAGTTCACCTACAATCGCCCCGCGCTGACACAAATCGGTGATCAGCAGTTTGCCATCTGCGCCTTTCGCCCCACTCTGTGCTTTGCTGATCGCCCGATCAATCGCAAGTTCTGCATACTGCGGCGTGACACCAATGTAGTGCCCAACGGCAATCGCATCGGCTGTGGCGAATTCAATGCGACCGCGTACGAGCTGGATTGCAATCGCCACTGTTGGCGTTTCGCTCTTGCGCGGGGCTGGAGACGGTCGAGCCAGCGGTGGAGCGCCCGCTGATGGCGGCGCCATCTCCGTCGTCGGACTGACAGACGCGTTCCCAAGAAAACTGCGCACGAGCATTTCGCTCGCGACGATTTCATCGCGCGAAAGCGGCGTTTCCTTGATGTCTCCAACGGCCCGCGAACGCCCGCGCACACGGCGGCTAAGCGCGCGCAAAGCTTCTTCCTCGGCCTGCTCTCGAACACTTCGTGCACCGGCACTGGCGGCGATCGCGGCTGCTCCGCGTGCTTTGGGAATCGAAGTCGGCAAGTCGCATCTCCCGGTGGCGAGGATCTGTTTGGTTCCCTCGATCACGTAGGTGTGATTTGGCAGCGCGCCGTGGGAACATTCCACGAAATATGTCGGGATTCGTGTGCTGCCTTCGCGCAGAAAGCCGAGCACATGCGGCACCGTCCCGTCGCCTTCGAGTGAATCGGTATAGGCATCTGCGTGGTCGAGGCGATTCCAATTGTTCACGTCCACCTTCGTCACCTGATTGAAGCCGGCGATGTAGGACATGCGCGATCCGTCCACGACAGTGACAAGTCGTTCGTGACTGGAGCGCGCGATGTCGAGGATCTTCTGCGGCACGCCCCAGGTGGACCATTGCGCCGCGGCATACATGCGCTCCATTGTCTTCATCACGAGCGGCGAGGGCAGCATCTGCATCGAGCCTGGGAAACCGTTGAGGATATCGCACAGCTCGCGACGACTGTGCGTCAGATCGACGATCGCCAGTTTACGAATCGTATCATAGGCACCGGTGATCACCTGCGGGATTGCGAACGATCCGTGATTCGGCGTGCCGAGCATGATGAGCCGGCCTTTTTTTCCCCAACGCTGCCCATGCCGCAGGATATACGTGCGCGAGACGAGCCCGCCCATCGAGTGGGCCACGAGATTTACGATGGCGTCGGGTCCGAACCAGCGGTCGATTTGCTGGCGTAAGCTGTCGGCGATCTGGGCGAGATCTTGTCGCCAGTCGTACCAGAACGCCTGGACGTTCCAGCCGTCCGCCGCGAGGCCGAGAAGTTGTTCGGAATACCACTTCTTGAGAATACCAGTGGCGCGGACATCGAATTGCGACTCAAACTTACCCGTCATGCGCAACCAACCGACTGCGCCGATCGCGACGCGAGGGAAATTGAGCCAGATGAATTGACTGTGCTCATTCGTAGGAAAAACGGTCAGTTCTCCTCCCATGATCCCGTGTAGGACAACGACATTGCCTTTCGCTACCGCTCGCCGTCGCACGCCAAGGGCAAGACTGCGCAATCGCTGAAGCCGGTCGGCGCCAAAATAAATTTCCAGCAGTCGCTCTTCGTCGGCGGTGGGTCGACGCAAAATTTGCGAAAGCTCGTCCGTGTTGGCGGACTCCAATTGCGCGAGAAAAGCCCGTTCGTCGATCATCGGGGAAAAATCTCCGCTAGATTAGGAAGCGGGCGATCGAGAGTCAATGCGCTAATCGATTACACGACTGGCTGTTGCCCGCACGGTTCGATAGCGCCGCGTTACTCTCTTCGTTAAATAGTCGCGCTCTTTCGGGTAGGCATCAGAATTGCGGCTTGCGCTAGCGAAGCGCCCAATCCTTGGCCCAGAAGGCTGACACGTGGGTGGACTAGCACTTACTAATCACACGCCGGACCACGCACGTTGCTGTTTTCCTCCGGGAAAAAGCGCTGCCAGGCGATGTCGTAGCGTCCGCCGGCGTTTCGTTTTTCATACGTTTTACGAACCTGCTCTCCTCGACCGATTTCAGGCAGAGTAGTTAGAGCTTCCCTGATGAAGGCAAATTCTGTAATTGTTTCGATTGGTTCAAATTTATCATTATGAACAAACTCGTCGCATCGCTCCTCGTAATGGTTACTGTTTCCTTACCGATCTGCTTGGCGTCAGCGCAGATTGTTACAGGCAGCCCAAGCGCTCCCGCTGCCGCTCAGGCGTCCACATCGTCGCCGCGCCCAAACGAGCATTCAAAGGCGGGTAAGAAAAGGAAAGAAGTCTCTGCCAGCGACGTTCAGGAAAAAACTTGGGCATCTGAAGTTTGGTTTCCGATTATCCGATTCTTCGGAGTAGCGGTGATCATTGGCTTGCTCCTTCGTTTTATCGATCTGCCTACGTTTTTAAAGGGCGACGCATGGCCAGCTCGCACCGTTATTGCGCTGATTCTCGTGTTCGGCTTTGCGGCTGCCACCATGATCAATGTGGACGACAAAGCATTGACAGCGTTGAAAGATGTTACGCTGATTGTCGTTGGCTTCTATTTCGGTGCTGCTAAAGCCGTGGAACACCAAAAGGAGAAGGATAAAAAAACTGATGAGACTAAAGGCACCGCACACTCCAAAGAGAACAATCCACCGGAGATTCAGTAACGCCGAATCCGCCCGGCGCTGGTCAGCCCAAATGAGCGCCACGTTCCACCTGTTTGGAATGGGAGCGCGGCTCAGCCCGACCGAAGGATCAATTTAATGTTTCCGCGCTGTTTCGATTCTGATCCGAATAGTCCGGTCAGGTTAGCTTGTTTGATGACGCCGGATTAATTGGCGAGACTTCGGCTCAAGCTTTCGACTCCCTGTTCTACCTCTCCTTCGCAAAACTCGTAGTGGATTACGACCGTCACAGACAAGCCTCCATCCTCTTCGAGTCGTCCAACAAGCGCATTTGACGGCTCATTTCCTCATGCTACCCATTTGCTGCCGATTCCAGTAGGCACGAAAGTGCACGTTTGTGCGGCATTTGCTGGGAAGAAAGCAGTTGCACCGTTAGCTCAATTGGCAGAGCAAGTGACTCTTAATCACTGGGTTGCAGGTTCGATTCCTGCACGGTGCACCATCTCTATTTATCCGGCTCATCTGCCGGGCGGCAATTTCCGAAAATGACGAATGACTAATGTCGAATGCCGAAGGCATGACCTAATGCGAATCACGCGGGAAGTGCCCGTTTAGCCTTCGGCATTTGAGCATTCAGGCTTCTTTCGTCATTTGTCATTCGTGCTTCGTCATTAAATTTTAGTCGATATACTTTTGCGCGATTGGCATTCGGCGGCCCATGCCAAATGCGCGGCTCGTCACCTTTAGTCCCGGTGCGGCCTGCTCTCGTTTATACTCGTTTAGATCGACACGACGCTGCACCCAGCGCACCGTTTTCTCGTCAAATCCGTGGGTGACAATGTCGCGCGCGCTCAAGTTTTCTTCGACATAAAGCCGAAGGATCTCATCCAGGACTTCGTAAGGCGGAAGAGTATCCTGATCGGTTTGATTTGGCTTCAACTCCGCGCTGGGAGGCTTGTCGATGGTTGATCTTGGAATGAGCTCACGCTGATGGGCTCCTCGTACCGAGTAATCGGAGTTGATCCAGCGCGCCAGCTCGTAAACCATCGTTTTCGGCACATCGCTGATCACGGCGAGTCCGCCCGCCATGTCGCCGTAAATTGTGCAATAACCGACGGCGAGTTCGCTTTTGTTTCCAGTCGTAAGCAGCAGATGACCGAACTTGTTTGAAAGCGCCATCAGCGTCATCGCGCGTAAACGTGGTTGCATATTTTCCTCCGTCTCGTTTTCGGATAGCCCTTTAAAAATTTCTTTGAACTGTGCTTTGAATGTTCTGAACGCGTCGGTGATCGGGATCTCGAGAAATTTGATACCGAGATTGTGAGCGATCGCGCGAGCGTCCTGAATGCTGCCTTGCGATGAGTATGGGCTTGGCATCGAAACCCCGGTCACATTCTCCGCGCCGAGCGCATCGACTGCGACGACCGCTGTCACCGCAGAATCAACGCCGCCGCTCAGGCCAATCACCGCAGAATGAAAGTTGCATTTCCGGAAGTAATCGCGAACTCCGAGGGAAAGCGCGGCCAAAAGAAGCTCCGGCGTTTTGCCCTCGTGGAACTCGACCACAGAATTAGATTCCGTATCGACGACCTCCTCCGCTTCCTCGAATGCGGGCAGTTGTGCGATCAAGTTGCCCGCCGAATTCACCGCAATGGAATTGCCGTCGAAGACGAGCTGATCGTTGCCGCCCGCGACGTTGCAGTAGCAGAGGGGCAGTCGATAGGTGCGCGCCAAACCTGCGACCATCTCGTAGCGGATCGCGGGCTTGTGCAAAGTAAACGGTGACGAGCTCAAATTGACGATGATCTGTGCGCCCTGCTCGATCAGGCCGCGGACTGGTTCGACATCGTAAAACGGTCTCGGGAGGTAATGTTCTGTCCAAATATCTTCGCAGATGGTCACGCCGATTTTTTTGCCATGCACCTCGAACGGTTCCAAGTGGCCTGCCGGCTCGAAATAACGATCCTCATCGAAAACGTCGTAGGTCGGTAGAAGCGACTTATGAGCTTTACGAATTGGTTTGCCGCGCTCGAGCAGAGCGGCGGCATTATGAAACGGCTTGCCGCGTCCCTCGTTTCGATCAACGAAACCGACCAGCAAGGCCGCGTTTCCCACGCGCGAGTGAAGCTGCTCGAGGACGGCAAGGTTCTCCGGGACAAAACGCGATTTAAAAACCAAATCCTGAGGCGGATATCCGGTAATGGCCAGTTCCGGCGTCAAGACTAATTTCGCGTCCGCAGCAGCGAGGCGCTCGTAGGCGTGGATGATCTTTTCGAAATTGCCGCTCAAATCCCCGACGGTCGGGTTAATTTGGGCAAAACCAATCTTCATGCTGCGTTAGAGCAGATTATGCGCAACCCCGTCGGCGGCAACGCTCTTTTGTCTGCCCTAATTCGACGCCGCCTATTTGCTGCCTGGCTTAACCGCCGGGATTTTCGCGAGGTCGGGCGGCAACTTGTCTGCGGGGAAGGTTTCCACGTTCATTTCCATTAAGCTGACGAAGGGGCAACCAAAATCCGGTTTGGCCTGGCCGCTCCGATCGAGAATCACGCCGACTGCGGAAACAATTCCGCTATGCGCACGAACGATGTCGATTGTTTCCTGAACGCGGCCACCGCGGGTTACGACGTCCTCGACGACGACAAATTTTTCATTCGGCGCAATTTGGAAACCGCGTCGCAAAACAAGTTTGCCATCTTCCTTTTCGACAAAGATGTGGCGTTTGCCCAACGCGCGGCCGACTTCCTGGCCGACAATAATCCCGCCAAGGGCAGGGGACATCACCGCGTCGCAATCAAATTTGCGGAGTTTATCGGCGAGCCATCCAGAGACTTTTGCAGCGATGTCAGTGTGCTGAAGAAGTATCGCGCATTGGAAATACTGTCGGCTGTGCAAGCCGGAGCGCAAAACGAAATGGCCATCGAGCAGGGCTCCGGTGTTGCGGAAAAGCGTGAGCAGATCTTCGCTCATGATTTTGTAGGGCGTTTGACTCGCTCGCTCCCGCTCGCTCGGTCTCTCGACCTGCCCGTCCATGTCGCTCGGCTCCCGCCGGCTCCATTCTGTGAAACGTCGTTTGTAAATCTGGCGTCTGACACAGACGCCCTACAATTGCGCGTCATCATTATCGGTCTTAGCCGGAGGTGTCGCTAACCGTTTGTCCTCCGGCACCAGGTTCATCCGCGACCGCAATGACTTCGATTTCGACTTTTGCTCCCTTAGGCAGGGCCGATACCTGGACTGTTGATCGTGCAGGAGGCTGTTGCTTGAAATACGAGCCGTAAATTTCGTTAACAGTTTGGAAATCGGCGAGATCGGTGAGGAAAATTGTTGTTTTGACAATGTTCTCGAAAGTCAGGCCCTCGGCTTTCAAAACGGCTCCGATATTATCAAGCACCCGCCGGGTCTGCGTTGCGATATCACCAGAAACGATCTGGCCGGATTTTGGGTCGAGCGGAATCTGGCCGCTGCAAAACAGGAAATTTCCGCTGCCCACCGCTTGCGAGTAAGGTCCGATTGCCGCCGGCGCTTCGCTCGTAGAGATGATTTTCTTCATGGGGCGATTGTAACCGCAAACTTCTCTCGCACAATGAACAGGGTAGGGCGCGACCGCCGGGCGCGCCGTTGGATCGAAAGCAGACCGGACCGCTCGGCGATCCGTCCCTACCATTAATTGATACTGGTGGAATCTCGCCGATATTAACAGCGAAATGGTTGCGTGGATTTTAAAGAAAATTTTAGGGTCGAAGAATCAGCGTGAGCTCAAGCGGCTGATGCCGATGGTGCGCCGGATCAACGAGTTTGACGAGCAGTTCAAGAACTTGTCCGATGACGATTTGCGCGCGAAAACGGCTGCTTGGAAAGCGGAACTGGCCGAAATTCCGGATTTGGAAGCTCAATGGAGAAAGCTGGATGAGATTTTGCCGGAAGCATTCGCAGTGGTAAAAAACGCGGCACGCAGACTGAAAGATCGACAAAGTAGCTTCACGGTGTGCGATCAGCCAATGACCTGGGACATGGTGCACTTCGATGTCCAGTTGCTTGGCGGAATCGTTTTGCATCGTGGCCGGATCGCGGAAATGGCAACCGGCGAAGGCAAAACTTTAGTCGCGACTTTGCCGCTTTACCTGAACGCGCTCACTGGCCGTGGCGCGCACCTGGTGACGGTGAATGATTATCTGGCGCGACGCGACGCGGAATGGATGGGGCAACTCTACGATTTCGTCGGGCTGACGGTTGGCTGCATTCAGCATGATCAAGAGCCGGATGTCCGCCGCGAGCAATACGCGATGGACATCACTTACGGGACGAACAGCGAGTTCGGCTTCGATTATCTGCGCGACAACGGCATGGCCACGACGCGCGAGCAACAGGTCCAGCGCGGTTATCACTACGCGATTGTCGATGAAGTCGATTCGATCCTGATCGATGAAGCGCGTACCCCGCTCATCATCAGCGGGCCGGCGACGATTTCGACCCACCAGTACGACAAGTGGAAACCTCTGATCGAGCAGTTGGTGCGCAAGCAGAACATGCTTTGCAACCGCATTGCCAGCGAAGCGATCGAGAAGTTCGAGCAGGGTGATGTCGAGGCAGGTGGTTTGCTCATGTTCAAAGTGAAACTGGGGCAGCCGCGCAATAAACAGCTGCTACGCATGATGGAGGACCCGGAAAAGCGGCGCGCCATCGATAAAGCGGAGCTTTCGTTTTTCCAGGACACGCGCAAGGAGGAGCTGTTCGCGCTCAAGGAAGAGCTTTTCTTTACGATCGACGAAAAATCGAACGAGGCCGATCTGTCGGAGCAGGGCCGCAACTTCCTTAACCCAGACGATCCGGATTCGTTTGTGCTGCCGGATTTGATTAACGAGTTTACTGAAATCGATCTCGATCCAGCGCTGCCGGACGAGGAGAAGGACAAGAAAAAGGCGGAGCGCCAGCAACATTGCGACGCGCAGGCCGAACGGATTCACAACATCTCGCAGTTGCTGCGCGCCTACTGCTTGTTCGAGAAGGATGTGCAGTACGTGATCGAGGAGAACAAGGTGGTGATTGTCGATGAATTCACGGGGCGGAAAATGCCGGGGCGGCGCTGGAGCGATGGATTGCATCAGGCGGTCGAAGCGAAGGAAGGCGTTCAGATCGACCGCGAAACGCAAACGCTGGCAACGATCACGATCCAGAATTACTTCCGCCTCTATCAAAGGCTGGCCGGTATGACCGGCACGGCCGAAACGGAAGCGGCCGAGTTCCACGACATTTACAAACTCGACGTCAATATGATTCCGACAAACCGGCCAGTCGCGCGCACAGACTACAACGATCGGATCTACAAAACGCGGCGTGAAAAATACAACTCGGTCATCAATGAAATCAGAGACTGCCACAACAGGCAGCAGCCGGTGCTCGTGGGCACCGTGAGTGTGGAAGCCTCCGAGTTGCTTAGTCGCATGCTGAAGCGGGAGAAAATTCCGCACAACGTCTTGAACGCGAAATTTCACATGCAAGAAGCAGAGATCGTGCAGCGCGCCGGCCAACCGGGCACGGTCACGATTTCGACGAACATGGCGGGACGCGGCACCGACATTAAACTTGGGTCCGGTGTTCCGGAGCGGGGCGGTTTGATGGTGATCGGTACCGAGCGTCACGAAGCGCGCCGGATCGATCGACAATTACGCGGGCGTTGCGCGCGCCAGGGCGACCCGGGCAGTTCTCGCTTTTATGTCAGCTTTGAGGACGACCTGATGCGCAACTTCGGCGCAGCCGATCGGATGACACGAATCATGGAGCGCTTCGGACTCGAGGAAGGCCAAGAGCTCGAGCATCGGTGGCTGAACAAGTCGGTTGAGACGGCGCAGAAGCGCGTAGAACAGCGCAACTATTTAATCCGAAAACGCACGCTCGATTTCGACGACGTGATGAACATGCAGCGCGAGGTCGTTTACACCTATCGCAACGAGACGATCGATTCCGAGGAACCGCGCAAGCTCATCTACGAAGTCATCGACGAGGCTGTGCCGGCGAAAGTGAAGGAATATCTCGATGTCGATGAGCCAAACTACATCGGTCTCCTCCATTGGGTAAATACGACTTTCCCGCTTGGCCTGACCAAGGAGAAAGCGCAATTCGAAACGCGCGCGGTCGATGAAAACACAAAGTTTTTGATCGAAAAGATCAAGGACGCCTACGAGCGCAAATCGAGTCACGAGGAACCGACCGCGGTCAAGAGTCTGGAGCGCTACATTATTCTGAACGCGATCGATCGCCTCTGGCAGGAGCATCTCTATGCAATGGACGCATTGCGCGAGGGCGTTTATCTGCGCGGCTATGCGCAAAAGGATCCCCTGATCGAGTACAAGACCGAGGCGTACGACATGTTCGTGGACTTGATGGCGAACATTAAGAATGAAGTGCTAAACAATCTGTTTCGCAGCACCTCGAATTTGCAGGCGTTCGAGAACTTTCTGGCGACGTTGCCGCAATTTCTCTTGCGCGAACATGCACCGACCGCGCCAACGGCGAATGCTCCTGTCCGTGGCCGTCAACTTCAGCCGGTTGGCGCAATGGCTGCCGTCGGCGGCGACGGCGAGGGCGAGGGCGAAGTAGCAATCGATCTGCCGGTTCGGCGTTCGATGCCGAAAGTCGGCCGCAACGAGCCATGCCCGTGTGGCAGCGGAAAGAAATATAAAAACTGCTGCGGCCGCGTGGCGTGACGTTTGACCTGCAAGCATTCGGGGTTGACAGCCGGTGCTCTGCGCTAATGTATCGCGCCTCGAATGCTCACTGATAGTTTGTCTCACGTCCTGCTTCGCACCGCCATCGGTTTGGCGGCTGTATTCCTGCTGACTGATTGCGCGGAGCCTACGAGCACCAGCGTGGTCGAATCGGCGCAGACCGGGCCAGCCGAAATAACTCTGCCGCGGGGAGACATTGGTGCGGAGGCGCAGTTACGCACCAAGCTCGCAATGCTCTCGCCGACTGTCCGCGTGGACGAAGCCGAGAAGCTTGCCCTATGTGCCTACAAAACATCGCGACGACTGGCTCGCGAATACCGGGTCGTTTTTCCGCCGGCTCTTAACAACATTCTCATCAACACCGGCGGGAGAAAGCGAGGCCTCTGTTATCAGTGGACAGAAGATATCATGCGCGAGTTGGATGCATTGAAGCTCGAAACCCTCGAGCTCCACTGGGGAGAAGCCTTCGCTCGGACTTTTTCCGAGAACAATGGCGTCGTGGTCACTGCCAAAGGACAACCTTTTGGACAGGGCATCGTGCTCGACGCCTGGCGTTACCAGGGACGTCTTTACTGGGGACCTGTTCGTAAGGATCCAGAGGGTTACCCATGGAAAGAAAACAAAGCGCAGTACGATCGCGTTTTTCAAACGAAAGCGGCGCAGCAAACGGCGAGTTCAGTCAACTCCGACAGCTTTCGCGAGTAAATCGCGGATGACGGCCAGATCGTTTTCTTGATTTGAGTTTCGGCGCTTGCGCGCCGGGCGGCTCTTCGCTTCAATGGCGGGCCGAGGTGACGAATGCCTGGTGCGAATCAAAGCACGCTCTGGTCGCGACTTCTGAGTCGCTTCAATCTACGGGATATCTTTCGTCTTCCGCCGGCGCCGCTCATCGACCGCGGATTCGGTCTGATCTATGATACGCAGCGCGATATCACATGGCTGCAAGACGTGAACTATGCGAAAACCGTCCGGCGTTCACGCGACGGCCAACTGACCTGGCCGCAGGCGATGGCCTGGGTCGCGGCACTGAGTTATCGTGGTGTCCGCGGCTGGCGTTTGCCGACGGCTAAGAATCGCGATGGCAGCGGCCCAGCCATCGGCTACGACTGCGCCGGCAGTGAGATGGGGCATCTCTTTCTCGACGTCTTCCGCGAGCATCCCAACATCGTGCACTTCACCAACTTCACCGCGCGCTGCATCTACTGGACGTCGACCGAAGCGAACGCCGAGGAAGCGTACGCACTTCAGGTCGATATTCTGCGGCAAGGCACGATGTGGAAGGATCCGTTCGCCGAGCGCTTTCCCAGCGTGCCGTTACCCGGTCCGGTGCTCTCCTGGCCGGTGCACGATGGCGATGTCGCGACTGAATTGCGCTGGCACTGGCTCCTAAACATCCTCTCGTTCGTCCGCTCAGTGTTCGTCCGGCAGCCCGGCAATTCCTAATTGGTCACCTCGTAGGTCGTAATCTCGAGCTGGTTGTCGTCGGGGTCGCGGAAATAGATGGAATGCGAAATTTCGTGATCCTGGAATTCAAACTCGATGCCGCGGCGCTTCAATTCCTCCTGGGCGGAGAGAAAATTTTTGCGATCGGCGCGAAAAGCGAGATGCAACATGCCGACCCTGCCCGTGCGCGAGGCAGGTTTTGAATCATTGCTGCGCCGGGGAAACAGCGCGATAGCGGTATTTCCTTTAGCTATGAATGTGGGAATTCCGTCCCACATCTCTTCATAACGTCGCTCGAACCCGAGGACATCCCCGTACCAGTTCGCGGCCTGCTCCACATCGCGCACGGCGAGAGCTACGTGATCAATTCCTTCGAGTTGCATAAGAGATTGCGACAGAATTTACAGAATTGCTCGGATCAATAAAGAGGGCGTCGCGCAATCGCAACGGAGCACAGGCTTCCAGCCTGTGGAGCCGACGGGCATCTTACCTGTCGGATCGCGCGCAGACAATCGCAGGCAGGATGCCCGCGAGCCCCACAGCCAAGCTGGCTGTGCTCCGTCACGCTTCTCAATGCGTCTAATCTAGACTGTCGTGCAGCTTCCCAGTTCGCAATGCGTCCAGAAATACTGTGTAATCTTTGAATGGACCTCCAACGCCACGCCAAACCAACGTCGGTTTAGCGTCATCCCTCCCGAGTTTAGCAACCAAAATATGAAACGTGTGCGCGATTCCGCCGCGCTCGTAGTGAACGACGCAATATTCGCTACCCACCGCCGCCCAAATGGCTGGCCGACCATGTTTGAAGTCTCGGAACGGCTTCCAGAAGCGAAACTTCTTGGTGGGCTGCAAAGGTCGGAATACGACCGCAAGTGGATTAAACTCTCGATAGCCGCCGAAATGGCGAAAGGCTGCACGCGACAGCGAAAAATGCCAGCGCTTACGCTGCGACCAGTTGAGGACGATAGCTCGGTGACGAATGGGCGGAAGTAATCTCTGTTCGATGTAATCGTGCCAAACGGGGCTATCTGAGTAGACGAACAAAATATCGCGGCCTCGGACACACCAGAGCGTCCAGATGAGAATGTGCAGGCAAACACTCGTGACGAAATATAGCGCGAGTGCGACGACCGCGATGACAATGATAAGTGGCGAGAAAATCACTACTGCAGGCAGCAGCCACGATGGCATGTCTCGCTTCTTGTCTGGCGTGGTATCACTCACGGCGTAGGCGGCCTAACGAGAATTAGGGGAACATTTGTTAACCTAAGTCACTGCTTCCAAGCGGCGGCATGAGCGCGCACTGGGTAACCGAAGCCTTTGAGGGCCACTTTGCCCACGTCTTCGAACTGAAGTCCCTTTCCTATGCAGAGTTCGGCAATGGCGCTCGTTACCAGGATTTGTTCCGGCTGCGCGTGATTACAGAGCCGGGCGGCTAGTTGAACGGTCGATCCAAAGAGGTCGTTATTCTGTTCTACGGGTTCTCCGGCGGCAGCGCCGACTCGCACCTTGAGCGTCCGCTCGGGGTTCGCTTGCTCATGCCTCGCTAACTCGCGCTGAATCTGAATTGCGCATCGAACTGCGCTCGCTGCCGACACGAAGGAGGCCATGATCCCGTCTCCGGTATGCTTGACCTCGCGACCGCCAAGAGCGGACAAGGCATCCCGCACAACTCTGTCGTGCACGCCGAACAAGGCGAGAGCTGCCTCGTCGCCCAGCGAGTGAGTCAATGTAGTTGAATCCACAATATCCGTGAACAGGACGGTTCGAATACCCGGGTCGCGCGCATCCGCTCCCCCTCCGGGAAAAATGACCGCGCCCGCTGCGTTCGTCTCGGCACCGCCTAAAAAACCTTCTGCGAGCTCAGGCTGAATTTCGATAATCTTGTCGGGCAGCAACCCATGGGCTTCACGATGGACTTGCTCTGCTGCTTCGGCACTTGGGGCGTGGGCCAGGCAAAAAACCTTGCCCGCCTTTTCGTTGACCCAGTACTTGGTGTACTCGACGCCATATTTCCGCTGCGTTTCCATGTCTTTCGCGTGAGCCTTGGCGACATCTTCGGGCGTGGTTCCCTCCGCAAGATTGTGGATGTCCATGTACAACGGCATAGGCGCAGATTTTAGCGAGATATCACGCGATGCAAAACGCTGATCTCGGCAGGATGACTCAACGTTTGGTAAACGACGCAATACCGTTCGGTCAGGCGAAGCAATGTAGCGAGCTGCTCTTCGCTGGCGTCAG
>JBKOXU010000192.1:0-11224 GCA_046725095.1 Verrucomicrobiota bacterium
ACATACCACTCACCGGCTGCTTTGCAGTGGCCAACGAGCCCGTCAAAAATTTCTTAAATCCAAGAATAAGGATTACTGGTCGACTAACAGTGGACCTGGAGGATCCTTAAACCAGCTGGCGGACATCAATTGCGAGCGCGGCGGGTCCGGGTCGCGGCTTTGATCGAGCCGGCGAACTAGGTGGCCATATTTCTTGTCCTCGGGAAACGAGCTTGCGATTTCCACCGACGTGCCGATCCGGGTCAAGGCGAAGAGTCGAGCAGCCGCTTCCCGATGGAGACGAACGCAGCCATGGGTATGCGGCACAGGCCAGACAAACCCTTCGTGAAATCCATAAGCTGGCTTGAATTCGCACCAGTAAGCCATCGGGTAACCTCGGTCCGGCTCGCTCTGCCGGCGGCGCTCTTTTTGTTTGCTGTAAATCGTGAAGTGGCCGTGCGGGGTTGGGGCACCAGGCTTGCCCACGTTAGCCTGAACAGCCATTAACAGACGATCTCCTTCCATCACAAACAGGTTTTGCGTCGAAGTGGAGAGTTTCACTGTCACCTTGGAAGGATCGTGCGGTCGGTAAGCCGTCACATGATAAGCGCCTCCAGCCACCCGTCCTGTTTCGCAACCGGTGAGGAGTAACAGCGAGGCGCCAGCAGCCAGCAAAATTAATCGGGAAACATGTCGCATAGGTTGCATACTGGAGAAGCTCGACGGCACTTTGTCAACCGGCGCCAGTGCGACGCCATGCCAGTGCCTTGCGTCGAGCACCGAACCCAATATCACATGGGTTCGCCGCGGCGAAGTCTCTGCAACCTTATTCAAACGAGGCGTTTTCGGCACTGCTGGTTCCTTCCACAGAATTGTCTTCATCCCGCAGAAGAATCTCTTCGAAGCGCCGCGAAAGGTTTGCGTAAAAAGGATAGGATCGCGTGGAATTTGCCGGTTGGTATCGCCAATGTTTGTACATCCAGAGCCATGGGGCCGGGTTTTTGCGCACATAAGGCTCAAATGAGTCCCAGCACGCCTGCGCGATTTGTTGATGCGTCATCCCAGCGGTGCTGTCGATCTTGGGATGGAAAATCACCCGGTAACGCCCGTCCGGCAGCGGCTCGCAGTGGGCGGGAATAATCGGCGTGCTGGTCCGCTGATGCAACCAGGCATGCGCAGACGTCACGCTCGTTTTTAGACCGAAGCAATCAATCGCGACTGCCCCTTGGGTTGGCGGCACGGTGAGATCGACTAGCAGCGCAGTGGTTCCCTTTCGGCGGAGCACTTTATAAAGCCGGATGAGCCCCCGCTCTCGCGGGATAAGCTCATGTCCGCATCGCTCACGCATCTTTTTGAAAATAGGGTCGAGCAACGAGTTCTTAAATTTCTGAGCTAGGATCGTGCCCGTTTTTCCCGAGTAGGCGCTGGCCATGCTAAGCCATTCGAAGTTGCTGTAATGATACGTAGCCAGGATGAAACTGCGTTCCGGTCCGGTTCCACGCGCAGTTTCCTCGAAATTCTCCAACTCCATATAGTGAGAGAAATTTTCCCGTGTTAGGCGCGGGCTCCACAGAAGGTCGAGCATGGTCCGTGCGAAATGTTGAAACGATTCCCGGGCAATTTTTCGACGCTCCCGGGGCGATAGTTGATTACCGAATGCGACCTCCAGATTGCTCAGCGCAACTTTCTGACCATGCCGATCAAAGATCGACATGAGCGTTCCGAGCGTTTGCGCGAGATGAAGGCATGTCTTCCGCGAAACCAATGGGATTAGCTTTGCCGCCAAAAGAAGCCCAAGCCATTCAAGCCGGTACCGGAGTCGTTTCCATCGCGAACGCATTTCCCACTGTAAACATGACTTTAAGCGAAAGCCTAGGACACATGGCTTTTCCCTGAATTTGCAATCGCACGGTGGTTAGGCTGATCGCTGAGCGTTTTCCGCGCCGCATCCTCATAGGTGCGACTCCCGCTTGTGCCTCCAGAAGAACTGTCTTGGTCTCGCTGAATGCTCTTTTCGAAGGCCCGCGAAACGCGCACGTAAAAAGGATATGGCCGGTCGACATCTGCGGGACGATAACGCCAATGTTTGTACATCCAGAGCCATGGAGCCGGGTTCTTTCGTACGTAAGGCTCGAACGAATTCCAGCATGCTTGCGCGATCTCTTGATGCGTCATTTCGGCCGTCTGGTCGATCTTCGGGTGGAAGATCACCCGATAGCGCCCGTCCGGCAGCGGCTCGCAGTGCGCGGGAATAATTGGTGCGCCAGTCCGGTCGTGCAGCCAGGCGTGCGCGGAAGTCACGCTTTTTTTTAATCCAAAACAATCGATCACGACCCCCTGCCTTGGCCGCACGGTAAGATCGACCAGCAGCGCGGTAGTTCCTCCTCGCCGCAAGACTTTGTAGAGACGTACGATGCCACGCTTCCGCGCGATCAGTTCATGCCCTGCCTGCTCCCGGATCGCTTTGAAGATCGGACTAAGCAGGGAGTTCCTGAATTCTTGTGCAATAATTGTGCTGGTAAGACCGGCAAAACCACAAGCCAGGCTGAGCCATTCAAAATTACTATAATGACAGCACGCCACGATTAATCCGTGCTTATTTCCCGTCTCGTGCGCGGTTTCCTTGAAATTCTGCAACTCGATATAGCGAGAAAAAGTTTCCCGCGTAAGGTTTGGACTCCACAAAAAGTCGACCATGGTCCGGGCGAAATGCTGAAACGACTCGCGGGTGATTTTGCGCCGGTCGTGCTGTGACAATTCGTTGCCAAACGACACTTCGAGATTTTTCAGAGCGACGCTGTATCCATCTCGGTCAAGAACCGACATGAGCGCTCCCAGCATTTGCGCCAAATGAAAGCAGCTTTTCCGGGACAACAGTGGGATTAGCCTTGCCGCGAGGAGAAGCCCGATCCACTCGAGACGGTACCTGACTCGTTTCCATCGCAAACGCATTTCCCCACTGTAAACACGGCTCCGCACGGAAGGCTAGCGCGCGGAGCTATTCGGGTTGTTTCTGCGATGTCAGCCGCGGATATTCGCGCTCGAGAGATTTTAAGCGTTCAATAATTTCGTTCAACGCAAGTTCGTTCTTCAAGTTTATTTGATAATCGATTTCGGCGCGAAGCCGGTCCTTGTGAGACTGCCGGTTCTGCGACATCAAAATGATCGGTGCTTGCAGGACAGCCAGCATGTTAATTCCAGTACTGAGCAGCAAGAACGGATAAACATCAAAGGCCCTGTCGGCGAGCAGCCAGGTGTTTATCAGTACCCACGTGTTGAAAAAGAGCACTGCGGCGAAGATGAATTTCCAACTGCCGCCAAACTCCGCGATAATGTCCGCGGCACGGTCTGCGAGTGTCAGCTGCGCCGCCGCCTCCACATTGACATTGCGGGTGGCGCTATGACGCAAAAGCTCATCCGTGTGCCGGAGCCGGTTGGCAAGCGCGGTAAGCATTTCCAGCGCAACATCGGGACTGCTGCGCATAAAAGACAGAAAATGCTCGCGCGAGAGCAGAGCCAGCCTTGCGTCCTCAGCCACCACCGCGTCGGCAGAGCGGCGCTCCCCATCGAGCAAAGCCATTTCGCCAAAGAAATCGCCGCGGCCCAGGTGCGCCAGCGTCAGCTCGTATCCATCCTTGGCTTGCACGCAAATCCGGACTTTCCCCCTCTCAATCAGATACATGGCGTCACCAACGTCACCGGCGTGGAACAAAACTTTGTTCGCTGGGCAATCGAGTGTTTCGATCAATCGGCACAACTCCCCGGCAGTCGCATCGTCGAGCGATTCAAACAGCGGGACCTGGCGCAGAGTTTCAATAGTCATCGCGGAAAGCCGTAGTCAATCGCGATGCGATTAGCAGGTGGCGAAGAACGAAGTATCGCGCGCACACGGTCTAATAATAGCGACAATCGCCGGCGTCGAGAAGCGCCAATTATCAGACCCGACGCACGAGTTTCAGCTGCGATTGCCTTAAGGATAGAAGCCACGGCTTCCAATGCGCCAAATTGACTTAGGCAGGTTCAATTCTAGGTTTTGAAATCGCGCTCGTTCGCGCCGCCTGAATCGTGAAAAACGTTCTCTTTGTCTGCACAGGTAACATTTGTCGCAGCCCGATTGCGGAAGGGTTTTTTCGCCGTTTGCTCGGAAATCGGAGAGACATCGAAGTGGCCTCAGCTGGCGTCCATGCGGTGCGCGGGCAGCCGCCGAGTCTTTATGCAGTACAAGTCTGCGAGGAGCAAGGCGTCGACATTAGCGGGTTGCGCAGCCAGCCACTTACCGCCGCCCTAATCGATCGCGCCACCCACGTCTTTGCCATGACCGGCGCGCATCTAGAAACCATCCACATGCTCTTTCCACAGGGCGCTGAAAAATCATTCCTGCTCCGTGAATTTGAAGAGCCGGGTACGACCGTTTGGCGTGATGTTCCGGACCCGATCGGTCTTGGCCGCGACGTTTATGAGCTTTGTGCGCGGACCATAAAAAACGCCTTGCCCAGCGTGCTTGCCTTCGTAGAACAAGGCGAACTCGTGCGGCCTGGTGCGACGGGTCGGCACGAGATATCTTCTTATTCAATGAGTGACCTTCCTCCTCGCATTGAGACTGGATCGGTTGGTTCGACGTCTTCGCCTCGTTACGGCGATGCTCTGCGCAGAGTCGATCCTGAAATTTTCGATGCGATCGCTGCAGAAGAAAAGCGGCAACGGGAAAACATCGAACTGATTGCGTCGGAGAATTTCACCAGTCGCGCGGTCATGGAAGCGCAGGGCAGCGTGCTGACAAACAAGTACGCCGAAGGCTACCCGCGAAAACGCTGGTATGGCGGCTGCGAGAACGTGGACGTTGCCGAGCAACTAGCGATTGATCGTGCAAAGCGATTGTTTGGCGCAGAGCACGTGAACGTGCAGCCACACAGCGGCGCCCAGGCAAACATGGCGGTCTATTTCGCCGCCATTAAGCCGGGCGAAAAAATTCTAACCATGAATCTCGCGCACGGGGGTCATCTCACCCACGGGCATCCGGCAAATTTTTCCGGTAAACTTTATCAAGTTACCCACTACGGCGTCGGCGAAAAGACGGAGCAAATCGATTACGACGCACTGCAAAAACAGGCTGAGGAAGTGCGACCGGTTATGATCACCGCGGGTGCATCCGCCTATCCGCGGATGATTGATTTTCCGCGGCTGCGGCAAATTGCCGATTCGGTTGGCGCGATTCTCTTCATCGATATGGCACACATCGCCGGTCTGGTTGCAGGCGGTCAGCATCCGAGCCCGATTCCGCACGCCCAATTTGTAACAACTACGACACATAAAAGTTTGCGTGGCCCCCGGGGCGGCATCGTGCTGTGCGAAGAGAGATTCGCAAAACAAATCGACTCGACGCTCTTTCCCGGCGTGCAGGGCGGCCCGCTCATGCACGTGATCGCGGCGAAAGCGGTTTGTTTTCACGAAGCGCTTCAGCCTCAATTTCGCGAATACCAGCGGCAAGTCGTCATCAACGCCAAAGCACTTGCGGCTGGATTAGCCAAGCACGGCTATCGAATTGTTTCCGGGGGCACGGATAATCATCTCATGCTAGTCGATCTTCGCCCAAAGGAAATTAACGGGAAGGAAGCGCAGGAGATACTTGATCGCGCCGGGATTACCGTAAACAAAAATGCGATCCCGTTCGACACTTATCCGATTTTCAAGCCGGGCGGCATCCGCGTTGGCACTCCAGCGGTCACGACGCGCGGTATGAAAGAGGAAGAGATGCTGGAGATTGCGGACCTGATCGCCGAAGCACTAGGCAATCGTACCGATGCCGACGCGCTGGAGAGAGTCCACCGGAAAGTCCTCGATTTGACGAGAAGATTTCCGTTGCCGTGGATGTAGTGGCGCTCTTTGAACGCCCGCATTCGTTAGACCAACGGTCATAGGCCGCTAAAGAAAATTCGCTCTACCGACCATCAAAAACTGCGTAGTTTGCTTCGGCCATGAATCGAGCAGCCGATCAACCCGCACCGAATCCATTACGTGAAGGTTTGTCGCCCCGCGGCGTGCCCCAGCCATGCAGTATTGTGATTTTCGGCGCGACAGGGGATCTCACCCAACGCAAACTCATCCCAGCGCTTTACAACCTTGCTGCCGATGGCGACCTGCCGCCCGCCGTGGCGATCGTCGGCTTCGCGCGGAGAGAGAAAAGTGACGACCAATTCAGGAGCGAGCTCGAAGAAGCCACCCAAGAGTTTTCGCGCCAGCCGGTGCGCGATGAGATGTGGAAAACTTTTGCGCAATCGATCTACTATCATCAAAGCGAATTCGAAGACGAGTCCGGTTACAAAAAGTTAGTTAAGCGTCTCGACGAAATCGACAAGGAACACGGTACGCGCGGCAACCGGCTCTTTTATTTTGCAGCGGCTCCCGACCAATTTGAGCCGATTCTGAAGCACCTGAAAGCCGCGGGTTTAAACGAGACCTGCAAGGGAAGCTGGGCGCGCGTCATCGTCGAAAAACCGTTCGGCAGCGATCTCGCTTCGGCGCGGGAACTCAATCGCATTGTCCGCAATTCCTTCACCGAAGAGCAGACTTATCGGATTGATCATTTCCTCGGAAAGGAAACCGCGCAGAACATTCTGGTCTTGCGATTTGCGAACGCGATTTTCGCGCCCCTTTGGAACACACACTACATCGACCAGGTGCAAATCACGGCTGCGGAAACGCTCGGAGTTGAGTCGCGCGCTGGCTTCTACGAACGAACGGGCGCTTTGCGCGACATGGTGCAAAATCACCTGCTCCAACTCCTTTGTCTCGTTGCGATGGAGCCGCCCACGGATTTAAGCGCTGACAGTATCCGCGATGAAAAAGTGAAAGTGGTGCGATCGCTCCGCCGATTGCCACGCAATGAAGTAGCCGCGAGCGTCGTGCGCGGGCAGTACACCGAAGGCGCGATCCACGGCGACCCGGTGGTAGGTTATCGCCAGGAGCAAAACGTGAAACCGGATTCGCAAACGGAAACGTTTGTCGCATTGCGCCTTTTCATCGACAACTGGCGCTGGGCCGATGTGCCGATCTACATGCGTGTCGGGAAACGCCTTCCGAAATCGGCTACGGAGATTTCCATCCATTTCAAAAAAGCTCCAGCCGTTCTCTTCAACAGAGGCCTGAGCGACCAAAACGTGCTTGTCATCAGGATTCAGCCCGACGAAGGGATTTCATTGCGGATTCAGGCAAAGGTTCCGGGCGCGAGTTTTCGCATCGAGCCGGTCAAAATGGATTTTCATTACGGAACATCCTTTGGCAAAGCCAGCCCGGAAGCATACGAACGGCTGCTGCTCGATGCGATGAGTGGCGACGCCACACTGTTTGCGCGTCGCGACGAAGTCGAGGAAGCCTGGGCCTTCATCGATCCTATCGAGGAGGCGTGGCACGCAAAAAAAGATGCACCAGGTTTGTTTTTTTATCCCGCCGGATCGTGGGGCCCGGAAGAAGCCGATGATTTGCTGGCGCGTGATGGCCGGGTATGGAGAAGATTATGAACTTATCGCGCGTCTTGCCCATGATCGCGTTGTCATCGCGAGCGCAGCAAGCGACCTCTCGATTACAGTGTGCGATGCGCTCTAATGGAAGAACCTTTGTCTTCTCTCAGGTTAACCGCCCTTTGTAATATGCCTGTGGTCGAAACTTATTCGCTCGGAGCTTCTGTCGAACTGGGCAAGATCGACCGGGAACTGAAGAAACTTTGGGAGCAGAGCGAAGGCGCAATGACGCGCGCCTCTCTGGTAAACCTCGCCGTTTACAGCGAAGAATCCGGTTCACTGGAAAAGAACACGCAGCTCATCGCGAAAATTGCCGAAAACCATGCCTGCCGCGCCATTGTTATCGGAGCTGATTGCAAAGCGAAAGAAAATCGCGTGGAAGCCTGGATCAGCGCGCATTGTCATGTCAGCCGCGCCGGCAGCAAGCAAGTTTGCTCCGAACAGATATCATTTCTGCTCCAGGGGCCGTGTACGACTTTGCTACCGAGCATTGTTTTTTCGCACTTAGATTCCGACTTGCCGTTCTACCTCTGGTGGCAGGAGGAGTTCTCGGAGCCGATGGATCCACAACTTTGGGCTTGGGTTGACCGCGTCATCTACGACAGCCAGGGATGGAAGGATTTTCGCGCGCAACTGCATTTGTTAGAGACTGCCCAGCACGAAGCCAGGCAGCGGATCGTGCTTTGCGATTTGAATTGGACGCGGCTGGATAAGATTCGCTTTGCACTCGCCCAATTCTTCGATCATCCGGCTTCGCATCATCATTTTGCCAAAATTAGGAAAGGGCGAATTGATTTCGCTCCGGGATTCCGGTCGACCGCCGTCCTTTTTGCCGGCTGGCTCGGCGCGCAACTAAATTGGCGCGCGGAAAAAACGACGGCGAACAGGCTACAATTCATCGGGCCAGCGGATCGAAAGATCGACATCGAACTGCGCGAACGATCAGGAGAACCTATTCGCGCAATCGCTCTGGAAACGTCCGAGGTGGAGTTTCTCGTGACCCACGCCGAGTGCGGCGATCTCCTGGAAGTTTCACGCCGAAAAACGGGCGAGAAGCACGTCCCGCAGTTAATGCCCGCCGGAAAGAATGACCCGGTGAGTCTGATGAGCGAAGAGCTGATGCGCGGCGGACCGCACGATGTTTATCTGCGTGCGGTTAATTGCATTCGCGATCTGTTGTAGCGGCGGCTGTGTCAGCTGGCTGGGAGCAACGCGCGCAACTCGCGGACATTTTTGTCGATCGAAAAAAACCTTCGAGCTCGCTCGTACCCAGCCTGACCAAGTTTTCGCGCTAACGAACGATCGTTAATTACCTTCTCGATTGCACCCGCCAGCGCAGCGACATCGCCAGGCGGAACAAGAAATCCGGTTTCGTTTTGGATTACCATTTCAGGAATCCCGCCGATCGATGTCGAGACAACCGGCAGCCCTGCCGCCATCGCTTCCATGATCACGGTGGGAAGATTATCCATGCCGCCATCGTGATCGATTACGCTTGGCAACACAAAAGCGGTGGCCGCGGCCAAATGCTCCCTTATTTCGTGTTGCGGCTTTGCGCCTGGCAGCTCGACGCAGTCTTGGAGATCAAGCTGCGCGATCATTTCGCGCAGTTCTTGCTCGAGCGGGCCTTCGCCAATGATCTCGCATTGAAATGATTTTTTACGCTCTATAAGCAGCTGGCAGGCGTGAAGCAAATCGACAAAACCTTTTTTCGCGATCAAACGGCCAACCGAGACGATTAACGGCGGAGTGGACGAAAAATCCGCGCGTTTGAACGGGGTCAGGTCCAGGCCGTTATAGATTCGATGAATTCGATTCGCGCTATCTGAGAAACGCTCACGCAAAAATCTTTCTGCGTAATCGGTTTCCGTAACGATTAAACGCGCTCCATCAACTAGCTTGTCCAGACCGATTTGAAAATCTCGCGGCGCGAAA
Source organism: Verrucomicrobiota bacterium (assembly GCA_046725095.1). Taxonomy (GTDB): domain Bacteria; phylum Verrucomicrobiota; class Verrucomicrobiia; order Chthoniobacterales; family UBA10450; genus Udaeobacter. The sequence goes on from JBKOXU010000192.1 coordinate 9,432, forward strand.
ATGTCGTTGGCATGTGCAGTAAAGCTGAAACTGATCGGAAAAAATCTGCCGATCCAAAAAGCGGTGCGCGCAGCCATTCCGGCGAAGTGTGCGTGCACGTGACGAATTCCAATGTTTTGCAGACGTAGGCCAACATAAGCCGCTTGATAAAGACGAAGAAAATCGCTGCGCCTGCCCCACTCATCGAGAGCAGCGATAACTTCGCCCGCCAGCTCTCCCTTCTTGGAAGCTCGCCGGACGTCGTGCAACAAATGCTCCTCCTCAGGGAGATAATGCACGCTTTCGACAATATGTTCGTCCCAATCCTGCGGCGGTTCGTCCTTTGGCTTACGGATTGAAAAAATGGGCGGAGTGATTCCCTGTTGAGCAAGCTCGGCAACCTCCCGATAACAGAACGTCTGACCAAATGATGGGAATCGTTCGAAAAGATAAGCGAACTGCGTCATCGAAAAAATTACGAATGACGAATGACGAAGCTCGAAATAATGCCAAAGCTCGAATGGCGAATGAAACCGCATTCCATCGTTCCTTCGTCGCCGAAATTTGGAGTGCGCGGACATGTCCGCGCTTTGAAAGCGGCGACGTGTCCCCGCACTCCAAAAGGCCCCAGTTCTGATTTCGTCATTCCTTCGCCATTCGTCATTCGGGTTTCGTCATTCTTACGCACTCCCGCGTTTTACTGGAATTGGTTTCCCCGACTCATCGACAGCGACGAGAGTAAAGACGCCGTGCGTGACGCGAAGCTGCTCGCCAGTCATATACCTCGTTACCCATACCTCCACCGGAATGGTCATCGAGGTCCGCCCGATTTTCTCCACCCGCGCATAACATCTGACCGTGTCCCCTACCCGCACCGGTTGGAGAAATGACATTCCTTCCATCGCCACGGTAACGACTCGTGCTTGCGCAGTTTTCGCCGCAAGAATGCCGCTGCCCAAATCCATTTGAGATGTCAACCATCCGCCAAAAATGTCGCCATTTGGGTTCGTGTCCTTGGGCATGGCAATCGTTTGGATAACCAGTTCGCCTTTGGGTTGATTCGGCATTTGAGCGGCAAAATAGCACAATCTGCGACCTCGCAATCTTCCTCTTCCTCTGCTTCTGCTTTTTTTGTCTTTTCGTAGAAGAAGCTTCCAGAGGAACCGGAAGAGCTACAGAATCAACATGCAATCGCCATAGCTATAGAATCGATAGTGTTCGCGAATTGCTTCCTGATAGGCCCGACGTAGAAACTCGCGGCCGGCAAATGCGCTTACGAGCATGAGCAAAGTTGAGCGCGGCAAATGGAAATTCGTCAGCAGAAGATCGACGGCTTGAAACCGGTATGGAGGATAAATGAAAATGTCTGTGGAGCCTGTTTGCGCGATGAGTTTTCTGTTTCCGCGCTCCGCCGATTCCAACACGCGCACGACCGTTGTGCCAACAGCGGCGATTCGCCTGGCGTCGTTGATCCTGGCTGCGGAAGAAGGGGAAATAGAAAAATGCTCGGCATGCATGCGATGCTCGGCAATGTTCTCTGAGCGCACGGGCAGGAATGTTCCAGTCCCCACATGCAACGTCACGAAAGTGTGCGGAATCTCGCTCAAAGTCTCCGCGGTAAAGTGGAGACCGGCAGTTGGCGCTGCGAGCGCACCGGGTGCCTGGGCGAAAATAGTTTGATAACGCGTTGCATCTTCAGCTTCGCTGTCGCGTCCGATGTAAGGCGGCAACGGCATTGAACCGCCGAAATAGAGATCGACATCGTGATCCAAAACCACGATGCGCTCGCCTTCGGAGGTGATTTTCTCTACCTG
>JBKOXU010000010.1:0-7486 GCA_046725095.1 Verrucomicrobiota bacterium
CCCGCATTTTTTCAATCTGATCCCGCGCGATAATCCCGATGATCCGATTCGGCGACAGATGATTCCGCGGATCGAAGAGACGTGGACATCGCCGTACGACATGGCCGACCCGTGCGGCGAAGATTCGCACATGCCGGTTCCCGGGCTTGTACATCGGTATCCAGACCGCGTGCTATTTTTGGTGACGGATCGTTGCGCGAGCTACTGCCGATATTGCACCCGCAGTCGCGTGGTAAGTGGTGTGGGTGAACAGGAATTACATACGGATTTCGAGGAAGCGTTCCGGTATCTTGAGCAACACAGCGAAGTGCGCGACGTGCTGCTAAGCGGCGGCGACGCACTTATTTTCAGCGACGATAAGCTCGACAAGTTGCTCAGTCGGCTGCGCGCGATAAAGCACATTGAATTTCTTCGCATCGGCACGCGCGTTCCGATTTTCCTGCCACAGCGCATCACGCCCGAGCTTTGCGCGATTCTGGCGAAACATCATCCGCTTTGGATGAGCGTGCACGTGAATCATCCGCGCGAACTGACGATTGAAGTAAAAGAAGCGCTCGAGCGACTCGCGAACGCCGGCATACCGCTCGGGAATCAAAGTGTGTTGCTCGCCGGCGTGAACGACGATCTCGAAACGATGAAAACGCTCGTACACAAGCTGCTGATGTGCCGCGTGCGCCCCTATTACATCTATCAGTGCGACCTGATCAACGGATCATCACATCTGCGTACGTCGGTCGCCAAAGGAATCGAGATCATCGAAGGATTGCGCGGTCACACGACCGGTTACGCGGTCCCTCAATTCGTCATCGACGCGCCCGGTGGCGGCGGCAAAGTGCCGATTAATCCGGGTTACATTTTGTATCACGACAATGAGAAAATCGTAATTCGCAATTACGAAGGAAAAATCTTCGAGTATCCCGAGACCGGCAACGAGAACGTGCAGTTCGCGCCGCAACGCGAATATCACGACGAGTATTTGTACTCGTGATTAGATTTTGTCATTGCGGGCAGACTATTGAAGCCCGCCGTCTTGGGGTGCACAGTAACTGCAACCAATCGTGAAGACCACTGCAGCCCCGAACTCTGGCGCGAGGAAAATCATCCTCGTTGTCGCCGTCGTAGCAACAGTGTGCCTGCTCTCGCTGATCGTAGCAGGTTTCACCAGTCTGATATCGCTGGCTGAGCGAATCCATCCGATTGCTGGTGCGATCGTATTCTGGAGTGTGTGCCTTGCAGCCGGCTTTTTCGCGCTCTATTGCGCCGTTGCATACGCAAAGCTTCCTGCTGCGCTCGTCCCGCCGGAGGAAGATTCGGGTCCGAATTACGACGCTTATCTGCAGGCTCTTCGCGTCAGGCTCGCCGCAAATCCGCGGACGCGAGGCAAGCCTATCGCCACAGTCGAGGAGATAGAGGATGCGCTCAGAAATTTATCGGCTGAGGCGGACTTAGTCGTCCGCAGCACAGCAAGTATGGTATTCCTTAGCACGGCGCTGATGCAAAACGGCCGGCTCGACGGGCTCGTCGTTCTGTTCACTCAAATTCAAATGGTCGGACGAATCGCCCGAATTTACGTCCAGCGTCCCTCTCCTCGCGAGCTGGCGAGGCTATATGCGAACGTTGCTGGCACGGCATTCGTTGCGAGTAGGCTCGAATCGCTCGACCTCGGCGAAATGGTCGCGCCGCTTGCGGTCTCCATCGTGCCGGCACTCAAAAGTGGCATCCCGGGCATGGGCGGCATCTCAGCTCTCCTCGTGAGATGTGTTTCTAACGGGGCTGCAAATGCGTTCCTCACGCTGCGGGTCGGAGAAGTCGCACGTCGCTACTGCGAACTGACATCACGTTGTCCGGCGGAATTGATCCGCAAATCTGCCACCGCTGCGGCAGTTCACCACCTGGGCCGGATCGTGCGGGAAAACGGCGCATTGGTTGCGAAGAAGGTCTGGGAAAGCACTGCAGGAGGACTGATCGAAAGCGGCGTATCGAAAGCGAAAGATATTCCCGGGGCGACCCGCGATTTCATTGGAAAAATTTCGCCTTGGCGGGTTAAAGAAAGCGTGGTTCGCCCGGAATGACTTTCTTAATACCGATCTTTAGTTCTGCGGCGCGTCAATTGTGAAGATGTCGCACTCGCCTTGCGCGGCGTGATCGAACGAAATCTTCTTTCCGTCCGGCGACCATTTCGGGGACGTGTTGCGGCCATGGAGCTCGGTTAACCGTGCAACGCCGCTGCCGTCGGCCTTCATGACGTAAATCTCGTAATCGGTTCCTCCACGATTGGATCCGAAGACAATCTTTTTTCCATCAGGCGACCAGCGGGGCCAGGCGTCGAACGCGGGATTGTTTGTGATATTGCGCATGGATGAGCCATCCGCATTCATTACAAACACCTCAGAATTGCGTTCGCCGAGCACCTTCCGAAATAAGATTTGCCGCCCGTCACGTGAATAACTCGGATAGGTGTTAATGCCCCGGTCTTGGTGAGCTTTTGTGGAGAGCTGCCCGTTAGATCGACAACGTAGATTTCGTAAAGTTTGCCTTCGACGGCGGTTGATTGGTCGAGATTGTCGCGCGCTGAACAGTAGATCATGCGTTTGCCGTCAGGCGACCAATCCGGATGAATGGCGTCGGAGTCATCGTGCGTCAGCCGTTTCGTGTCGCTGCCATCGGCATTGATAATAAAGATTTCATTGTGACCAGTGCGATCGGAGACGAACGCGATCTTTTTTCCGTCGGGCGACCACGCTGGCGTGATGTCATTTGCACCGGAGTTCGTCAGGCGTTTGAGCTCATGCGTGGCAAGATCGAGAACGAAGATGCTGGTCTTGTCATCGCGCTTCGAATCGAACGCGATCTGTTTCCCATCGGGGGACCACGCGCTTTCTTCGTTTAACTTCCGCCCAGGCGTTTGTTCGTTCGAAAGGAGCGGTGTTGGGTCGGCCAGTAGCGGTGAAAGCGAAGTGACGCTAAACAGGAAGTTAATCATCCAGCGCACGATGCGAGTAAGACGAAGAGAAAAGTCAGTCCGTTCAATTTTCGAACGACGCGATCAGGTCTCTGTTCTAGAGATGCCTCGACTTCGCTCGAAATGACAGAAGTTTATTGACGCGCATCGTAAACAATTTCGCCGCCGATCACCGTCATCACGGCGTCTGTCTTGAGAATTTCGGGCTCTGGAATTCTCATGATGTCTTGCGAGAGCACAGTGAAATCGGCGAGTTTGCCGACTTCGATTGAGCCCTTGTCGTTTTCTTCGAACGCGGCGTATGCCGGCCAGATCGTGAACATTTTCAATGCTTGTTCGCGCGAGACCGCTTGTTCCGGATGCCAGCCTTCGCTCGACTCGCCTTTGATGCTTTTGCGGGCGACGGCGGCGTAAAACTCAATCATTGGCTCGCCACGCTCGACCGGCGCATCCGAGCCGCCCGCGATGATGCAGCCCGACTTGAGAAAACTTTGCCACGGGTAAGCGCTGGCGAGCCGATTCATTCCGAGTCGAGCGGGCGCGAAAAACAAATCGCTAATCGCGTGCGATGGTTGCATCGACGGAATCACGCCGAGCTTTGCGAACCTCGGGATGTCAACCGGCTCCACAATCTGTGCGTGTTCGACGCGCCAGCGCGGCTCGCGAATTTTTCGGTCCTCGGGCGGCACAGCTTTGAATGCCGCTTCGTAAAGATCGAGAATGGTGCGATTGGCGCGATCGCCGATGGCGTGCGTTTCGATCTGAATGCCGCGGCGCAGCGCTTCTTCGAACAGCGGAGGCAACTCCTCGGGCTTCTCGGTGAGAAAACCGGACGTGTCAGGCGCATCATTATACGGCTTCAACAAGGCAGCGCCGCGCGAACCGAGCGCGCCATCGAAGATGATTTTGATCGTGCGCTGCGTGAAATGGTGATTGAACGCGTTAACTGTTGGCCCGGTAGCCAGGAAGTTTTGTGCATCGTCGCCGGGACCATAAACGGCATTGATAAATCGGATTTTAATTTTCCCATCGGCGAACGCTTTCTTGATCAGATTGATGTCGTCCTTGTCGCTGCCGGCATTTTGAATTTCGCACCAGCCGAGCCCGATCTCGCGATTGATGCCGAGCAATAGCGCCTGCTCGCGCTCAGTTTCAGTCGCTTTCGGAACATGTTTCGCGACGAGATCTTGCGCGTTATCGAGCAACATTCCGTTGGGTTCGCTGTTCGTTTTAGAAATTTGCCCGCCGAAAGGATTCGGCGTGGTCTTGTCGATCTTTGCAATTTTCAAGGCGGCGCTATTGACAACTGATGCATGCCCATCAGCGCGTGTGAGAAAAATCGGATTGTCCGGCGCGACTTTGTCGAGGGCTTGTCGCGATGGAAACTCAGCTGGTTTCCAAAACGTTTCGATCCAACCCCGGCCCGTGATCCATTTGCCTTTTTCGGTGTGAGAAACTCGCTCCTTAACTTTCGCCAGAAAATCTTGAAGCGAGTTTGTCCCTTCAAGGTTCAGCCGCATCTCGCGCTCACCGATTCCGAAAATGTGGCAATGCGAATCGGTTAAGCCCGGAACAACCGTCTTGCCATCAAGGTCGATCACGCGCGTGTTGGCACTCTTGAGCTTTTCAACATCTGCAGTTGAGCCGACAAACGCGATCCTCTGATCTCTGACGGCGAACGCTTTCGCGTGCGGTTGCTTCCCGTTTAGCGTGTAGATGTTTCCGTTAACGACGACGAGATCCATATCCTGGGCGCGAATCGTTGGGCTAAGAAAGTAAAGAGCGAAAAGGAAAAAAAACCGCCGCGCGTGTCGTGATGCCTTCACGGATGGAATGTTTGGCCGTCCGGGGAAGCTGACAGTTTCCCCTGCAGGATCAATGCCGATTTCTTCCGGGCTTGACGGCTTGGTGAAGTTTTGACGTTATCGGTTTTGCGAATTGTTCGCTTTTCAGTATCGGAAGGAGCGACGGGCCTTGTTTTTTATCGATATGAGATTGAAACACGAATTTTCTTTTGCCCCTGCCGAGCAGATTCATAGAATCCTGGCTTCCCCTCAGACGAGCAACCAATCTCGAACTTTGCACAGTCTGAACGAAGCACATCCTGATCTGAACTTTGATCCGTTTTCAGCATGGCGGCTGCGGTTCGCCAGCACCCACGTTGGTTAAAATCCATGGCAAATTTTTTTCCGCGCTGGACGAACTGGTTACCACTAAAAATTGTGGTCTGCGGCATCATCACCGTCTGTGGATTGACCGCGGGTACGTGGTACTACGTGACCCCGAAATATACTCGGGTCAGGTATGAGCCGATTCAGCCGGTGCCTTTTCCGCATGACGTGCACGTGTCGCAACTGGGAATGGATTGCCGTTATTGCCATAGCTTTGTCGAGGTGGCGGCGCACTCGAACTTGCCCAATACGCAGACGTGCATGAACTGCCATACCCAGGTGCAGAAAGACAATCCAAAGCTCGAGCCGGTGCGCGCGAGCTGGAAAACTGGCAACCCGATCGAGTGGGTGCAGATCCATCGCACGCCCGACTACGTTTTTTACAATCACAGCGCGCACGTCAATCGCGGCATCAGTTGTTTTAGCTGCCACGGTCCCGTCAACCACATGCCGGTCGTTTATCATGCCAAACCGCACAGCATGGCGTGGTGTCTGGAATGTCATCGCCATCCGGAGAACTTTCTGAGGCCAGATGACCAAGTCTTTAATCTCGATTGGAAACCAGACGACGTGAAACCGGCGGAATTTGTGGCGAGGTACGGACAACCGCAGAATGCAAGAGAAGATTTATCGAAGAAGAAAAACCTCAGTCAAACAGAGATCGGCCAGACGTTAAAGGAACGCTGGAATATTAATCCGCCCACCAATTGTCAGGGGTGCCACCGATGAAACGCGTATTCCATCATCCATCGGAACCACCGACGGGAAAACGTTACTGGCGCAGCCTCGGCGAGTTGAGTGACACACCCGAGTTTCGGGAATGGCTGGAACGGGAGTTCCCCGCGGGCGTAGCGGAATTGAATGGTACGGAATGGTCGCGTCGCAGTTTTTTGAAGTTGATGGGTGCCTCGATGGCGCTGGCCGGATTCGGTTTAAATGGTTGCCGGCGACCGGAAGCCCATCTGGTTCCATTTACGAAGAATGTGGAATGGACAATTCCCGGAAAATTTCTGTATTACGCGACCGCGATGCCTCGGCGCACCGGCGCGATTCCACTCATCGCAACGACTGTGGACGGACGCCCGATCAAGCTCGAAGGCAATCCGTTACATCCGGCAAGTGGCGGCGCGACCGACACTTTCGTCCAGGCGTCGATTCTTGATCTTTACGATCCATCGCGCTCGCAACGGTTCGTTCACAAAGGGAAACGGAGCGATCGCGCAGCGTTTGACGCCTATATTGGCAAGCTTCGCAACGCGTTCCTCACGCAGCAGGGCGACGGCGTTGCGTTTCTGGTTACGGAAACGCATTCCCCCACGCGCGAACGTTTGCGCGCGGAACTGGAAAAGATTTTCCCGAGCGTGCGTTGGTGCGTTTACGAGCCGCTCCTGAGCCAGGGACGAGGTTCTGTCGCGCAACGTGTCTTCGGTGACAACGTGCGCGTGTTCCCGAAGTTCGATCGCGCCGATGTGATCCTCGCGCTCGACAGCGATTTTCTCGATTGCGGCCAGGGGGACCTCGCGTCGGTCCGCGCATTCACTTCGCGACGCCGAGTAAGCGCGCCGAAAGATAACATGAACCGGCTTTACGTGGTCGAGAATCGCTTCACGCTCACCGGCGCGATGGCCGACCATCGTCTGCGCTGCCCGGCGAGCCAAATTGCGGCGTTTGTCCACGCGCTTGCCGGGAAAATTCTGGCGGGAACGAACGACGCAGGTCTCGGCTCTATGATTGCAAATCAGCAGCTGCCGGCAGGCCTTGCCAAGTTCGACGAGCAATGGCTCAGCGAGGCTGCGAATGATCTCATGGCAAAACCCGGCGCGAGTTTGGTGCTGGTAGGTCCGAATCAGCCAAGCGAGGTCCATTTGCTCGCTTATGCAATCAACGCTGCGCTCAAAAATCTTGGCCAGACATTGGTCGTCCGCCAGATTCCGCGCAATCCTCGGACGATCGACATTTCCCAACTCGCGGCAGACATAAATGACGGACGGATCAAGCAACTGTTCATTCTCGGAGGTGACCCGGTCTATAACGCGCCGCGTGGACTGGTAGAGGACCGCGAGACGGGGCAGCCGCTTGATTGGAGTGATCTGCAGAAAAAGGTGCCGGAGATCGTTCGACTCGGTTATCACGAGGATTCTACTTCGGAACTAAGCCAATGGCATGTTCCTGCTGCACATTACCTGGAATCCTGGGGTGACGCGCTCACGGCCGACGGCGAATATTTATCGATCCAACCAATGATTCTGCCGCTTTTTGGCGGCTTATCGGAAATCGAGCTGCTGAACGCACTCCTCGGTGGACCGAAAACGGAAGGACCCGAGCTGGTGCAGGAAACTTTTCGTGCGACGAA
>JBKOXU010000084.1:0-4722 GCA_046725095.1 Verrucomicrobiota bacterium
CGAGCCGGACCGAGGTTATCCGATGGCTTACTGGTGCGAATTCGCACCAGCCTATGGATTTCACGAAGGGTTTGTCTGGCCTGTGCCGCATACCCATGGCTGCGTTCGTCTCCATCGCGAAGCGGCTGCTCGACTCTTCGCCCTGACGCGGATCGGCACGCCGGTGGAAATCGCAAGCTCGTTTCCTGAGGACAAGAAATATGGCCAGCTGGTTCTCCGGCTCGATCAAAGCCGCGACCCGGACCCGCCGCGCTCGCAATTGATGTCCGCCAGCTGGTTTAAGGATCCTCCCGGTCCGCTGCTGGTCGACCAGTGATCGTCTGCAGATAACGAGATTTCGGCCGATGGCCGGCCATTGGAAAACGGCCGGTTAGGGTTACGTTGACCAAAGCCATGAGCACGAATCTGATTTCCAGCGGCACGACGGCACGCGAGAAAGTCAATTTGCGCACGCCCGACGTGATGGCTGCGGTCCAGCAACAGGTGGAGTCACACTACCGCAGCGACATTGTCGATAAAGTGCGCCGCGCCGGTGGGATCATCTCGGTGGGGGACACCACAGTGCGGCTGGCGAAAGAGTTTGGCTTTTGCTACGGGGTCGAGCGCGCGATTGATCTAGCCTATGCCGCGCGCAAAGTCTTTAAAGACCGGCAGCTGTTTATTGTCGGCGAAATCATTCACAACCCCGAGGTCAATCATCAGATCGCCTCGTTAGGCATAAAGAACCTTACCGGCAAGAACAAGGAAGCCGACATTTCCGATCTGGGTCCCGAAGACGTGGTGATCGTGCCGGCGTTCGGAACGGAATTGTCAATTCAGCAGCAGATCAAGGACCGCGGCTGCCAGATTGTCGACACCACCTGCGGCGACGTAATGAGCGTTTGGAAGCGAGTTCGTAAATACGCAAGCGAATCGGCTACCTCTATTATTCACGGCAAGGCCGAACACGAAGAGACCAAGGCTACCAGCTCGCGCGCGCTTGGCGACGGGAGCGGGCATTACGTGGTCGTTCTAACACTCGCAGATACCGATTACGTCTGCGAATACATCCGGCATGGCGGCGATAAACAGGCGTTTCTGGAGAAATTCAAGGGCGCGCACTCGCCCGGGTTCGACCCGGACGTGCATCTGCAAACCGTCGGGGTAGCAAATCAAACGACCATGTTGCGTGGCGAAACGGAAGAGGTGCAGCGACGGGTACGACAGGCGATTATCGATCGGGATGGGCCTGAGCTGGCGGAGAAGAATTTTCGGTTCTTCGACACAATCTGTGGCGCGACCCAGGAGCGGCAGGATGCACTGCGCGAGCTGCTCAATGTGCCGATGGATTTGCTGCTGGTGGTCGGCGGTTACAACAGCTCAAACACATCGCATCTGGCCGAGATGGGTGAAGAAAAATTGCCCACCTACTTCGTGCTCAACGCCTCTCGGCTGGTTTCCGCTACGGAGATCAAACATTACAACTTGCACGAAAAACGCGAAGTCGTTTCCCACTTTTGGTTGCCGAACGGGCCGGCTGTCATCGGGATCACCGCTGGCGCCTCATGTCCGAACAATCTGATCGAGGAAACTTTGATCCGCCTTTTCGAGTTGCGCGGTATTTCTCGCGAAAAACTCGAGATGGCTGCGTAGGCGACCGATAATCGCGACGTCCTCCGCCCTTATCATCCGAGCGTAGCGGAGGCGAGGCATCTCTAGCTCCCTCTACGCGCCCGTCTTGAATCAACAGCCAGAAATGTCGACTCTGCTCAACATGACAAGCGCTGAGCACGCAACTCAGCCTCGAAATGCGAAATAATTTTGCATGCGCGCAATCTGGAAAGGCAGCATCAGTTTCGGTCTGGTTAATATTCCCATCGCTTTGTATCCCGCCACGCGACGAGAGGAACTCAAGTTTCGTCTCCTGCGCAAAAGCGACTTGAGCCCAGTGAATTACAAGCGTGTCGCCGAAAAGGACGGCAAGGAAGTTCCGTGGGACGAAATTGTGAAAGGTTACGAATACGAAAAGGGGAAATACGTCGTGCTCAAGGACGAAGATTTTGAGCGGGTCGACTTGGAGGCAACGCAGACCGTGGATATTCAGGACTTCGTCGATCAGGAAGAGATCGACCCGATGTTTTTCTACAAGCCATACTATCTAGAGCCGCAGAAAGGAGGAGACAAAGCGTACGCACTACTGCGCGACGCGTTAAAGGACAGCAACAAGGTCGGCATCGCCAAAGTCGTGATCAAAACGCGGCAGTATCTCGCCGGCGTGAAGCCGGAAGACGGCGCGCTCGTTCTTGAGTTGATGCACTTCGCGGATGAGCTCGCGGACCCCGGAAAATTGCACGTCCCGACGAAGGTCGAAGTTGGAAAACGAGAAATGACGATGGCCAAGTCGCTCGTCGATAGCATGAGTTCAAAGTGGAACCCCGAGAAGTATAAGGACGATTACCGCGAAGCGCTCATGGAAGTAATCGAAGAAAAAGTGGAAGCCGGCGGAAAAGAGATCGAAGAAAAGCCAAAGAAAGCCCCCAAGCCAACCAAATTGATCGACCTCGTTTCAGTTTTGCAGAAGAGCCTCGAGCAAACCGGCGCGGCGAGGAAAAAGGCGACAGCCAAATCGCGCACGAAACACAAACAGCCTGCAAAGAAAGCGGCGTAAAGGGAATGACAAAGCACGAATGACGAATTTGCTTGAATGGGAGTTTTCGTCATTGGTTTTTGTCATTCCTTCGTCATTAGAGATTAGTCATTCGTCATTTTCTTGACATACAACATCGCCATAATTCAGCCTGGCGGCCATGAACTCTCTCAATCGATTTGCGGATCCCGTTTATTGTCTGATGCGACTGATCGTCGGCTTGATGTTTGCCAGTCACGGCGGCCAGTTGGTGTTGGGCATGTTCGGCGGCATGCCCGGTTCGAATAATCCGCTCTCTCAGACTGGCGGCTGGATCCAACTTATTGGTGGGTTTCTCATCGCGTTTGGTCTTTTCACGCGTCTTAGTGCCTTCATCTGCAGTGGAGAGATGGCCGTCGCGTATTTCATGATTCACGTTGCCAACGCCACGACGCCGGTAGCCAAGTTCTTCCCTATCGTTAATAAGGGCGAGCTCGCTGTGTTTTATTGCTGGGTATTTTTCTTTATGGTTTTCTACGGTGCCGGTCGTTGGAGCCTTGACGCGATGCTGCGCAAAGGTAAAACCGCATCGACTGGTTAGATCAGCAACGATCGACACCTCAATTCCCATGAAACACACTTTTGTCGCAGTCGCCACGGTTTTTCTCGTTCAAGCGATGCACGCGCAGGAGTACAAGGATTTTGGTAAGGACCGGTTGAACAACTCGCCGCGACACGCCGAGTGGGTCGACCTGAAATCCGGCGATCGCACGATCAAAGCGTTCGTCGTTTATCCCGAGCGCAAAGACAAAGCGCCGGCCGTTTTAGTGATTCAGGAAATTTTCGGCCTGACGGACTGGGTTCGCAGCATGTGTGATGAGCTCGCTGAGAATGGCGTTATCGCAATTGCGCCCGATTTTCTCAATGGCCAAAAGTTTGAAGATGCCGATGGCGCGCGCAAAGCGATCTCGGCGGTGACGCCGGAACAGGTGAAAACGGTTCTTGACGCGACGGCTGATTACGCCCTGAAAATTCCGGCATGCAACGGTACGCTTGCGGTCTGTGGGTTTTGCCGGGGCGGGGAATGGACCTTTACCTACGCGAACGAAAACCCAAAATTGAAAGCGGCCTATTCATTTTATGGAGCTGCGCCAGCTGAAGCTTCGAAGGTCGCGAACATTCAATGTCCCGTTTACGGATTTTACGCGGAAAATGATGAGCGCGTGAACGCGACGATTCCCAAGGCCGAAGAGCTCATGAAAGCCGCCGGCAAGAAATACGAGCCGGTGATTTACAAAGGCGCCGGGCACGGTTTCATGCGCTCAGGCGAACCCGCCAATCCGAATATGCGCGAAGGCGACAAGAAAGCCCGCGACGAAGCCTGGGCGCGTTGGAAGAAATTGCTCGCCGAGCTGTGAAAATTGGTCGGACAGCGCGCTGCGCTGTCCGGGACGCGGCAGCGCGGGGTCGCTACAATTACAGAAGCACGCCTCGCTGCGCATGAAAGCTCCGGACCGGGCAAAATTACCACACGACGTCCCGCTGTGGGTCGATCCGAGTAGAGCATACTACTTTATTACGATCTCGTGCAAAAAGCGCAGGAAGAATCAACTCGCACATCCCGCGGTAGCGAATGCTATCCTCGACACAGTCAAATTTAGAAACGCGCAGGGAATTTGGTACGCACGTCTTGTGATGCTTATGCCGGATCATGTGCATCTACTGATCTTGTTTCCAGAAACTGAAAAGCGAGTTCAGACAATTGTAAGCAAATGGAAAGAATGGACCGCCAAAACGTTGAAGGTCAGCTGGCAGCGCGATTTCTTCGAACATCGGCTTCGCAAGGAAGAAAGCCTTCGCGAGAAGGCTGATTATGTCGTCGCAAACCCAGTTCGCGCAGGCCTTGTCGAAAAAGCCGAGGATTGGCCGTATGTCTTCATCGCTGAGCCCTGGTAGGGACAGCGCGCTGCGCTGTCCGGACGCCGCAGCGCGGCGTCCCTACCTCCGGCCCTCTATTTCATCGGCCAGCGCGCCTGCTTCATAAACTTTTCGCAACGCTTCGCTAATGGCGGCAGAATCGACCGAGACGGCCCGGGCTTGGGTGTCGGTGTAAATGC
>JBKOXU010000171.1:0-23977 GCA_046725095.1 Verrucomicrobiota bacterium
TTGTTAATTCTGTCTAAGTTTTGTCGCTCAGCGCCGCGACGCCCGGCAGTTCCTTGCCTTCGAGCAATTCCAATGAAGCGCCGCCACCGGTGGAGATGAATGTCATTTTGTCGGCCAGCCCGGCCTGTTTCACGGCTGTCACCGAATCGCCGCCGCCGATGATCGTCGTCGCTCCCGATTGCGCCAAAGCTTCAGCGATCGCGATGGTTCCCTCCGCGAAATCGGGAATCTCGAAAATGCCAACCGGTCCGTTCCACAGAATCGTTTCTCCTTTTGCAATTTCGTCCTGGTAAAGAGCGATCGTAGCAGCGCCGATATCTACCGCCTGCCAACCATCGCTGATCCCATGCTGAGGCGAGAGCCGGCTCGTGTTTCGAATGGGCGTGCCCGCACGAATCTCTTCTGCTTCCACCGCGTCAATCGGAAGCAAAAATTTCACTCCGCCTTTCTTCGCTAAGTCGAGAATTTCACGCGCAAGATCGACCTTATCCGATTCCACACGGCTCGCGCCGACCGGGATTGCCTGCGCTTGGAGAAAGGTGTTCGCCATTGCGCCGCCGATCAGGATGGTGTCGGCCTTTTCCATCAGCGCTTTCAAAACGCCGATCTTGTCGGAAACCTTCGCCCCACCCAAAATGACCGCGAACGGCTTGGCTGGTTTATCGAGTCCTTCGCGCAAATGCCTTAGCTCTTTCTCCATCAGAAGACCCATTGCCGATTTAGCCACGAATTTTGTGATACCCGCTGTCGATGCGTGCGCGCGATGCGCCGCGCCGAATGCATCGTTGACGTAGAGATCGCCGAGTTTTGCCAACGCTTCCGCAAATTTCGCATCGTTTGCTTCCTCCTCCGGCTGGAAGCGGGTGTTCTCCAGCAGGGCGACATCGCCGTTCTCCATGTGCTCAACGATCTTTTCCGGCACTTCTCCAATTATGTCGTGACTAAAAATGACAGGCTGATGGATGAGCGAATGCAAATAATCGCCGATCGGGCGGAGGGAATATTTTTCTACGCGTTTCCCTTTAGGCCGGCCAACGTGCGACATTAAGATCGTTTTCGCACCGTGTTCGCGTAGATAGTTGATCGTTGGCAGACTCTCGCGGATGCGTGTGTCGTCGGTGATGTGGACCTTTCCACCCCCCGTATCGGTCGGGACGTTAAAATCCACTCGGACCAGCACGCGTTTCCCGCGTACACCCAGATCGCGAACAGAGAGCTTCGCCATTTTACTCCTGCTCCTGCTCTTGCTCGTAATCGTGCTCGGCGAAATATACTGCTTCATCTTCCCGCAACATGTCAGCCCGCTCAGAAAACTTGCGAAGCAGTCCGATCAGCATCTGCACAATTCTCGCGAGCCTTTCTTTCGAAAGAACGACCTGCTCCTCACTTGCAAGCTTTCGCACAAGCAGGACATCAAGGCACGCGGCACACTCCAGCGCGGAGCCACGTGCCATCTCCAAAAATCGGGCCCGATCCCTGGGGGAGAATTTCCCGTTTCCTTCCGCGATATTCAGCGGAATGCTTGTCGATGCCCTGTCGAGCTGATCTTTCGCAGCTGCTTTTGCCGAGATTACGGCGAGAAACTCTCCGACCCAGCCGCAGAAAGCGATAGCCTCCTGGTAAACGTCCAATTTTTCGTGATCGAAATATGCTTTCATCTCTCAATTGAAAACGATCAGGACCACGAGCACGATTACGAGCCCCTTATTCCCCCAGCATTTCCAGCAACTCCACGCAACGATTGCTGTAGCCCCATTCGTTGTCGTACCAACCGACAATTTTCACGAAGCGGTTGCCAAGCGTAAGCGTTAACTGGCTGTCAAAAATGCAGGAATGCGGATTTCCCACGACATCCTGCGAAACGAGCGGCTCATCGCTGTATTCGAGTACGCCTTTGTAGCTTTTATCTGAAGCAGCTTCTTTAAAAGCGGCATTGACGGTGTCGACCATCGCATCCTTTTCGAGCACCGCAGTGAAATCGGTGACCGAACCATCTGGAGTTGGGACACGGAAGGCGCCGCCATTCAATTTCCCTTTCAATTCTGGAATGACTTCGCCGATTGCTTTGGCTGCGCCGGTAGTGGATGGGATGATGTTGATCGCCGCTGCCCGTGCCCGCCTCAAATCTTTATGCGGGAAATCGAGAATGCGCTGGTCGTTGGTGTAGCTGTGGATCGTGCTCATGAATCCATGCGCGATGCCGAATTCGTCGTTCAAGACCTTCGCCATCGGCGCGAGGCAATTGGTTGTGCAGCTCGCGTTTGAGACAATTACGTGCTTGGCCGAATCAAAGAGATCGTCGTTCACGCCCATGCAAATCGTTACGTCCGGATCTTTCGCGGGCGCGCTGATCAGGACCCGTTTCGCGCCGGCTTTGTTTACGTGCAACTCGGCTTTGTCGCGGCTGGTGAAAAAGCCGGTCGATTCGAGCACAACTTCCACATCCAATTTTTTCCACGGCAGATTCGCCGGATCGCGCTCTTTCAAAATCTTAATTTTGTGGCCCCGGACGATGATGTTCTCCTCATCGTAACCGATCTCGCCGTCGAATTTGCCGTGCACCGAATCCCATTTGAGGAGATGAGCCAGTGTGTGGGTGTCAGTAAGATCGTTTATCGCGCGAATGTGCTCGACTTGTTTTTGCGTCATCGCGCGAAGCACGTTGCGCCCGATGCGCCCGAATCCGTTGATAGCGTAATTTGCCATAGAAAAATTGAATAGTTGAAGAGTTGAATCGTTAAACCGTTAAACGTCGAACATCAAACATCAAACTCAGACTTGTCGTGATGAAAAGCCCTCTCATTCTGGTTTGCCTAGCAGGATCGGCCTTGTTTGGGCAGTTAGCCTCGACCTCGCCACTCAATACAGGAGAGATGAAAAGGATTCTCGTTCTGGGCGACAGCCTTTCAGGCGGATTTGGGCTCAAATCGAGCGAAGCTTATCCGGTTTTATTGGCAAACAAGCTGCGCGCGGCCGGCCTGAACTTTCAGGTAACCAATGCGAGCCAGACTGGCGGCACCAGCGATGGCGGCCTAGAACGGCTCCCGGGCCATTTGAAGCGCAAGATCGACATCTTCATTCTGGAGCTTGGAATCAACGATGCCTTTCGCGGTGTGCCGGTCGATCAAATCCAAAACAATCTTCAGCAGATCATCGATAAAGTGAAAGCGCGAAACCCAAATGTGCGAGTGGTGATCGCAGGAATGCAGCAGCCTAACTACGCAACCGATGACTATGTAGCTGCGTTCGGCAAAATGTTCGCTGAGCTCGCGAGCAAGAACGGCGCCCTGCTCGTGCCGTATCTTTTGGAGGGCGTTGCCGGCGATCCACCACTGAACCTGCCCGACGGAATTCATCCGAACGCGGCCGGGCAAAGAGTTTTGGCCGACAACGTCTGGCGCATTCTCGAGCCGATTGCGCGCGAGACAGCCGCAGAGCCGGCCTCGCACGTTAGATAAAGAGACAATGGACCCTGCACGACCAAACGATCCTGATCCGAGCGATCCGTTTAATCCGGAACGGGCCGATCACGCGATCCTGGAAACGATCGAGATCGCAACCGAAGGCGAAGATTGCGATGAATGCGTTCGCAAGCTGCGCCCCACGTTGGTGAAAATCAACGGCGTGCAGGATGTGATGGTCGATCTCGCGCATGAGCGCGTCATCGTTACCTTTGATGCGCGCAAGACGCATGCTCCTGATCTTCACGACGCGATCTTGAAGAGCGGCTATAAGCCGGGATCGACGGCGACGTAATCGGCCAACACCAAACGCGTGTCATCCCGAGCGTGGCGAGGGACCTCGCAATGGAAGCCTGGAGCACACTGGCTCGGATAAAGACCCGCCTGTTTTTGTGAGGTCCTTCTCCCGCGACTGCGGGACCAGGATGACAACACAGTTAAATCGCTGGCTGCTGCTGTGTGAGGCAGTGGAAAGTGCCCAGTCCCCAGATTAATTCGCGGCAATCGATCCCGATCACGCGTCGGTCCGGAAAACATTTCTGCAAGATCGACAACGCCCCTTGGTCATTTGGATCGGCGAAGGTCGGCACAAGCACGCCAGAATTTGCGATGTAGAAGTTGGCATAACTTGCGGGCAAACGCAGTCCTTCGCGCACGATCTTCTTAGGCATCGGCAAGGTAATGATGTCGATCTTACGGTTATTGATCTTCATCTCGCGCAAACGCGCAAGATTTTCCTGGAGCGGCTCGTAGTTTTCATCGTCGCGATCTTCTTCGACGACTGTAACGACGGTATGCTCGGACACGAACCGCGCGAGATCGTCAATATGCCCATCGGTGTCATCGCCAGCGATGCCGTCGCCGAGCCAGAGAATCTCGCGAACGGCGACGTAATCCCGAAGACGCTGTTCGATTTCGGTGCGGCTCAAATTGGGATTACGATTTTTGTTAAGTAAACACGATTCCGTGGTAAGGAGCGCACCCGCGCCGTTTACATCGATCGAGCCTCCTTCCAAGATCATGCGCGGATAAAAAATCGGTAGTTTGAGGATCTCAGCCACCCGCGTGGGGACGATTTCATCGAGATCAAAAGGCGGATATTTGTTGCCCCAGGCATTGTAATCCCAATCGACAATCGCGACCCTTGGATCGAGATCGCGCGTCAAAAAAATCGGCCCATGATCCCGGCACCATGGCTCGTTTGTCGGGATCAGATGAAACGAGATCCGTTCCATTGGTAATCCACGGAGGACCTGACGCGCCTCAGCTTCGTGGACGCCGTTACAAAGATTAATGCAAACTTGCTCTGATTCGATGAGCGCTTCCATCATCGCGCGCAACGCTGGCAGAATGCGATCGAGTGAATCGGGAAAACTGATTCCCTCACGACGCGGCCACGAGAGCCAAGTGGCAGCGTGCGGTTCCCACTCCGCCGGCATGCGATACCCCAGCGCAACCGGCGTTTGTGTCGTCGGATGATTCATTAAACGGCAAACTTCAACACTCTGCCGCTAGCAAGCAACCAAACGGCGCGCCGGCAAGCCGTCGCAGCTCACTTCATGTCGATCGAAAACGATCTAGCCCTAAGGCATCGTTTGCGCGGAGGCGGATTTGTAAATCGCCCCAATGATGGCTCCAGCAATGGCGAATTCGAGCAAACCGCCGACAATCCAGCCGACAAGCATCTTCGTGGTTAGCGGTTGCACCGCGAACGTGATCAGGTCATTGCCAACATACACGAGCGCCACCAAGATTCCCAACATCGCGCCAGCACCTGCACCGCCCATTGGAACAAAGCGGGCGTAAAGCAGAGTCAGAAAAAATGCCATCACGGCGTGACCCAAGACCAGCCACGGGAAGTGACTGCCAAAGTCTGTTTCGGTCCGCCAAAGCACTGGGACTTCATTATGGATATTATGCATTAAGTTCCCGTACCAGACGAAGCCAAAGGCAAAGACAAAAATCCAGGCTGCGATGAATGCGAAGAAGAATTTTTTCCAATTCATAATTTCTTTCTGTTGAGGTTTTACTAGCTCCCAACTCAACCCGTGAAACGTAATTGCAAAATGATCGGCCAATGTCGATCCAAAATTTTGGTGGGACTGCGCAAATAACGTACTCGGGTTCGGACCGTTGTGGCGTGACAGGCGAAAGATCGAGGCCGAAATGACGAAGCACGAATGACGAATGCTGAATTGATGACGACGTACGAAGCCTAATTACATCGCATCCGTGTTTGTTTCGTCATTCGGATTTCATCATTCCTTCGTCATTGATTACAAATGCAGCCCAAGCTCCCGCAATAGCGCAACATCGACATCAGCGGCGGGATTTTTTGCGGTGAGAAGTTTGTCGCCGTAAAAAATGGAATTCGCACCGGCAAAGAAGCAGAGGGCCTGACCTTCGCGCGAGATTCGGGTGCGGCCGGCCGCCAGGCGAACGCGTGCTTTCGGGAGGGCGATCCGGGTGACCGCAATCAGCCGGACGAGCTCAAAAATATCGACTGGCGGCTGATCGGCCAGCGGGGTGCCCGGCATCGCCATCAGACAATTGATCGGCACACTTTCCGGAGGTGGATCGAAATTGCTCAATACTTCGAGCATGCGCAGGCGATCGGCCTCCGATTCGCCCATGCCAATGATCCCGCCGCAACAAACCGACATTCCGCTCTCCTGCACGGCGGCAATCGTGTTGAGCCGATTCTGGAATGTGTGTGTGCTCACAATCTCGGGGTAAAACTCTGGCGATGTGTCGATGTTATGGTTGTAAGCGGTAACGCCGGCGCTTTTCAGTTTGCGCGCTTCCACCGGACCGATTTCACCGAGGGTGACGCAGACTTCCATGTCGAGCTGGCTCACTTGCCGCACGATCTCGAGGACGCGCTCAAATTTTTCAGAGCCATCGCGCACGCCGCGCCAGGCCGCGCCCATACAAAAACGGGTTGCGCCTTGGGAACGCGCCCGCCTGGCTGCGGTGAGGACATTTTCGAGTGACAACAACTCTTCGCGCTCGACCCCGGTGGCGTAGTGAGAGGACTGCGCGCAATAGGCGCAATCTTCGCTGCATCCGCCGGTCTTGATGCTGAGTAAACTGCAGCGCTGCACTTCTTCACCACGCCAATGCGCGAGGTGCACAGCCCGGCTTTGCGAAATCAAATCGAAGAGAGGCTGATGATAGTGCGCCGAAAGCTGATCAAATGTCATCGCGTGGCCGCGATGTTAAATCGAAAATCGAAAATCGAAAATTGAAAATTAATTGACCCACTTGCCGTCTGCAGAAGTGAGAATCGGCAATTCTTCCATCATGAACTGCGTTTTCCCTATGGCGCCGATCATATGAGTGCCCGTGGCCGCACGCCATTTTTTCGACATGCTCTCGCCAGTATGGCAGCCCCAGCTCTTGACATAGGCGCCACGCGCGAAGTCGCGCCGATTGATCTGGGTCAACTCGTCCTCGTGCAACCACGATTTACAGGCGCTATCGATGTTATTGCTGTAGTCAAACATGAAACAGGCCCGGTTCGAGTGTCCGAAATATTCAAGGTCGACGATTTTCATCTGATCTCGTGGCTGGCCGTGGTTCAGATAATGGATCACCTCGGAGCCCGCGTGAAACCAAACCAGGTTGAGATTAAATTTTTCGCGGACCGAATCGATCAAGCTAATCAGATCCTGGTTGTCCTGTTTCGCGCGGTCAACATACCCCTGCTTGTAAACGAGCCAGGTAATCTTCGCGTCCGTGCCAAGTTCGGTGCGCAACTGCTCGGTGCGCAATCGGGCGGCGCGAACAAAGTTCGCCCACCAATGATCGTGCGGATAAGCTTTGTATTTTTCCCATTGGTACATCGAGGGCCCACCAACGAGCATGATGTATTCGCCTGAGGCCGGCGGTGCCGCCTTCGAGCCCAGGGCAAAGATCGACAATGAGCAAATGAGCAAAAAGCGTTTCATCCAGTAAACGAGCAGAGCATTATTTAGGCAGGGTGCGAAAATGCGCAAGTGATAGGGCGCGAACGCGGAGCGCGCCGGCACTACGCGTTCCCTTTGCGGCCGGCCTCCCGCAACTGCGGGTTCCCTACCAAGGCGCAACTTCATCGCGCACCAGATCTTTCCACGTCTGCCGTTTCCGAATCAACGCGAACCTGTCTCCCCGCACCAGCACCTCGGCCGGTAACGAACGCGAATTGTAATTTGAAGCCATCACAAATCCATAGGCGCCCGCGCTCATGATCGCGAGCAGATCCTCCTCGCGCACCTCGGGCATCTCGCGGTCGAGCGCAAAAAAATCGCCCGATTCACACACCGGGCCGACTATGTCGACGTTCTCTGTTTTACTCGTACTCTTGCTCGTGCTCGGCTCTTCCACCGGCACAATCTCATGATAGCTATGATAAAGCGCGGGCCGAATCAGGTCATTCATGCCCGCATCGACAATGGCGAATTTCTTCTCACCGCTATGTTTGATGTAGCGAACTTGGGTCAGCAAGATGCCGGCGTTTCCGACCAGTAATCGCCCCGGTTCGAGCAGGATTCGCAGTCCCAATTCTCGCAAAGCAGGCAAAATTGCATCGACATATTCCTGGATCGACAATGCAATCTTATTCTTACTCTTACTCCTAATTGTAGTGGCGTTCCACCAATCTTTGGCGCCGCTTTCAAACGAGGATTCGTAAACAATTCCAAGCCCGCCGCCGATGCTGAAGAACCTGATCCGGTATCGTGATTTCAAATCGCGCACGATCGGTGCGACTTTCGCAATCGCGTCCGCAAACGGCGCAGCCTCCGTGATTTGCGAGCCGATGTGCATCTGCACGCCGACAATGTCGATGTTGCGCATTTTCGCGGCGCGTTGGTAAACCGCGGGGATGCGATCCAGCGCGATGCCGAATTTGTTCTCGCGCGAACCGGTCGAGATGTATTCGTGCGTGTGTGGATCGATATCGGGATTGACGCGCATAGCAACCGGCGCGCGCAAATTCTTCGTGCCCGCGATGCGATCGATGTATTCCAGCTCCGCTTCGCTCTCGATGTTGAAACTGTAAACGCGCTGATCGAGTGCGTATTCGATTTCCTCACGTGATTTGCCTACGCCGGCGAAGGTGCACTTGGCCGGGTCGCCTCCCGCGGCGAGGACGCGATGAAGTTCGCCGCCGGAAACGATGTCAAAGCCCGCTCCCGCGTCGGCGAGCAACTGCAGGATCGCCCGATTCGAGTTCGCTTTGACAGCGTAACAAATCAGATGATCCAGCGGGAGGATCGCGGCCTCGAGCCGTGTGTAATGATCGAGAATTGTCCCCGCGCTATAGACGTAAAGGGGCGTGCCGAACCTCTCCGCGACACGTGCAAGATCGACATCTTCACAGTGAAGCGTGCCGTCGCGGTAATGGAAAAAATGCATGCACGACTCTACCCGCAACGAACGGCAAGTTCCAAATCGCTAAGATAGCACACGCGCCCGACGTGCTGGGGAGCGCAGGCTGCCAGCCTGCAGGTCTCGGAGCTTGCCGAGACCGGGAAAAGGATAATTTCAGCATCACGTGTGTAGGAGATGTTGCCGGCAGGGCTGCCGGCAACTACAGGCTGGCAGCCTGTGCTCCCCAGAAAGACCTGCAACGCACGCGTGCGCTACCCAGCCATCCTTAGCGCGAGGTTCAGAATCGCGATCAGCGCCACTCCCACGAGGAAACTTGTCAGAACAAGTTTCTTTCCATGCTTCAGCATTTCTCCGAGCACGGCGTGCGCAGCCAGATAGAGAAATCCGCCGCCTACGTGCGCCATGATTAACCCGAGCCAAAATGTGGAAATGTTCGCCAGGAAAAAAAAGCCGATCACACCGCCGAGGAGCGTGGTTGCTTCAACTGCCGCAACCCAGCCGAGCACCCCGCTGCGTTGCAATCCAGCGCCAATCAAAAGACTGCCGAGCGCAAGACCCTCCGGAACTTTGTGAATGCAGAGGGCAGCGAACAAAGACCATTTCGTCGCGTCGATCGCAGAAGTTTCCCCTTGAATTCCCAGGGCCAAACCGTCGGTCGTGCTGTGAATCGCTAGTGCGACCATTAACGCTGTCGCGATTTCGCTAAAGTGTCGGGTCGCATCTGCATCGAAATGGCTGGCTGCGCATGCCGGACAAACGTGATGAACGTATTTGCTGATGAAGAAGAAAAGCGCGTATCCGGTTGCCGCCGCGAGCATCGCCGCCCACCAATCAGTGGCGTCCAGGCTTTCCGGCGCGATCGCAAAGAGCGTTACGCCGAGAAGCGTTCCAGCTGCCAAACTGATCAACGCACAAAGCGGTTTGTGCTCCAAGCGGAGCGAGGTGCTGATGGATCCACCGGCTAGAGCGAAAACATAAGCCGCAACGACCTGCCAGAGTGGACTGATCATTTAGGAGCCCGTTGAAATACTCAGTCTCGCCCTCCGGGTTGCGCCGCTTTTTCGCCTCTTCGGCGTTGCTCGTCGGCTACAGACCACTCCGGGTATGCGCCCTCCTCGCGCCTTGGAGAGACGAAAAATCGACAGCAACGCGGCATGGTTAAGTATTTCAAATGGCTCCTAAGAGCTTGCCAGTCCCGCGGCAGCGGGATGTTCTTCGCGGCAGTGCTGCGTCTCGATGGTGACGTGGACGAGTTCGTCGTGCTCGCGGAGCAACTCGCGATAGGAATCCGAGCTCTTTGGCTGGTGCGCCACGACAGAGATCATCGCAGCAAATTTTCCGATACCCACCTGCCAAACGTGCAGGTCGGTCACGAATGAATCGCCATCGCTCTCCACCGCGCGGCGAATTTCGTCAGGTAAATCTGACGATGGCGGTGTGCGATCGAGTAAAATGGCGCTGGTATCGCGCAACAGGCTATAGGCCCAAGAGAAAACAACGCCGCTCCCGACAATTCCTACGACCGGATCGAGCCATGCCCAGCCGAAGAACTTACCGCTGGTCAATGCCAGAATCGCAAGGACCGAGGTGAATGCGTCGGCCAGAACATGGAGATAGGCGGCGCGCAGATTCAAATCACGATGATGAGCGCTGCGGTCACCGGTTTTGTGATCGTGATCACCAAGCAGCGCTGCGCAACCCAGATTCACCAGCAATCCAATGCAAGCAATGGCGATTGCTTCGTTAAAATGAATTGTTAGTGGAGTAAATAGCCGGTGCACGGATTCGCCAGCCATTAGGAACGCCACGATGGCGAGCACCACCGCGCTGGTGAATCCGCCTAGCACGCCAATTTTTCCCGTGCCGAAACTGAACCGCGCGTTCGCGGCATGCCTGCGTGCGAGATAGTAGGCCACAGCCGTGATCAAAAATGCAATCACATGCGTGCTCATGTGCCAGCCGTCGGCCAGCAACGCCATCGAATGCGACATCAACCCGACGGCGATCTCGACCACCATCATCGCGGTGGTAATACCGATCACCATGCGGGTGCGACGTTCCGCGTGGGAAAAATCCGGAACGAAATCGTGTGCCTTGCGAAACTGGGAATGATCGGTCCGATGCATCTTATTCAAGATACCTCAATTATATCGGCGGTGGCACAGTTTAATCCTTGCCGTTAGTCGCGGCCTGTTCGCGGACGACCCCCTCTCGGTGCTCCGAAACGATTTCGCGCGGTACTAAGCGAAGGGCAGCAAAAACTAACGCGGGTATGACGATCGCATCGTCAAGATGACCGATTACTGGAATGAAGTCTGGAATCAAATCGAACGGCATACAGAAGTAACCGATGGCCAAAGCAAGAAACAACTTCGCGGGAAGTGGGGTGCGTTCATCTCGCAAAACGCGCTGATACACAATCAGTTCATGCTTGAACGAGCGAGCTATCTCTTTGCTCCTCTCAAAGGCCATACGGTGTAATCGATCAATGCAATCAGTTCGTCGAGTGGCCACACATGATCGGTAGCGGCCGCTTCCATTGCTGGCGTGACGCGCAGTGAGGAAATTTCAGAACGTTGTTCGAAAACCGACGGTGACGCCGCGCCCGGGCAGCGGCATAACTTCTTTCAAAAACGAAAGATGATCGCGCCCTTCTTCGTCGGTCAGGTTTGTTCCGCGAACGTAAAGATAGTTGTAAGTGCGCCCCCACTGAAATTTATAACCGAGACTCACATTCAAAAACGTGTAGCCCGGCGTCGTCGTTTCGAATTGGGCGACGCGATTTTGATCATTCACCCGCTGGCCTTCGATGCTGGCGGTCCAATGTTCGCTTTCATAGTTCAGCGATGCGCCGTAACGGAAAGGCGTGATGCGGGGCAGGGGTTCGCCGGTTGAATCCTCTGCGTGGACGTAATCGCCTTGTATGCGCAGATAAAGATCATTTGGATTCGTCTGGCTCGTCTCTTCTCCCCCGGTGATAACGTTCTTCACCGATTTTGAATCGGACTGCTCGCGGACTTTTGTGATGCTCAACGGCAAGAGATGAAAATCGGCTCTGGCTTCACCGCCGTAGAAGGTCGCTTTCTTTGGAGTGTAGATAAAAACGGGGAGGCCGTCTTCGATCTCGCCGGTAGGCGTGAAATCAATGAAACCATCGTAGCTGGTATAAAAACCGCTGATAAAGCCAGTCATTACGCCTGTCGTTTTTCGCAGGCTAAGATCGACACTGCGGTTGATCTCCACGTCGAGATTCGGATCGCCGATGATGAATTGAAACGTGGCGTCGTGCGGGCCGCGCGCGAAAAGTTCTTCCGGCGTCGGCGCGCGCTGCGAATAATTCAGATTGAGCGCGAGCTGCCAGCCTTCAGCAAAATCGTAAATCGCGCCGGCCGCACCGCTGACCGGCCAGAATTCCTGATCTTTCTGGCTGGGCGACGTAAGCGAGGTCAGATCGGGATCGCTTGAGTTGATTGAGGTGGAATCATGTTCCACACGAACCCCAAATTGAAGGCGAACTGGGCTGAGTTTCACTTCTTCAAAGACAAATCCAGCGACCGCCAAAGTATCGCTGGGTTGCAAGAAAGCTTCCTCACCTAGGACGGAGAGCTTTTTGTAAAATATCTGCGACCCGATTGAACCTTCAAATGGACCGATCGGTTGGTGAACCAGCTCGATGCGTGAATCGACACCTTTTGTCTTAAACGTTGCGCCGACTGTTTCATTATCGATCTCGTCGTGTTTGTAATCCGTGTAAACGAATTTCAAATTCGCCACAGAAAACCACGGCAGCGGATCGACAATCGAGCTACGCACATTGTACTGGTCCTTTCGCACGTCGAGATGAACACGCTCGGGCGGAACACCGGGCTCATCTACTTCGGGATTGTCCGGCACGCCGTACTCGGAAAGAAACCGGCTGTAGGAAGCGCCGATGTAACCTTTGTCCCACACGTATGAAGCGCCGACACCAAAATCTTTTGTTTTCACAAATGTGTTCGGCACAAAGCCAAAGGGATCGCCGCCGAAACCATTGTTTTCCTTTTGCGCCGGTGTCAGCTGGCTCCGGATGCGCTTGTCCAGTGCGAAACCGGGAATTCGCCGGTCGTCCGTGCGCAGGAGCGAACCTTCGGCATGAATGACGAAATGCTGAAAAGGCGAAACGGTGAGCGCGATTGCGCCGCTGCGTTCGAGATCGGCGCTGTTGAACCGGCCATCCACTTCGCCGCCGAGCGGTTCCTGCGGTTGCTCGACCGGGATGAGGTTGTCGGTCACGTTGACGACGCCGCCAATCGCGCCGGAGCCAAAGAGAATCGTTGCCGGGCCGCGCACAACTTCGATGCTTTGGCTGAGCAAAGTGCTTACGCTTGGGGCGTGATCGGGACTGAGATTCGAAACATCAAAAACTTCGGTGCCGTTGTTCAGGACCCGAACGCGATTGTCCGCCTGACCACGAATGATCGGACGACTTGCGCCGGCGGTAAACCCGCTCGCAGCGATGCCTGGTTGCGCCCCCAGCGTATCGCCTAACGTCGGCTCTATTTGCAACTTCAGGTTATCTTCGCTGAGAACCGTGACTGGTTGTGCGGTGTCGGTTTCGCTACGCTCGATTGAGCCGCCACTGACGACAACGCGTTCGGCTTGAGCCGTGCCTGGGGGCAATGGCGAGGGTTTCGGAGTTGCTCCCGTTGAAATGGCTTCTTGTGCGATCGCAACGCTCGCCCCAAAGAGCAGCGCGATCGCAGTGGTTAAAGTTTTTTTCATTGGTAATTGTTTGGAAATTGAGTTTTGCAAAGTGGTGGGTTGTAGAGGCGTTTGTGCCAAACGCCTGTTTGGGTTGGCTTCGGCGCTTGGCACAAGCGCCGCTACAACTGAACGCGACTCAGGCGAAGTGAGACTTCTGGCGCTCCGCGCGGAGGCGGCTCGGTTGCGTGCTAACCGCGCGCAGGCGGCGCGTGTTCGAAGATGCACGCGCCGAGAAACGGCGATTCGACCCAATGGGGAGTCAACGCCGGAATTTTGGAAAAGTGAACGGACAGAGCAGGAGCGCTGACCAGTGGCGGATGAGCGGCATGGTCGTAGTTGCCCGAGGCGATCATCGTCGCCGCGCAATTGTGCTCGACACGATTCGCGTCCTTGTGGACGCACTGGTGCAATTGCGGGGAAGCACTCAGCGCGAGCGCGCAGAGAAATGCCGCGGAAACGCAAACTGCAACAAACGCGCGCCGGTGATTTATCGTACGCGCGAATGTGCTCATTGCGCTGCGATCTTCTGACCGCACCGCGTCTCGCGCAAGAAATTTTTGACGATCTGGGGAGCACACGCTGCTCGCGTGCTGGTTTCCGCGTCCGCGCCGAAACGAACTTCGCTCGGGTCGCGGGACCGAGTTGATACAGTAGAAGTTCCGCAATGGTGACCCGTCATCGCTGCGCATGCCGTCGCCCGCGCCACGCTAAGACAAAAAGCCGGTGAGGGGACTGGTCGCCGCGGCCGATCTCAACTTTTCGGCTAATCCAATTTCACGCGCTTCACGACCTGCTTCGATAGCCTTTTTAAATGCTTTTGCCATGCGAACAGGATCGGAAGCGATTGCGATGGCGGTGTTGACGAGCACCGCATCGGCGCCCATCTCCATCGCTTCGGCCGCCTGACTCGGCGCGCCGAGTCCGGCGTCGACAACCACGGGCACTGTGGCCTGTTCGATGATGATCTCGATCTGAGGCCGCGTTTCGATTCCGCGGTTACTCCCGATCGGCGAACCGAGCGGCATCACTGTCGCAGTGCCGACGTCCTGCAATCGTTTCGCCAACACCGGATCGGCATTGATGTAGGGGAGAACCGTGAATCCCTCCTTCACCAGGATCTCCGCAGCCGCCAACGTCTCAACCGGGTCGGGGAGCAAATAGCGCGGATCGGGATGAATCTCGAGTTTGATCCACGTCGGTAACCCTGCGGCGGCAGCCAGTCGCGCGAGCCGCACTGCTTCGGTCGCGTTGCGCGCACCGCTCGTGTTTGGCAAAAGAAGAAAACGTTTCGGATCAATAAAATCGAGAATGTTGGCAAACGGATCGTGTTTGCCGGAAAGATCGGCCCGGCGCAACGCCACCGTTACCAGCTCCGTGCCGCTCGCGACCAGCGCATCGCGCATTAGCTCGTTCGACGCGAATTTTCCCGTGCCAACGATCAGCCGCGACGTGAATTCGCGATCGGCAATCTTCAGTTTTGAGGGCTTGTCCGCCATTTCATCAATCTATGACAAATCCCCGTGATGCAAAATTGGTGGCACTGCGGTTAAGTGAATCAGGAAAACAGGAAACCCGAAGAAAGAACTCAGACAGAAATGAACAGAATTTACAAAATCGAAATCCGTATTTCCTCCCTTCCTGCTTTCTTAATTGATTTCTCTGAATCGATGAATTCCGCTCCGCCCACCCTAATTTGAATCAGGAAATCAGGAAAAGGAACTCAGACAGAATGAACAGAATCTGCAGAATCCAAATACAGATCTTCACGAATCCACTCGGTTCATTTTGTTAATTCTGTCGAAACCGGAAGGTTCGATCTTTGTTTTGTTTGTTATCTTCTGATTTCAATTTCCCAGTCATGCCGCCACGAATTGAAAGGAGACAGCGAAGTCAAATATCTGGAGTGGTGGGACGCGACGGCCGGGCGCGCTGATTTCTCTTGTACGCAAGGGCACTTCGTTGAGAATAGGAGACGATGACCGAATGCGATCTTCGCCGACGGGATTGCGTCAAAGGAATGTCGCGGCTTCCGAGTGGACATATCGATCTTGTCGTGACGTCGCCGCCGTACAATCTCGGTGTCGATTACAAGAAGTATTCGGACCGGCAAGATCGGCAATCGTATTTGCGCTGGTGCCGAGCATGGGCCGGGGAAGTGCGAAGAATTCTAAAACCGGACGGCTCCTTTTTTCTCAACATCGGCTCTGCGCCATCCAACCCGATGCTGCCACATGAAATCATAATCGAACTGCGCGATTTGTTTATTTTACAGAACACAATTCACTGGATCAAATCGATCACGATCGAGGATCGGGCAGGTCACGTTCGGTCGTTTGGACATTTCAAGCCGATTAGCTCTAAGCGCTTTCTAAACGACTGCCACGAATACATTTTTCATTTCACGAAAAACGGTCGCGTTGAAATCGACCGGCTCGCACTCGGAGTTCCCTACCAGGACAAAAGCAACATTTCTCGCTGGTCGCATACGCGCGGGAGCGACCTGCGTTGTCGTGGCAACACCTGGTTCATCCCATATGAAACGATTCAGAGCCGCGAGAAAGAACGACCGCACCCCGCGACATTTCCGGTGCGATTGGCCGAATGGTGTATCAAACTGCATGGCGTCTCGCGCGTGCAAACGATGCTTGATCCGTTCCTCGGAATCGGAAACTCAGCCATTGCTGCGCAACGCTGCGGCGTGAAAAAATTTATCGGGTTCGAGATCGACGAGACCTATCTCGCCGATGCACGGCGACGGATTGGGTAGCGCACGCGTCTCGCGTGCTGGCAATGCCCTCTTCGCTATTGCGGACTTTTCGGAACGTAAGAAAAGCTTCAGCGCGGCAGATTACGTTTCGAAAGATTGTTTCGGCGAGCCAACGAAACCAACACGCAAGGCGCGTGCGCTACCCAATCGACCATGTGGGCCTATTTCAGAGAACCGTGACGCCGAATTGCCGCGGTGAGTCCGTTAGGATCATCGGTGCCTAACGCGAATTTTCGCCCATTACGCAACGTGATCGCCACCGCGTCCAATCCGGAAACATTATAGAGCCACCCGTACGGTGTTAGATGAATTCCCCAGCCGTACCACCAGCGAATGCGAATTGGTTCGCATGCGGCAATCTCCGCCAGCGGAGCCTTTTTGCAGATGAGTCCCATTGCCAAGCAGGCCCGCAAAGTTTCGCCGTCGATCTTGATTGTCAGTTTGCTGAACGCGATCGCGCAAATGAGAAGAATCACTTCGATCATTGCACTGATCAGCAGACCGTCCCGATCAGCTGGCGCAACGATTCCCATGACCGCAATGAAAATGGCCGCGCCAAACAGGACGCAGATTGTTAAATAACCGATTTGGGTGTGTTCGTATCGCATCACAAAAGCTCGTCTCTTGGGTGCTGCACGGAAGATTGCTGAAATTTCTCGAGTGATTTCACCAAATTCCCCGGCAGCGGCCGGACACGATCGAAAATGCGCGCCGCCAGCGGCTTGGCTGTGGTGTAGCCCGCAGCGAACATTTCCAGGCGGGCATCGAGATTGTCGATGTAATGCAAAGCCATTGCTTCGGGCGTTTTCGGACTGACCGGTGAACCAAATTCCCGTTCGCCGTGATGCGCACCAATTAAATGCAACAGATGCAGCCGAACATCCTCCGACGCGGGCACGAGGTTCTTCCACGCGTCGGCCTTCTCCGCGCTGAGTTTTCGCCAGAGCGAATTGACCAGCTCAAGACCGATGGAGATATGGCCCATGAGCTCGCCGCGTTCATCGTAGCTCATGGTGAAACCGGTCTCGGGCAAAGCATTCTCCCAAAGTTTCCCACAGTCGTGAAAAAGGATGCCGGCGAGCAAAAGATCGATATTCAATTGCGGATAGAGCGGTGCGATCTCCTTCGCGATGCGCATCATTTGCGCGGTGTGCTCGACAAGGCCGCCGCGGCGCGCGTGATGATAATTGCGAGCGGCAGCGGTGCGACGAAACCGGTCGCCCCATTCCTTTAAGAACGCGTCGCACAGTTCGCGCAAACGAGGGTCGACAATTGTCTTGATTGTTTGCGTAATGAATTCCCAGTCTGCGCTCTGCTTGGCACGCAAATCGGCCGGGCCTTGCAGCAGCTCGTTTTTTTCCTGCTCGGTCAGGGGACGGATCGTCCACTTCGGCGCACGTGCTTCGAGGCCGAACTGTGAGTGCTGATGGAATTCGGCGGCGAGTTCAAGAAATTCTCCGCCCCCGAACGCGCTGCACGTCTTGTATGTTGGATGATCGCTCCAGACGCGCAGCGTCATACGATCGCATGCGTCGGCGAGGACGAGTTCGCAGTACGGCTGTTGTTCGCGCGTCAGCTTTGGGCTCGCGCTTTCCACTTGCACATGAACGCGCGCCTGCACCGCTCCATTCTGCGCCGCTCTGCGAATTTCGGTGAGCGTCATCAGATTCATCGAATCAATCTATCACAGGCGCAACTTCGTAGCACAGGCATCCTGCCTGTGGGGCCAGTGGGCGTCTCGCCTGCTGGCTCACGCGGATTCGGCAGGCAAGATGCCCGCCGGCCACACAGACAAGATGTCTGTGCTACAGCTCAATCGATCATCCTTTTTTCCAGTCCGGCGTAAGCATCCACTCGACGATCGCGCAGAAACGGCCAGTGCGTCCGATGTTCGTTGACTCGATTCCATTCGATGTCGGCCATCACAATCTCTTCTCGATCAATCGAACCTTTTGCGATGATTTCACCACTCGGTGATGCAACAAAGCTTTGCCCCCAAAACTCAATTCCGTCTCCGCCGGCGGGCGCTTCATGGCCGACCCGATTTGCGGCCGCCACGTAACAGCCGTTCGCAATTGCGTGACTGCGCTGAATTGTTTCCCAGGCAGAATATTGGGCTGCACCGAATTCTTTTTTTTCGCTCGGATGCCAGCCGATTGCCGTTGGATAAAAAATGATTTCCGCACCGCGCAACGCGGTGAGTCGCGCCGCTTCCGGATACCATTGATCCCAGCAAACACAGACGCCAATTTTTCCCTGCTCCGTTGTCCATGCTTGAAATCCGAGATCGCCCGGCGCGAAATAAAATTTCTCGTGATAAAGCGGATCGTCCGGAATGTGCATCTTCCGATATTTGCCGAGCAGCTCGCCATTCGCGTCGATAATTGCGGCCGTATTGTGATACAGACCGGGACCGCGTTTCTCAAAAAGTGATGCGACGATTAGGACGCCGGTTTCGCGCGCGATACCTCCCAGTGCCAATGTCGATCTTCCGGGCACCGTTTCAGCCAGTTCGAAATTTTTGTGGTCTTCCGTCTGGCAAAAATATTGCGAGCGAAAAAGTTCCGGCAGACAAACGATCTGCGCGTCTTTCTTCGCTGCGTGGCGAATGAAATCGACAGCGTGCGCAAAATTTTCTTCCGGATTCGCGCCGCAGCGCATCTGGATCAGGGCAATCTTTGTTCGCTCCGGTTTTGCCATTCAGTAATTAACCACAGAGGACACGAAGAACACGAAGGTGAAGATTAATTTCTCCTTCGCGGCCTTCGTGATCTTCTTGGTAAGATTATTTGATCGAGTCCGCCGGCACGATCTTGACACTCTCG
Source organism: Verrucomicrobiota bacterium (assembly GCA_046725095.1). Lineage (GTDB taxonomy): Bacteria > Verrucomicrobiota > Verrucomicrobiia > Chthoniobacterales > UBA10450 > Udaeobacter. The sequence goes on from JBKOXU010000171.1 coordinate 19,170, forward strand.
ATTACCACGCGCTTCGTCGGCTTGCTCATTTCACCTGAGCTGTTTCTCGTGACCGGAGTATCACCGATTTTTTCGAGAACATCGGCGCCTTTAATCAGTTTTCCGAAGGTCGTGTATTGATGATCGAGACGCGGAACGGGTGCGAGACAGATGAAAAATTGCGAGCCGGCTGAATCCGGATCGGAGCTGCGGGCCATCGAAATGACGCCGCGCTGGTGAGAATGATCATTGAATTCGGCCTTGATCTTGTAACTCGGGCCGCCTTCGCCGTAGCTGTTCTCTTTCGCCGGGTCTTTCGAATTCGGGTCGCCGCCCTGAATCATGAATCCTTTGACGATGCGATGGAAAATGGTGCCGTCGTAAAAACCTTCACGCGCCAGCTTCTTAAAATTTTCAATCGTCTTCGGTGCAGCGTCGGTCCAAAACTGGACAACCATTTCGCCTTCGCTCGTTTTAATTATTGCGACTTCGTTTGATGCATTCATCGTAGGATTCTCCGCCTTCGTTTCTTCGGCTGCAAAGAGCGTTGAACTCAAGAATAGCGCCGCCAAGATCGATATTTTCATTCTTACACGTGCCACGAACGCCGCTCGCTGTCACGCCGCGTTGTCAAAAATGACGAAACCCGAATGCCCAATGACGATGGATTGACGAAGCCAGAATGACAAAAAAACTGCGCCACGCCTTCTCCCATTCGTCATTCGAGCTTCGTCATCTAAATGACCGCTATTCCGCTCGGTGCGGCAAAGCTGGCATGATATTCCTGCAAACTGCGAACCTGCACTTTGCTTTTTTGCAGTGATCGGATGCCGTTCGCACTCGCCTGCGCCGCACGCACCGTGGTCATGATCGGGATCCTTGCTGCGAGTGCTGCGTTTCGGATCATGACCTCGTGTTCGCGCGGAATTTTTCCGCTCGGTGTGTTGATGATGAAATTGATGTCGCCGTTCTTTACGCGATCGAGCACGTTTGGCCGACCTTCGTGAAGCTTGAACACTTTTTTCACCTTGATTTTTGCTTTGGCCAGCGCCGCCGCCGTGCCGCTTGTCGAAATAATTCCAAAACCGAGCTTAACAAATTCACGTACCACCGGGATGACGGCTTCTTTGTCGCTATCTTTCACGCTGACGAAAACGTTTCCACTAGTAGGTAACGGCGGCGGTGCAGCCATCTGCGATTTCGCATAAGCCAGGCCAAGATCGACATCCATTCCCATCACTTCGCCGGTCGATTTCATCTCCGGACCAAGCGAAATATCCACGCCCTCATAGCGCAGAAATGGAAACACAGCTTCCTTGACCGAGAAATGTTTCGGCACGATTTCCTTGGTGAACCCGAGTTCACGCAACGATTTTCCGGTCATCACATTGGCGGCGAGCTTGGCCAGCGGGACGCCGATCGCCTTGCTTACAAACGGGACAGTGCGCGACGCGCGCGGGTTAACTTCAAGGACATAAACATCGTCGCCTTTCACCGCGAATTGAACGTTCATGAGACCACGCACTTTTAATTCTCGCGCCATGGCTTTTGTTGCCGCCGAAATTTCATCGAGAACCTTTTTCGGCAGCGAGAATGTTGGAACTACGCACGCGCTGTCGCCGCTGTGGATGCCCGCTTCTTCGATGTGCTCCATGATGGCGCCGATTACGGTCGTTTCGCCATCGGAAATGCAATCGACGTCGACCTCGATCGCGTCCTCGAGAAAACGATCGATAAGCACCGGACGATCAGGCGTCACCTCAACCGCGCTCGTCATGTAACGCCGAAGGTCTTCCTCGTTGTAGACAAGCTCCATGGCGCGTCCGCCAAGGACGAATGAGGGTCGCACCAAAACCGGGTAACCAACTTTCTTCGCAATCGCGACTGCTTCTTCGGTACTGAGTGCCGATCCGTTTGGGGTTTGCCGCAAGCCGAGTTTGTCGAGCATGGCCGCGAATAATTGTCGATCTTCCGCGGTTTCGATGCTTTCGGGTTGCGTGCCGAGAATCGGCACACCTGCGGCTTTCAACCCGCCAGCGAGGTTGAGCGGCGTTTGACCGCCAAACTGGACGAAAACGCCCTTCGGTTTTTCCTGGTCATAGATGTTGAGCACGTCCTCAAGAGTGAGCGGCTCAAAATAAAGTTTATCGCTCGTGTCGTAATCGGTGGAGACAGTTTCTGGATTCGAATTAACCATGATCGTTTCGAATCCGAGTTCGCGCAGCGCGAAGGCGGCGTGAACGCAGCAGTAGTCGAACTCAATTCCCTGGCCGATCCGGTTTGGTCCTCCGCCTAGGATCATAATCTTGCGCTTGCCGCTCTCGCGCCGCTCGTTCTCGTCGCCGTAGGTGGAATAGTAATAGGGAGTGTACGCTTCGAATTCTGCCGCGCAGGTATCCACGAGCCGGTAAGTTGGAAGCACACCTGCAGATATTCGTCGCGTGCGAATTTCGTTTTCGCTTGTCGCCGCGGCGAACGCCAGTTGCCGATCCGAAAACCCGAGTTTCTTAGCGCGGAGTAACTCAGGCATCCTGCCTGACAAGTCGAGTGGCCTTCCAGGCTGCTCTCTCTGCTCTTCGGGCACTAACGCGTGCATCTGCTCCAGTACAAATTCTCCATCATTTAATCCAGCCTTTGCCGGATTTGCTGCGATGTATTGACGACAGGCCAGCAACTCCTGCCAATCGCGCACAATGTGATCGTAACTCTCTGGCATCCACACTTGCCCATCGCGATTCAGCAAGCAGTTAATCGCATTGCCGGTAAAAGATTTCCACGAATGAACAATATTGGGGATCGAGTGCCCGGGCGTTGGTTTCACCAAGACATGCACGTGATTGGGCATGACGACGAATGCGTCGAGCACGTAGCGCTGAAAGTCGAAGTGCCGTACTGCGTCGGCGACGATCCTGGCAGCGCGCGAATCACGAAGGAGACAACTTCCGTGGCCTTGATCGAGCCAGTCTTCACGGTCCTCAACGAAACGCCGGTTGTGTTCGCGCTCGGTTTTCCAATCCCATGGCTTGGGATGGTGTTTGAGCCAGTTTTTTTGTTCCTCGCGCCATTCCAGAAGGAGCGCCTGTGGAACGGAGTCGCCGAGGCGGAACGTGACAAAGTAGGTCGCTCCCGGTTGTTCCCGGTGTGGCAGATTTCGCCGGCGCTGGATGACCTCGCCGTGGGGATCGAAGCCGTGGAACACGACATTGCGAGCAGGATGCTCGCTTGACGGGACAGGCTGGAAGCCTGTGTTACGTCGCGCTGCCTGTGCAGCAAGCGGGCGTAACTCAGGCATCCTGCCTGAATTGTCGCGCAGGCTTCCAGCCTGCGAGGGTAGCGCCTGCGCTTCCGCCACAATTTGCTCCACGTTTCGCAGAAACCATCTGTCGATCTTTGTTAGCTCGAAGACGTCATCGATTGACATGCCATCCTGGAATGCCTGGGCGAGATAAAAAATGCGGTCTGCGTTCGGGTTCGAAAGTTTCAATCGCAGCGTTTCTGGATCGACCGGCCTATCTGCGCCGTCACCGCAAAGGCCGAAGCGCTTGATCTCCAGACTGCGCAACGCTTTTTGCAACGCCTCCTTGAACGTCCGGCCAATCGCCATCGCCTCTCCAACGCTTTTCATCCGCGTCGTGAGCGTCGCGTCCGCTTGCGGAAATTTCTCGAATGTGAATCGCGGCACTTTTACGACGCAGTAATCGATGGTTGGCTCGAAGCACGCCGGCGTCTCGCGCGTAATGTCGTTTTTGATTTCATCGAGTGTGTAACCGACGGCGAGTTTCGCTGCGATCTTCGCAATGGGGAAACCGGTTGCTTTCGATGCGAGCGCGCTCGAACGCGAGACGCGCGGATTCATTTCAATCACGACCATCCGGCCATTTTCGGGATGAACGGCAAATTGAATGTTCGACCCGCCAGTCTCGACGCCGATCTCACGAATGACCGCGAACGCGGCGTCGCGCATCATCTGGTATTCCTTGTCGGTGAGCGTTTGCGCGGGCGCGACGGTAATCGAGTCGCCTGTGTGCACACCCATGGGATCGAAGTTTTCGATTGAACAGACGACAACGCAGTTGTCCATGCGGTCGCGCATCACTTCCATCTCGAACTCCTTCCAACCCAGGAGCGATTCTTCGATCAACACTTCGCGGACCGGTGAGAGATCGAGGCCGCGCGCGACGGTAACGTCGAGTTCTTCGCGGTTATAGGCGATGCCGCCGCCGGTCCCACCGAGAGTGAATGCCGGTCGAATAATAAGCGGAAATGTTCCAATTTCATCGACAACGCGATCTACCTCCGCCAGTGAACGCGCGACGCCAGACCGAGGCACCTCGAGCCCAATCCGCAACATCGCTTCTTTGAACAATTGCCGGTCTTCGCCTTTCGCGATGGCCTGTGCGTTTGCGCCGATCAATTTCACGCCGTGCCGCGCTAGAGCGCCATTCCTGTTCAATTCCATCGCCGCATTGAGCGCGGTTTGCCCGCCCAGGGTCGGCAGAATTGCATCCGGTTTTTCGCGTTCCATGATTGCCTCGATCACTTCCGCGGTGATCGGCTCGATGTAAGTGCGATCGGCAAACTCCGGATCGGTCATGATCGTGGCCGGATTCGAATTCACGAGCACGACCTGGTAGCCTTCCTCACGCAATGCTTTACAGGCTTGCACGCCTGAATAATCAAATTCACAGCCCTGTCCGATCACGATTGGACCGGAGCCGATAAGCAGGATTTTTTTAAGCTGATCGTTTCTCGGCATCTGCGCCAGCGCGGACAGTAAACGAAATCAAGCGAACGTCACGCGAAACGTAGCACAGGCATCTTGCCTGTGG
>JBKOXU010000020.1:0-7728 GCA_046725095.1 Verrucomicrobiota bacterium
ACAGTAGCGTCGCGCTACAGTCGCAGCCGCTCGAACAAGTCGACCACCCACTGCGCGAAGTTGCTAAGATTCGTTAGCAAATCCGCGCCGAAATCTGCGAATGTAATTTCCGGCGATGCAAGCACGAGCATCACGCTGAGCAGCAGCAGGTTCATGAGATAGATGACGATGAGGGAAAAAAATGTGCCTTGATCGGTGAGGTCGGTCTGATTTTTTGGAATCATCCAGCACGTAAACGTGAAATGGAACGCCCAGGTCGCGCCAATCACGGCATAAAGCAATCGCCCATACGGCTGCACATTTACAAAGAGGCCAAGCACGCCATACGTGGCGATCGCCAGGATGCTGTAGAACGGAAAAAAATAAGGCGCCAGCGCGATCCAGAAATTATTTTTGTTCGTCACCACGTGGCCGCCATCACGGCCAACACGAAATCGGCTGACGCGTCCGCCCATTAGCAAAACCCAAAGCGCATGGGTGAGCTCGTGTCCAAAGACATAGAGGACAATCGGGCGAGGCAACCCGAGGAACGCGATCAACCAGAGGACTGCGCCCAGCGAGAAGAACCAAAATTCTTCGCCCGCCCAAAGCCGTTGGGTCACGGTCGCACGCGCAAAGACAGTGAAAAATGTCTGACTGAAAATGGCACAGACCGGCAGCAAAAAGAGCGCGAAAATAAACTTCACCCATCGTGTCGGGACCACTAGTGAATAAGATGCCGGAACCCTGAAAGCATTCGGGGACCGCGCGATACTTCGGACGATCTTCCGGTCGCGCTTGGGGTTACACCTTCCGCGAGTGTTTTTCGATCTTCGCTTCGTCGCAGCCAAAGTTAGCTGAAGATTACGCAGATTTCCCCGGATTTGGGAAAGACAATTAATTTCTAACCGCGGATGACGCGGATTTGGAAAAGAGAAATCGAAAGCAATGTCGAATGACGAATGTCTAATGACGAAAGAATGACGAAGTCCGAATGATCAAGAAAAGATCAATGCTCGTTGGTCGTTTGAGCATTCGTGCTCCTTCGCCATTCGTGCTTCGTCATTCGTTGGGACTTCTGCTTCAGCGAAGCGGCCACAGAATCACGCCCGGCCCATGTAGGCGCCGGTGCGGGTGTCGATCTTAATCGTTTCGCCTTCTTTGATGAACAACGGGACGTTGATTGTCTTTCCCGTCTCAAGGAGCGCCGGCTTGGTCACGTTGCTGGCGGTGTCACCGCGCACACCTTCCGGGGATTCAATCACCTTGAGACCGACCGACGCGGGGAGCTCAATCTCCACCGGTTTGCCCTCTGCGTAGAGGACCTGCACGGAAAGATTTTCTACCAGATAGTCTTTTGCGTCGCCGATCAGGTTTTCCTGCAGTGTGATCGTGTCGTACGTCTCCGGGTCCATGAAATGATACCCGTTACGGTCCTTGTAACTGAACTCAAGCGCCTTTCGCTCGATCTCAACCAACTCGACCTTGTCGGTCGAGCCGAAGCGAACATCGGCGCTCTTCCCCGTGTTGATATAGCGGATAATCGCCTGGACGAATGCGCGCAAATTTCCAGGCGTGCGATGATGCACTTCCAACACAATGGCAGGATTGCCGTTGTATTTGATCGCCATTCCTCTGCGAAGATCGTTTGCCGCGGCCATGGTTATGTTAAAAGCGTTACAACGTTAAAACGTCGAAGCGTTAAAGCGGAGCGCGGACGTTACACGACGCGCGGCGTGATGCAACTCTGTCATCCTGAGCAGAGCGAAGGACCTCACACAAGCTGATGGAGCACACTGATTCACTTGTATGTCGCCTACGTCCCAGGTGAGGTCCCTCACCGTCTTCGCGGTTCGGAATGACAAGCGAGAGAGCGCGCTACAGCAGCTTGAGCCGCGTTAAATCTTGCGAATCGACGATCCCAACCGGGACGTTGTTGTCATCGATCACGACCAGGTCATCGATGCGATGGCGTTCGAGCAGGTTCAGCACTTCGACCGCGAGTTTGTCTTTGTGCACAGTGACGGGATTTAAAGTCATCAGGTCTGCCACCAGCCTTTCACCGATTTTTGAATCGGATTGAAAATGCCGCACGAAATCGCCATGCGTGAAAATGCCAAGCAATTGTCGATCTTCGCCCGCCACGACCGCAGCGCCGGCACGCACACTGGTCATGGCTTTGAGCACGTCGCGCACCGGCGTATCAGTTGAGACAATCGCCATCGCTTCTCGTGGTCGCATGATTTGATGCACACGCATGAGGAGGCTGCGGCCGATCACTCCGGCGGGATGAAACTTTGCGAAATCTTCCTTGTTAAACCCGCGCGCTTCGAGCAGGACCATAGCCAGTGCATCGCCCAGCGCCAGCATCACCGTCGTGCTCGAAGTCGGCGCGAGATTCAGCGGGCATGCTTCCTGTTCGATGTTTACATCGAGAAGCAGATGCACGTTTTGGGCGAGAGTGGACCTTGGATCGCCGCACATGGCAATGATGCTGACTCGAAACCGGGCGATCGCGGGCAGGATCCGGAGCAGTTCCTCCGTCTCCCCACTGGCGCTTAGTGCCAGCACGACGTCGCCATCGGCGATCATGCCGAGGTCCCCATGCAGGGCGTTTGAGGAGTCAAGCACCACGGCAGGCGATCCTGTGCTGGTCATGGTGGCGGCGATTTTTGCGCCGATGTGTTCGGATTTGCCCACGCCGAGCACGACCACTTTTCCGCGCGAATCGACGGTTTCCTTAATCAGTTCAACCGCGCGGCAGAAATTTTCGCCCAGGCGCTCCCGGAGTCGCTTGAGCTCAAAAATTTCTATATCCAAAACACGTGCGGCCTTTTCAAGGTAGTCCATCGAACTATATAATGTGGGCAGGCGTTGTGACGGGCAAGAACTTGCACGCCTGGAACGAAAGGAAAAAAGATGAAAACGTTAATGATCGTAATTCTGGCGGCGCTGGTCACAACTGCTTCGGCACAAACTTTCAGAGCACCGATCGGGCCGCAAAAACCGGTGCGCGCAATGCCAACGCCGCCACCCGTCTCGCTACGCCCCGAGGTCCAGGGGGTGGTTCCGCGAGCGTTTGGCCCCGGCCGTAATCCGCTCCAGATGCTTAATCCGTGGGCGCCTCCCCAATACGGCACGGCCGAGCAAAGTGTCGCTTATAATCCGTTTACGGGGAGATATGACCAAATCAAGCTCTTCGAAATTGTGTTTTGATAAATTCAAAGCGCAAGCGTCGAATGAAATGTAGTGACGCGTGTCGTCACGCGCTGTGTTTTTGTCATTCCGACCGAAGTGGAGGAATCTCTGATTGTTAAAGGGCAACAGTGAGAGATGTCTCCCGACCTTCGCATAAAGCTACGGCGCGGCAGGCGACTCCGCTCGACATGACAAGAAGCCCCGTCGTCGCCTGTTATTGCGCGACGTTTCTCAAACCGGAGATGTGGCACATCTATCGGCAAATCACCGCGCTGGAGCGCGTCTCTCCTGTTATCATCGCGCAGAAACGCGAAAATTCTGGACGCTTTCCGTTCGATAAGATCGACATTGTCCCAAAACCGGCGCTGCATTTTCTGCGGCGCCTCTGGTTTCGCCAACTGCGCGATAAACCATGGCAGATTTCGGGCGGCGAATTGCGCGCATTGAAGAGCGTTCTGGAAAGAAGGAACGCTCGGCTTTTGCACATTTACTTTGGACACATCGCCGTCCATCTGCTGCCGCTAATTCGCGCATGGAAATATCGGTCGATTGTTTCCTTTCATGGCGCCGATGTGTTGGTTGACATGAATAAACCCGCATATCGAGAGGCCACGCGGCAGATGCTCGACGCGGTGAAACTGGTTCTGGTTCGCTCGGAATCGTTGCGCCACGCGGTCGCTGATCTTGGTTGCGACGAAAACAAGATCGAAGTTCAGCGAACCGGGATTCCGCTTGATGAATTCCCGTTCCGCGAGCGCAATTTCCCGCCAAGCGATGGCGGGAGCAAATGGCGATTCGTCCAAGCTGGCCGTTTGATTGAGAAAAAGGGCCTGCCCGTTACGCTCCGAGCTTTTGCAAGTTTTCTGAAGCGATATCCAAACGCAACGCTGATGATCGCTGGAGAAGGTCCATTGCTCGGTGAACTCCAAGGCTTGGCGGGCGAACTGAAGATCGACAATCGCGTTTCATTTAGCGGTTTCATTTCGCAGGAGCAATTGCGCGATCTTTATTATCGATCGCACATCTTTCTGCATCCGAGCGAAACTGGTCCCGACGGAAATCAGGAAGGGATTCCAAATTCAATGCTGGAAGCGATGGCGAGCGGGCTGCCGGTGTTCGCAACCGATCATGGCGGGATTCCTGAAGCGATCGAGCACGGGATGAGCGGCGTGCTCGTGCCCGAGCGCGATGATGAGGAGCTGGCATGGGCGTTGCTCAACGCGGTGGAAGACCCACATTTTCTCTCGCAAATCGCGCACAATGGCGCAGAGGTCGTTGGAGAAAAGTTCGACCTGCGGGTGCAAGCGCGACGGCTCGAAGATGCTTATTTACGAATACTTGTCAGGGACAGTTGACTCACGATCCTTGGAACATCCCTGCGTCTACTTCGCGTCGGCGAATTGGGCGAAAAAAATTGCGAGCTGAAAACGCGCCGCTTGAAAGGAGAGCCGCTCCAGTGCGATCTCTTGCGATTCCCTCACAATTATCGCACGCAACTCGGCGTTTCTCAGCAGGTCAAGCGCGATGGACGCGATTTCGTTGATTCCCCGCCCCTCGCCGCAAGTTTTTTGGAATGCGATTCTTTCAATCGCGCCATCACCGCCGACGCAAACGGTCCGGCATAGAAGCGCATCGCCTGCGATTTGGCCGGGTACGTGGCTGTGGTCTAGTTGCAAAACAACCTTATGCCGGGCCACAATGTGCAGATAATCCGGATATGATTTTTTTTCCTCAATCAGACAGAATTTTTCTTCGGGAAACTTCAGCTCCCAAAACAATCGCCGCGTCCTATATCCATCCAGATTGACGACAGTGACCGGTTCACCGGTCGCTTCACAAAGCTGTCGGGCGACCAAGAGTGCCGCGAAATGATTGCGTGAAGGCACGTCGCATTCGCGCGTCCCGACAAAGATTCCAGTTAGTTCCTCAGGCGACGCGGAAAAATTCCATCGTCGATCTTCGACCGGATAAGGAGTGGGAATAAACGCAACTGTGGCGGGATTGTGTTGGCAACGGGTACGCTGGTAAATTTCGGCGGCTTCCGGTGTGCTGGCGATGCACCCATCGGCTTGCGCCAGAATCCTCATGAAACGCGACAACTTCCCGCGATCGCATAATTGTTGCGCGATCTGGTGCAACCCGGTCTCCTTCAGGGAGACAACAACCTTGCGTTGGTGCTTTTTCAGTTCGTTTAATGCCCGCTCTGAAGCCCGGAACTCGCCGCGCAAAAGAAGAAGAACCGGCGTTTCCTCCGCTATCGCGCGCCGAGTGTCGTAATGGTAAACGCCGCGAGTGCAGGCTGCGTAAGCGTGGAAATTGATGGGTGGATGTTCTCCCTCGCCCGGTGCGACTCGATCGTGAAAGCGCTGCTCCGGGTCCCGACCGCCTGGATTAAGAACGGTCAACCGAAAATCGTCTGCGTTTTGCGATGTCATTGTCGGATCAGCGCGCGAATTACCCAGCCTTCGTCATTCGCTATTCGTCCCCGAGCACTTTCGAGACTGAAACTGAGAAGGGCCACATTTATTGGTAAAGATCGCTTGGGGGTGGCGTTGCTGATTTCAATAGAGTCTCCTCCGCGCTCTCTTGATCGAGCGGTTTAACCGGAAGCGCGCGTCGAATCTCGGCAGCCCCCTTGTCTTGCGGCTGAACCGGGATCGCTTTCCTAATCGGCCCGATGGATTCCGGCTTTTGATTGCTTGGCTCGCTTCCCGGTTCGCCGGCGGTCGCGGGCGCCTGGCTCGCGCTCAGTTGATTCTCGATCTTTGGGTTTTCGGCTGTCTGCACCTCCGGTTCCGGCGTCGGTTCCGGTTTCAAAGTTGGCTTGAGAGAATTGTATGGGTCTTTATCAGCTAATAATGTTGGGTTTCTCACAGGCACCGGTGTGACTTCCCTAAGATCCACGGCCAGCGCGGCGCGCGGCAAATCGCTGGGAGGAAGGTCTCGCACAAGGCGAGTGCGCGGTTCGCCGTGGACGTTACAAGATTCGGTAGGTGTCTGCCCTGAAGTTGCCAGCTCCATGTAGGTCGTGCGCCGTTGAACGGTATCGCCAGATGCCGATTTTACGGCGTCGTAACATTTGTCGGTCGCCAGCAAGCCGGACCTCCAGCAAATCTCGACCTGGTTCAGACTCGGCGGCTCTCTGACTTCCCGCGGCGGGTACTGCTGGGCGGCCGCGTTCATAATTTCCACCCAAATGGGTAGGGCCAGCTCACGGCCAAACGCGCCGCGATAAATCTTTTGCGGTTTATCAAACCCCGCCCAGACGGCGCAGGTAAAGTTGGAATCGTAACCGGCAAAGAGAGCATCGGTAAAATCGTAGGCCGTGCCGGTTTTGCCCGCTGCCGGCATTTTCTTCAGACCAAATTCTGTGTAGGCGGTTTTCCCCGTTCCTGATTGGAGTGCATCGACAAGACATGTGTGCACTTCGTAGGCGGTTTCAGGTTTGATCACTGTTTTCTGCATGCGGTCCTGTTTCGCGTCCCAAACGAGGGTTCCATCCTTTTCCTCGATGCGTTCCAAAATGTGGGGCGCGTTCGGACGCCAGCCGCCGTTGGGAAATATCGTGTAAGCAAGCGCAAGCTCGGCGAGCGTGATCTCGCTGCTGCCGAGAAATGTGGCCGGATAGGGACGCAAGGGCGAACGAATGCCGGCTGCAGCACAAAGCTGCAAGACCGAGTCAACACCCGCGCTCATTCCGATGCGGACAGCTGCGCCATCTTTTGATTTGGCCAGCGCTTGCCTCGCCGTCATGGGACCTTCGTAGCGGTTCTCAGCGCTTTCCGGTCCCCATTCGCCGAGGATTCCGGTTGTGCCGCCGATCATGACCGCGCGGTTATCGAGCGGCGAATCTTCCACGAGCGCTCCCGGAAACATTCCTTTTTCAAAAGCAGCCGCATAAACGAAGGGGAGCATTGCCGTTCCGGTCGGCCGCCTGGCTTGCAGAGCCCGGTCGTACTGATTGTGCTCGAAATCGCGCCCCCCCACCAAGACGAGGATGTCGCCCGTCGCGTTATCCAAACCGATTACCGCCCCTTGAAGATATTCAGGGGCAGGCTGGTTAGTCGTGGTGCCGTTTGCTTTGGCTTTGCGAAAAGTGGCCGCGTAATCGGCGTAAGTCTGGTGATTGTAGTCAGGATGCTTTTCGATCCGGTCGAGATTTGCCCGGAGCGAATCCTCGGCAACCTTCTGAAGCTCGACATCGATCGTCGTCTTAATGCGAAAACCTTCGTTCATCGCGCGGTCCCATCCGACCGCGGCGATCACCTGCTGGCGGATGTAATCGACCGCGTAGGTTTGGCCCTGAGCGTTCTGCCGGCTCCCAATGGCGATTTGTTCCGCGCGCGCCTTGGCGCACTGTTCGCGACTGATTAAGTCGAGATCGCGCATCCGATCGAGCGCGTAATTGCGCGCTTCGCGCGAAGCGGTGCCATCGCTCCATGGTGATAGCCTGTTCGGACTTTTAATGAGACCCGCGAGGGTGGCGCATTCCGCCAGCGACATCTCTCGCGCAGACTTGCCGAAGTAACCGCGCGCAGCTGCTTCCGCTCC
>JBKOXU010000008.1:0-15476 GCA_046725095.1 Verrucomicrobiota bacterium
GGTATACGAGCTAATGTCGATGGTGGGTGAGGGTCGATCGACTTTAATCGTCAATTGTTCGTGCTGGCGATGTTCAGGCTCGTTTGCTCGAGCGAAGCCGAAGCTCATCGTGAGAATGACAATGACCGCGACTAGAATAGAATGTCGCATTTGCGCTTTCCTTTCATCGGTGTCGTTTTGCCTGCTAACTGTAATTGGACGGCAACACGATCACAACCTCGCAGCCACACCACGCCAAGGTCTTACGGCGTTTTTCTCTGGGACGAGGTACTCGGCAGCTAAGAAACGCTCGAGAATTCACGTTGTACTTTGCCAACCCACGCACAGCGCCGCTGGTCGGCTCCCCTGTTAGGCGGCCCGTGTCACCCGAACCAACCGGTGCGCGACGATCGCGAGCCACAACAAGACTAAGCTGAGGAAAACTCGCTGCTGCAGCCCCGGCATTCCGACATCGATGACCATCGAGAGAAATGCAGTGAACATTCCAAGTGCGATAAGAAGGAAGAGGGGCCGCCAACCCGGCGCGCGCCGAAAGCTCCATGAGAGAAGCAGTGCTGCCATGACCACGCTCGGAAGGCCGACCGCGCCGCCCACATCGTGAAGCGGGAATCCCCGGAATATTCCCGCGACACATATACCAGCAGCTCCGACTACCAGAAGGCCGAATCCCACACGTGCACTCCGCGACGGTCCATAAAGGTTTCGCAAGGCCAGGGCAAGCAAAAGAATGTTGTAGTCATGAGCCAGCCATGGGCACTCCATGATGACCCTGAAGCGCACAGACCAAAACACTCCACCTACGACCAGTCCGCGATTTAACTTCATTGTTCGCCTTTCTATTCTCCCTGCCTAACTATAATTGGGCTTCGAGCTGCCGTAGAAAAAGGCGGGATCTTGCATCCTATTTCTTGCGTCACCAGGACGAAGCAGCTTGAAAATCTGTACGGCGCGATCAAGTCATAAACTAAGAGAACTGAGATCATCATGTCACAGCATCCAGCTAAACTAAAACATCTTCTGTCGCCGTATCGAAACCGCGATCCTCGCGTGATCGCCGAAGGCAAGGTGCGCACCTACGACATGGGCGGCAAAGATTCCACCGTCGATGTGGCCAAAGTGTCGCCGAGTACGCAGTTGACAAACAAAACGCTTGCGAAGCGAGCGAATTGATTAAGCCGCGAGGCGCGGCTAGGTGCTGATATCTAGCGCCCGAGATAGCGCGTCACTCCAAAGTCGAAGGGGCTTTGACTGTTAGCGACTGCACCGGCGAGAACGATCTTGGTGCCTTGAATTGTCACGGCGTAGCCGTTGCTGTCGCTCGCGACAGGTGTGATGACTTTGCCGCCGGTGCCGAAAGTTTGGTCGAGCTGTCCGGTGCTATCGTAGCGAGCAAGGGCGAAGTTGAAGGTCGGATAGAAACCGCTGCGTCCGCCGACAATGATGTTGTCGCGCTGCACGGCCAGCGCATAGGCAATGTCGTCAGTGCCGCCGGAGAAATCGGTCGCGGCGATGCCGCCGTTGCCGAAAGTTTGGTCGAGGGTGCCGTTCGCATTATAGCACGCGACAGTGAAGTCGTGATCCTGTGTGGTCGAGGAATAGCCCGCCAGAACAATCCTGCCATCACTGAGAAGACCGATGCCGAACGAGAACGCTTCGCCCGAGCCGATCGGCGTCATAACGACTCCAGAGTTCCCGAAGGTGCCGTCCAAAGTGCCGTTTGAATTGTAACGGGCGAGCATGAAACCATTGCTTCCGTTATCGAACGTACCGCCGACGACTATTTTCCCGTCGGCCTGCAACGCCGCCGAAGTCGCGACTCCGGAAGCACTTTTGACCTTGCCACCGCTGCCGAAGGTCTGATCAAGACTCCCGTCAGGGTTGAAGCGGACCAGCGCGAAGTTATTGAAAGAAGAGTAGGAACCCGCACCGGTAAACCCTACCACAATGATTTTTCCGTCGGCTTGCAAGACCACATCGTTGCCCTCGGCCGCGGGATCGCCAAAAGTGGTCTGTACGCTGCCATTGTTGCCAAACGTCTGGTCCAGGGTGCCATCGGCGTTGAACCGGGCGGTGACGAAGGCGACGACGAAATTATTGTGGATGACTGATCCAGCGATCACAATCTTCCCATCCGGCTGAAAAGCGATGGCGGTTGACCCGTCGCCCCCGGCATCAAGGACCGCGACGACTTTGCCGCCAGTGCCGAAAGTTCGATCGAGAGTTCCGTTTCGGTTGTAACGCGTCAGGGCAGAGTGGAAAAGTGGATAGACTCCGCTTTCTCCGACGACAACGGTCTTTCCGTCCGACTGAACTTTGACGCCAAATCCATAGTCATCGCCGCCGGAAAAATCAGTCTGTACGACGCCGCCGTTGCCAAATCTGGGATCGAGATCACCGGGCGCGGCTTGAGCTGCGCGCGGCGCAAAGAAGAAGAGGGTCAGGATGACGACGATAAGAGAAAGGCCACGCCGCGTCGCCTCTCGTTTACCGGCTATTTCTTTAGAATGATCTGCTGACATGTAATTGGTTTGCATAGGTCCTCCGGTTGAAAATGATATCTAACACAGAATCGACGTAGCCTCGCCCGCGCGCGTGTCTCTGAAAGTCGGCATTTGGTAACAATTTTGTTACCTGGCCGCTACACCGACTCTACTCCGTGCTTGAGTTGGCGCTCGTAATCGGCGGCATCGAAATGGCCTTTCGATTCTGCGATGAAGCCGGCGTTATCAAATTGCCAAAGTTCGTAGCCGCTGATGCGCACGCGTTTTCCCGTGCCGCCCGGTCCAGTGTTCGTTCCGGTAAATGTCCAATGAAACTTG
This sequence comes from Verrucomicrobiota bacterium, assembly GCA_046725095.1. Taxonomy (GTDB): domain Bacteria; phylum Verrucomicrobiota; class Verrucomicrobiia; order Chthoniobacterales; family UBA10450; genus Udaeobacter. The sequence continues at coordinate 2,820 of JBKOXU010000008.1, forward strand.
GTTCCGTCCGAATCGCGCGTCACCCTGTCCATCGTCACGACCATATCGGGGAGATCGCGCATGAATCCTCGTGCCACTTCAGCAATTGCTGCTCGTCCGACGGCGGGCGGTCCGTCGTTTACGCTGAGCGAACCGTTCTCGGCGAAGAATGACGCCACATTCTCAGGGTTTTGGCTGCACCATGCCTCGGCGTATCGCTTTGCGAACTTCTTTAAGTCGCTGGGGTCATCCATTTCGATCTCTGAGGAACTCTGGAACGCAAGAACAAATCAAAAGTTCCAGCTTTCTTGCTTTCCTTAGCGATTCGAATTCCTGCGATTCTGTTAATCCTGTCGTTTTATTTCTTTTCGGGAGCCCCGGATTGCGGTCGCACGAAGGTCCGAGTTCCAAATATCCACTCCGCACTTCCAGGTTCCGTCGGCCTGCTTTTCCCAAACCTCGACGTATTTGCCGCGATCGTTGACCGACTTGCCGCTCGGGTCATTGAGCGTCACTTCGTAAGTTCCGCTCAAGCAGGCCAGATCGCCCGACTGCGCCACTTCCACCTTTTTTGTTTTCCAGCTGATTTTCGTGTCCGTGAGCAAATCTTTCCAAAGTGCGCGGATCGCTTCTTTGGTTGTTGCGCTGGCGGCGTTCGGAGGCATCACAACGGCGTCGTCGGAATAAAACGAGACAGTCTTGTCGACGTCCTTGGCTCCCGCCGCCTTCGACCATTGCTCGTCCAGATCCCGAAGAGCCCCCTCGATCTTCGGGTCTTCTGCCAGGCAAGCGGCTGCTGCGGCAAGGCCGAGTGTGAGAATGACTATCAGCGTTTTTGTTTTCATGGTATCATCGAGCCCGAAATTGAACGTGGCGTCAATGTTTTTAACTGCGGATAACACGGATATCGCGATTTAACGGCAAGAATCCACCCTGCCAAGCTTACCTCACTCACCCGAATTAAGATTCGATTCTAGATTCTAGACGCTCGCTTGATCGTCAATCCGTGTTAATCCGCGCAATCCGCGGTTAAATATTGACGTCTGACGGAATTTCTGCCGGAATCCTCAGATGATAAAAACTCGAATTGCAGTCGTAGCCACGGCTCTGTCGATCATGGCGACAGCAGTCTCTTTTGGGGCGAACCCGCACATGGGCACATGGAAGCTCAACGAGGCCAAATCGAAATTGCACCCGGGGATGGGCAAGAACATGACGGTCAACTACGCGGAGCAGAAGGATAAAATGAAGGTGACCGTGGATGGCGTGGACAAGGATGGGAAGCCAACGCACGCCGTCTGGGTGGGCCAGGCGGACGGCAAAGCCTATAAGACAAAGGGAAACCTGCCTTGGGACTCCGCAGCCTACAAAATAGTGAACGACCATACCTACGAGATTACGACGATGAAAGGCGGAAAAGTGCTCGCCAATAGCAAGAGCACGGTCTCGGCGGATGGCAAAACGCGTACGGTCTCGACCCACGGCACCGACGCCGACGGTAAAAAGTTCACGGCCAAAACCGTTTACGACAAAGGATAAGTAGGGTTCAGGCTTCGGGGTTCAGGATTCAGGGTTTGCGATTCGCATAGGCAACCGCGACCTTATAAACACTGCGCCGCTTCAACTCGGAAAAGAAGTTATCGATCTTCACTTCGATTTCTCTTCGCAAAGTTTCTGGAAGCGCGGCTCGTTACGCAGCGGATCCCACACCGGATCGAGGCGCAGCGACGCTCTGGATAAGACATGGCCTACTGGAATGGCCAGTAGCTGTTCGATGTGATTAAGAGCTGATTGTTTTTCGCTTACTTGTGCCTCCACCATCGCGAGCTGTGCGAGATAAGAACCGCCGATTATGTCATCCCGCGAATAAGGCAAGGCCTCGGTTGCGCGGCGTCCTGATTTCAAAGCGGCTTCCTTCTGGCCCAATCCGGCATAGACTAACGCGAGGTAACTCTGCGCCTCGGTCTGTGCGCGCGGCTGATCGAGCAAGCGCTCTAATGCTTTTTGAGCTTCGAGGAACGCCGTGCGCGCCGGTCCGATCTCACTTTTCTGCACCAATGCTTGCGCGCGCAACAACGCTACCGGTACACGCGTGCTTGGCCAGCTATTAACTAACAACGCCGGCGCATGCTCCAGCGCCGCTAGCGCCGCATCGGGTTGACGCCTAACAAGTGCAAGCTGCCATCTCGCGAATGTAACGGAACCGTCAGGATCGACCCCCGCCGGGATCATCGCTAGCGCCTTGCTGGCGGCATCGAGATCACCGCTCGTCTGCAACATCACGACTCGACTGACCTGCGTCTCGAAGTCGTCTGGAACCAGGGCCAGGGCTCTATCGTAAGCCGAATTAGCTTCGGCGTAACGGCGCATGTAGACCAAAGTAGAGCCGACCTCGCGTGCCAACAGATTGTCGCGGGGACTCAGTGCAGCGCTCCGTTGCAGCTCGTCGAGACCCTCCTCCATTTTACCCTGCCGACGATGAACAAAGGCTATCGCCGTCAGCACGTTCGCGCTATTCGGTAGAGTTTTGCGCGCCTTGTCGAATTCGGCGAGCGCCGCGTCGTAATCGCGATGGCCCCAGTAGTGGACGTAACCCATGGACAAGTGCGCTTCCGGCAATTCGGGTTGCAGCTCCAAAGCGCGCTCGGCAGCTTTCCTCGCAGCATCGATCGCTTGTGGAGTCGGATCGGTGTTATACCAGTAAATTCTCGACTTCAGATAGGACAACTGGGCATAGGCCAGAGCAAAGTTAGGATCCGCGGCTGCGGCCTTCTCATAGAAGCCGGCAGCGTTTCGGGCCGTCTCCGCAGGATCCTTCGCGGTAGCCGAATAGATTTGATTGGCGAAATACTCGGCCTTTAGGAAGAAATCATAGGCCTCAGGATTTTTCGTCGGCGCGGTCGCAAGTGTCTTGGCTTCCGCCGGTGAGAGTTTTGCCTGAAGCGAATCGGCGATTTCCTGAGCTACCTCGCTCTGGATGGCAAAGACATCTTTCATGTCGCGATCGTAGGTTTTGGCCCAGAGATGCGAGTCGGCGCGCGCATCGATGAGCTGAACGTTGACGCGAACTTTGTCGGCCGCTTTCTGGACGCTGCCTTCGAGAACGTTGGCAACGCCGAGCTGTTGCGAAACCGTTCGTAGATCTTCCGGCTTGCTTTTGTATTTCGCCGTGGAGGTGCGCGAGATCACTTTCAGATCCGCAATGCTCGCGAGCTTGGTCAGGATTTCATCCTGAATGCCGTCAGCGAAATAAGCGGCGTTCTTGTCGTCACTCAGGTTTTCGAACGGCAACACCGCGATCGATTTTTGCGGGATCGACGAGGTTGTAACGTCGTCGCTCAGTCGAGACGTTGTCTTGTTACCTACCGTGTAGCGACCGAAAAAGAAAAGACCGATCGAAAGAGCCGCTCCGATTGCGACGATGTAAATCCACACTGCGCCGCGCGAACGCTCGTGCCTCGCATCCACATCTTCAGTGCGCTTGATTCCTTCCGGGGTTAGCTCGAAGGCCCAGGCGAGCAGGAGCGCAATTGGAAATCCAATGATGATTGCGAGCACGATTAATCGGAGGGCCCAATTTGGAATTTCAAAGATTGGGAAAACCTGCGTCGTAACTTGGACCAGCAGCCAACCAACGACCGCATACGCAACCGCGACTTTGTAAACGTTGCGCCGCTTCAGCTCGGCGAAGAAATTATGGTTCCTCATCGCGACTCGCCGGAAAAGATGCGTGTGATGAGTTTCTTGAACCGCGGATCGCTGCGAAGCGGGTCGAGGCGATGATCAACAAGTATCCAGCCCAGATCACCCGAGTCGAACGGCGCGCGATCCTGATAGCTCTTCTCAAGCAAGCGAATGGCTTCATCGTTGTTGCCGAACGCTACTTGAACGACCGCCATCGAATAAGCCGGAACATATTGTCGTTCGGACAGAGATTTTAGCTTATCCCAAAGCGCTTCTGCTTCTTGTTTTCTATCAGCGCGAAAGGAAGCGGCCGCGAGATCAGCGAGATCGATAGGATCGGGGGCCCCGGAGATTAAGCACTTTTCGTATTCTGCGATCGCCTCCTTCAGCCGGCCCCGATGTTCCAGGACATTGCCTAGCTGGCCATGGGTATTGGCAAAGTTGGGATCGATCTCAATCGTTTTGTGTAATTGCGCGATCGCCTCATCGCTTTTCCCAACAGTATCAAGCGCAAATCCCAAGACCGAGTTAATGATGAGCGATAGGGGATCGAGCTCTTGCGCTCGCTTCAGCTCAGCCAGCGCCGCTTCCAGATGTCCCTGGCTTTGGAGATATTCTCCGAACCACTGATGCGCTGTCGCATAACTGGGGTTGAGTTCAATCGCCCGCTTGAACTCCGGCATGGCGGCGGGGAGTTGTAGGTCTGAAGCCAGCGCTCGGGCCAGAGAGGTGTGCGCTTCGCAAAGAGTGTCATCGAGCTCGACTGCCTTGCGGGCTGCCTCGAGCGCTTTCGGCAATTCGTCGCGCGGATTACTGCCGAGCTCCGCATAAGCTGGTAACAGCACATGGCAGTCTGCCAGCCCCGAGTAAGCCAAGGCGTATTTGGGATCCTTTCCGATCGCCTGTTGGAAATAATCGGCCGCCTTCTGGAGATTTGCCCCGGTGCGTCGGTTCCAAAAGTAGCGGCCTTTCAAATAAAGCTCATGCGCCTCGGCATTTTCAGTCGGGCGCGACGCCAGCACATGTTCCGCTGAGCTGCTCAATTTTGCCTGCAAGGTGTCGGCAATCGTTTTCGCAATGTCGCTTTCGACCGCGAAAATGTCGGTCAGTTTGCGGTCGTAAATGTCGGCCCAGAGATGGGCGTTGGTGAGCGCGTTGATGAGCTGCACATTCACGCGGACCTGATCGCCGACCTTTTGCACACTGCCTTCGAGGATGTTCGCCACCCCGAGCTGCCTCGCGATGTCGGGCAAATTTTCTGGAGCACTCTTGAAACGTTGGGTCGAGCTGCGGGCAATCACTTTGAGGTCCGTCACTTTCGCGAGTCGCGTCAAGATTTCGTCCTGGACGCCTTCGGTGAAATAGGCATTCGATTTGTCGTCGCTTAAGTTGTCAAAAGGGAGAACGGCAATCGATTTGTTCGAGATCGTCGCCGCAGAGGGCGATGTCGATCTTGCACGAATCAATTGAAAGACGAGCAATCCGGCCGCGATCACGGCCAACATAATTGTTAGGGCGACGATCTTGCGCCCGGTTCGGCGCGTCACCGATTCGTTAGGCTTAACTTCCGTTTCGCGCACAATTCCTTCTGGCGTGATCTCGAACGCCCAGGAAAACGCCAGCGCAATCGGGAACCCGACAACAAGAATGAGGATGACGATCTGCATCGCCCATTGCGGCGCATTGAATGCGGGAAGGAAAATCGATGCCGCCTGAATCGTGAGCCATGCAACCACCGCATATGCGACCGCGACTTTGTAAACGTTGCGCCGCTTCAGCTCGGAGAAGAAGGAAAGCTTGCTCATTCGTGACAAACTTACTTGTTAGGGTCCGACGTGCTCTTTGCCTGCGAGCAGTTGTTGGAAGCCGAGATCGTTGCGGATCGCGTCCCAGACCGGATCGATCTTTAGGCGCGCAATGGAAATCGTCTCGCCCGCCGGGATGGAGAGTAAATGACGCAAATTCTCCACTGCTTCTTTGGCCGCGCCGGTGCGCGCCTGAATTTCGGCCAAGGCGGCGAGGTTTCCGGAACCAAGCACCGCGTCTTTCTCGGACGGCAACAGCTCGACTGTTTGCCGGGCGATGTTGATCGCATCAGCCTTGCGGTTAAGGGCGAGATAAACCCAGCTCAATGCTCTCAGCGAACGAAAGTCATTCGGATGCTCGCGCAGTCTCGCTTCCAATAGCTCGCGCGCTTTATCGGCGTCAGCTTGTGCGCCGCTGACATCGCCGGCCAAAACACGAATCACAGCTTTGGCGGCGAGCCGTTGCCTCTCGTTAACACTCGCGGACGTGCCGATCTCCCACGCCTTTAATGCCGCTTTGAAATCGCGGCCCAGAACAAAGGTTTCGCCGCGAGTACCAATCACCATGTCATAAGTGCCAGTGTTGGGAAGCAGCAGATCGTCGGGCGGGAATGTCGCAAGTAATCGCAAAGGTTCCTGCGCGTTCCCGGTCCTATTCAGAGAACTTAGCAGCAACATGCGCATTCCGGTGGCCTCATGCGGGTCGATCGTCAGAGCGTGCCGAGCGGGTTTCTCAGCTTCGCTCCACCTGCGGAGAAAGATGTAGGTCTCGGCGAGACCGCTTGCGACATACGGATTTCGCGGGTCTAGGTCGATCGATCTTTTCAGCTCCTCTAAAGTGCGATTCCACTTTCCTTGCCGGCGGTGCACCCAGGCGATAAACTCGAGCCCGAGCGAGTTGTTAGGCTGGAGTTCGATCGCGCGCTGAAACTCAGCCAAGGCCGGCTCGTACTCGCGAAAGCCATAGTAGTGAAACAGACCGAGCGCGACATGTGCTTCGGGGAGATTGGGCACCAGTGTTAGCGCCTGCTTTGCCATTCTGCTTGCGTCCATCAACTCCGCTTCGCTTAACGGATCGGTCAGCCAATGATGCCGCATCCGGCAGATAACCAGTTGCGCGATGGCAAGTGCGAACCTCGAGTCGCGCGCGATCGCTTCCTTGTACCAGACTTCGGCCTGCTCGAATGATTCCGGTCGCAGATTGCTGTTGGCGACACGCGCTTCGAACTCGCCCTTGAGGAAAAGATCATAAGCCTGCGCGTCTTTCGTCGGCGCGCTCGCCAGCGTGTTGGCTTCGGCTGGGGAAAGTTTGGCTTTTAGTGAGTCGGCGATTTCCTGGGCGACTTCGCTCTGGATGGCAAAGACATCGGCAAGATCGCGGTCGTAAGTTTTCGCCCAGAGATGCGAATCGGCGCGCGCATCGATGAGCTGCACGTTGACGCGCACTTTGTCGGCCGCCTTTTGCACGCTGCCTTCGAGAACAGTCGCGACTCCAAGTTGCTGCGCCACGGTCTTCAGGTCTTCCGGCTTGCTCTTGTACTTCGCGGTGGAAGTGCGCGAGATCACTTTCAAATCGGCGATGCTTGCGAGCTTGGTCAGGATTTCGTCCTGAATGCCGTCTGCGAAATAAGCGGCATTCCTGTCGTCACTCAGGTTTTCAAACGGCAACACTGCAATCGACTTATGCGAAATCGATGACGCCGCGGCAGTTGTCGATCTTGCGAGCGGTTTGCTCCGGGAAAGATTAAACGCAAGCAGACCGGCAGCCAGCAACGCGACAGCGATAACGAACGAGGCAAACTTCCGCCGGCTCCAGGTTGGCAATTTCGCAGCCACGTCCGCCGGAACATCTTCCGTTCGTTTCAATCCTTCCGGTGTCGCCTCGAACGCCCAGGAGATCATCACCGAAATCACAAATCCAAGGGCGAGGAAAACGACGAACGCTTTCATCACCCAGGCCGGCGCTTCAAACGTGGGAAGCAGAATCGACGCAGCTTGGATGAGCAGCCACGCCACCACCGCGTAGGTGATCGCAACCTTGTAAACATTGCGCCGCTTCAGCTCAGAGAAGAGGCTCATCTCAATGCACATGTGCGGCATCGGTGCCGCATGCGAAATCCGTCTCACCGAGTGGACGGCAGCCGGCGGGCCATCCTTTCTCGCGCCAATATGTCGGGAAGCCGTAGCGCACAATCATCGCCTTGACGCGCGGATCGCGCAGCATCGCGTGACCGGCCGGCCGGCTGCTATAAAGATTGGCGAAGTAGTAGGCCTGGAGTATCGCCCCCTGACGTTCGATGTCCGCGTTGTAGCCGTCGATGTCTTGTCGCGCGATGAAATATCTGCTCGCTTCGCCTTCGGGCGCATCCGCGATCGCCGCGCGCAGTTTCACTGGATCGACATCGGATTCGCCAAGCGCCCACGGCAACAAGGTTTGCGCAAACGCAGCATCCTTTGGCCAACGTGTCACCATTTCCGCAAGCGCAGCCCGCGCCTTATCGGCGCGTCCATAATCGAGTGCGTAATTAAGAAGCCCGGCCTTGCCGGCGAACATCCCTGAAGTGATTGAGCGCACCCGTTGCACCGACTCCTCGACTTCGTCGTGCCGGTCGAGCGCGCTCGCGGCATCCCGCAGCCGCACCCAGCCGACGACAAAATAGGGATCGAGCTGGACCAACTGTCGCGCCGCGCGCGCCGAATCAGCCATGCGACCGACTTCGTAGAGGAGTTCCGCGTAATCCTCGCGTACATCCGGGTAGCTGGGATCGATCTGCATCGCGCGCAGATAATGCCGCTCGGCATCGGCGTAGTGAAACTGCGCCCGCGCGAGATTGCCGAGCGCGTGTTCGGTGGGGGCGGCGTCGGGTTCGAGCGCGGCGGCACGATCCGCGGCTGCTTTCTCGCCAGCTAGCATCTCGGTCTGAAAAGCCGCCGTCATGTGCGGCGTGTACCAGAAACTCACCTCATGCGTGAGCGAAAGCGACGACCAGGCAGCCGCAAACTCCGGCGCCTTCGCCACCGCCTTTTTAAAATGCGCGATCGCAGATGGCAGATCGCTGCGTTGGCGCAGCAGCGCGCGACCCTTGAGATATTCGTCGTAGGCTTCGGGATCGATCGGCGCGCGTGCTGGGACCGGCGCTGCGACGCCTAACGAAAGCTTGAGCGCAGCGCCGATGCGCTGCGCGATTTCGTCCTGAAGAGCGAACACCCGCTCCAGCTTGCGATCGTAGGTTTCCGACCAGATATGGAAGCCATCAGCCACGCGCACCAACTGCGCGGTGATCCGCACCTCCGGACCATCGCGGCGCACGCTGCCCTCGACGACATTTGTGACGCCGAGCTTGCGGCCGATCTCGCGGATGTCGCCGCCTTTGTTTTTGAATTGAAACACCGAAGTGCGTGCCACCACCTTCAGCTGCGGCACCTTGGCGAGCACGTTCAACAGCTCTTCGGTCATGCCGTCGGAGAAATAATCTTCATCCGCCTTGCCGCTGATATTGGTGAAAGGCAGGACAGCGATCGAGTTGCGATCGGCGACCGCCGGCGTGGTCACATCGCCCCTTCGGAAGGACGGCTGGCCGTAGAAATACCAACCCAATGCCAGCACGATGAGCACCGCGGCGGTAGCGAAGAGACCCTTGCTGCCCGAAGCTTGGGAATCGAGCTTCACGCCTTCGCGTGTAATATCAAACACCCACGCCATCACTACCGCGATCGGAAAACCGAGCAGAGCAATCAGAATAAAAATGCGCAGCGCCCACGGCGGCGCATCGAACGCGGGAAAAACGATCGACGCCGCCTGCACGGCGAGCCACGCCACGATCAGATAAGCCGCGCCGACCTTGAATACCTTGCGCCGCTTCAGCTCGGCAAGGAAGCTGTGCGGATTCATTTCGTCGGTTCTGTTTTCGGCGCCACGACTTTTTGCACGAGAGCTTCGAAACGCGGATCGCCGTGCAATGAAATTAGCAGGGGATCGACCTTGATCGTGCTGATGTTGGAGCCGTCGCGTTCCACGTAATCTTGTTCGAGCCAGCGCAGCGCTTCATCTTTGTTGTTCAGGCTGAGATAAAGCAGAGCGCGCAGGTAGCCGACCACTTCGCGTTGCTGACTTATTTTGTCTAGCTCACTCAGCATTCGCAGCGCGGCATCCTTGTCGCCAGCGCGAGCTTTGGCCTGAGCGTAAAGCGTCGACACATACGTGTTGTCGTTTAATTGCTTTGCCTTTTCGTATTCGGCAATCGCGCCAGGCAGGTCGCCCGTTCCTTGAAGAAGAATGCCGAGATTATAATGCGTGTAGAAGGATGTGGGATCGATCTCAAGCGTCTTTCGCAATTGCCTCGCCGACTCGTCGTAGCGATGGGCGTACAAGAAACTCACACCGAAGTCCGCGTTAATAACTACCGACAACGGATCTAACTCCACCGAGCGCCTGCCCTCGACAATGGCCTCCTCGAATTGTCCGAACGCTGACAGGGTGTCGTTACCGTACCAATGATGCGCGTCCGCGTCGTTCGGCTTGAGCTCGATCGCTCGTTTGTATTCGCGCATGGCGCCGGCCAAATCGATTTCGCCAAAGAAGAGCACCTTGCCGAGCGCGAGGTGCGCTTCAGAGAGATTGGGATCGAGGCGGAGAGCTGTGAGGGCCGCTTCTTTCGCTTTCGAACCCGCCTCGCGCCGGTCCGCGCCGGCGTAAAAGGGGGACAGAATGTGGGCGCTGGCAAGGCCGGCGTAAGCCAGCGCGTAATTTGGATCGCGCGCGATCGCCTGCTCGTAAAACGCAATTGCTTTCGGAATGTTATCGCCCGTCCGCTTTCCCCAAAGCGATCGGCCTTTATGATAAAGCTCGTAGGCTTCGGTGTTGGCGGTCGGTTCTTTTGAAATCGCGCTTTTCTCCGAGCCAGTAAGTTTCGCCTGCAGCGTGTCGGCGATCGTCTTTGCGATGTCGCTTTCAACAACGAAGATGTCGGTCAGTTTGCGGTCGTAAATCTCCGCCCAGAGATGCGCGTTCGTCATCGCGTTGATCAACTGCACGTTGACCCGCACCTGATCGTTCACCTTTTGCACGCTGCCCTCGAGAATGTTGAGCGCACCGAGTTGCTTCGCGATGTCGGGCAAATTTTCGGGGGAGCTTTTGAATTTTTGCGTCGACGTGCGCGCGATAACTTTTAAATCGGCTACTTTGGCGAGTCGGGTGAGGATTTCATCCTGTACGCCCTCCGCGAAAAAGGCGTTATCCGGATCTCGACTCAGATTATTGAACGGCAGCACCGCGATCGACTTCGCGGACAATTCGTTAGGCGCGGTTGCAAAGCCTTTATTTCCAGCGGTGTATCTGCCAAGAAAAAATAGCGTCACCGAAATTGCGGCACCGATCACGACGACGTAGATCCACGCGTGTTTCTTTGGCACGCGCTCGCTGGAAAGATCGACATCTTCCGTTCGCTTGATTCCTTCCGGTGTTGCTTCAAATGCCCACGCGATCACGAGCGCAATTGGGAATCCAATCGCGATTAGCATGATGACCAAGCGCACTATCCAGTTCGGGATTTCCAGGAATGGAAAAATCTGCGTCGCGATTTGTGCGATTACCCAGCCGACCACCGCATAAGCGACGGCGACTTTGTAAACGTTGCGCCGCTTCAGCTCGCCGAAGAAATTGTCGATTTTCATTGCTTTGCGTTTGCCAATTTTTGGAAGCGCGGATGGTTTCGGATCGGGTCCCACATCGGATCGAAGCGCAGGAGCGCGGGAGTGAGCGCGTTGGAGCCTGTTTCCTGAAGCAGGCGTTCGAGCAGCGGTATCGCGCGGTCGGCATCGCCAAGGATAGCGTAGCCGCGCGCGCGGGCTTCTTCCGCGCGCGGCAGACTCCACTTGTCCTTTTGCAGCATTTGTATGAGACGCTGCGCTTCGACCTCGAACTCGTCGCGCTGGCCAAGCTGTGCCTCGGTGTTGATCAGTTGATAGGAGAGCACGAGTCCGCCTTGGCCTTGCTCGCGCAACGTTTTCAGTTCCTGCTCGGCTTGTTGCCACAACTGCTTTGCCCGGACGTGATCGCCCTTAAGTAAATAAACAAAGGCCAGTCTTTCGTGCTGGGCCGCGATTAAAACCGGCGGCGTTTTTTCCGTTTCGAATAGGGCCGTGATCTGGCGAATGGCCTCATCGTACTGCTTTCGGTAGATGAGCAGATTGACCACGATCCAAGAGCCGGTGTTGGACCAGCGGTGTTGCACATTGCGCACCAACTCGTCGGCCTTGTCGAAATCCCCACCGGCCACACAGACTTCGGCTTTGTACGCGAGCAGTGCGGGATCATTCGGCGCAATGGCGAGCGCGCGATCGAGCATGGCCGAGGCTTGTTCGAGTTTACGCTGCCCGCGATAACTGAAGGCGAGATCTTTCCAGACGTCGATGTTGAGCGGGTCGAGCTCGGCCGCCTGCTTCTGAAGAGCAATGGCTTCGTCGAGTTTGCCCTGGCGGCGCGTCACCAGCGCCATCGCTTCAATCGTTTTTTGGTCGTGAGGGGCACCCGCGCGTGCCCGCTCGAGCCGTGCCAGCGCCTGGTCGTAATCTTGGAGACAGTAGTAATAATACAGACCCATCGCGCCCTGCGCGTCCGGCAACTCCGGCGCGAGACGCACCGCCGTCTCAGCAGCAATACGGGCGCGTTCTTTTTGTGCCTCTGTGCGCTCGGGAAAAAAGTAACGCCTCGACTCCTTCACGGCCAGCTCGGCCCATGCTTCGGCGAAGTTCGGGTCAAGCGCGACAGCCTGGCGACAAAATTCAATCGCGTGAAGCTCATCCTCCCCCGATTGGCTGTTACGCAACGCAATCGCCCGCAAGTAAGCGTCGTAGGCCTGAGGATTCTCGGTGCCGCGGTTGCTGATCGCCGCCTTTTCCTTGCCGGTGAGCTTCGCTTCGAGCGCGTTCGCGATTTTCTGCGCGACATCGCTCTCGACCTGGAAGACGTCGATCAACTTGCGATCGTAAGTTTCGGCCCAAACGTGCGAATCATTCAGCGCATTGATCAGCTGCACGGATACGCGCACTTGATCCGCCGCTTTCTGGACGCTGCCTTCGAGAATATTTGCTACGCCGAGCTGCTTCGCGATTTCGCGCAGATCGGCCGGAGCACTTTTGTACCGCTGCGTGGAAGTCCGCGAGATCACTTTCAGGTCCGCGATCTTCG
>JBKOXU010000062.1:0-5382 GCA_046725095.1 Verrucomicrobiota bacterium
GCAGGCAACTGGCCGTCGCCCACATTCTGCAAGGAAGCGTGCAGAAGAGCGGGGACATTGTGCGGGTGAACGTGCAGCTGATCAAAGCGGCTAATGATTCCCATCTTTGGGCCGATACCTTTGATCGCAAACTGACCGACATCCTTTCGGTCGAGAGTGAGGTGGCCAAAGCCATAGCCGACCAACTGCGAGCGAAACTCACCGGCGCGGAAGAGCGAGTCATCGCCGCCAAACCGACGAATAATCCCGAGGCTTACGACGCCTACCTGCGCGGCCTGGCTTATAACGTGCAAACGACGTACACACCCGCCAACGCCCTTGGCGCACAGAAATATCTCAGAGAAGCGGTCAAATTAGACCCGAAGTTCGCCCTTAGTTGGGCGCTGCTGTCAATCGCGGATGCGCGCGGCTACATCACACAGAGTCTTGAACCAACGGTCGCCCTGCGTGAAGAGGCACGGCAGGCAGCCGAAACCGCGCTCGCTCTTCAGCCCAATCTCGGCGAGGCGCTGCTTGCCACGGGAAATTACTACCACGCCTGTCTAAAGGATTACGACACCGCGGTGCGTTACTTTGAACAGGCACGTCAGTTCTTGCCGAACAGCAGCCAGATTCCTGCATTGCTGGCCTCTGTCGCGCGGCGGCGCGGCCAGTGGGACCGGAGCGAGTCGTATTTCAACCAAACCGAGCGGCTCGATCCGCGCAACGTTAACCTGCTCGGACAGCATGCACAATTGTATATCGAGCTTCGTCGTTTCCCCGAGGCGCTGCGAAAGTTTGATCAGGTTCTCGATATTATGCCAGGCGACGTGGACACCCTCGCAGCAAAGGCGGCTATCGCACAAGCTCAGGGCGATCTGCCGCGGGCCTCTGCGCTCCTCGCCTTGGTCCACCCGCCGGCCGAAGACCCCCAGGCGTTGGAAACACAACTTTACCAAGCGATCCTGGAGCGTCGCCCCGCACAAATCATCCCTCGGCTAACGGAGATATTAGCCAAGTCTGATCCGGCGTTGGGTTCTATCACTGGCGAACTGCGCTTTTATTTAGGATGGGCGCAGGACGTCGCCGGCGATCATACCGCCGCTCAGGAAAGTTGGCGACGGGCGCGCAGCGAACTGGAACCTTTTCTGAAAGAACAGCCGGAAAATTTTGGCCTCATGGGGCATCTCGCGCTGACGACTATGGGCCTGGGTGACAAAGCCGCCGCATTCAAACTGATCGAGCGAGCGATGACCGTGATCCCGATCGAGAAAGATGCCGTGTGGGGTCCTATTCCGATCGAGATCCTGGCCCGGGTGTCGGCGCGCATGGGGGAACCCGACCGCGCCGTAGCCGCGTTACAAAAGCTGCTCTCGATACCGTACGATGGCGCGCTGGCTCAAAACGTGCCGCTCACTCCCGCGCTGCTTCGGCTCGATCCGATGTTCGATCCGCTTCGGAATGATCCGCGCTTCCAGAAGCTCGTCGCCTCGCCCGCGCCGAACGATGCGAAGCAATGACGCGTACGAGTTCAGCAATCGACGAAAGTTCGCTGCCGCTATCCGCCGACGGCCTGGTAATCGTCGAGGCCGCGTTTCCACATGAACCGCGCCCACATCCACGCGAGGAACAGCCAGCCGCTTTGGATTGCCAGCGCTTGCACAAGATCCGCTCCTTTCAACCGGCCGAGAAAGATCGCGACCGGACAAAACAGCTCGTAGTAAAACGGCAACCATTTCATCACGGCCTGAACCGCGGCCGGCATGATGTCGATCGGAAACATCTGACCGCCGAGGAAATATTCGAACGAATAAACGATAGTAGAAATTTCCAAAATTCAGAAGTTTAGGCGTTGGTCGGCCGTACCGTCACACAGGGAAAACGGAGGGAAAAAATTATTTTAGAATTTGCGGCTTAGCGGCGGCTGTGCCACTCTCGAAAAGCGCTACATCCCATCACCCAAAGGTGGGGCGTCCCTCAATCCAAGTCTCTGCTACATGAGTATTCGAACATTCTTTCGCGGCGCGTCTTTTCTCGTCGTTGTCATCAGCACTCTTCCAGTCCTCATTGCTGAAACCTCAGCCGTTCCTGAGCCGGGCGATTTGCGCACGGCCGGGGCAGTGGATTTTCCGGTGTCGTGCGCGCCAGCCGTGCAAACGGAATTCACCCGCGGCGTCGCGTTGCTGCACTCGTTTTTTTATGAAGAAGCGCGCCGGATTTTCACGGGCGTAGCCGAAAAGGATCCAAAATGCGCCATGGCGCAATGGGGGATCGCCATGACTTGGTGGCATCCTATCTGGACACCCCCGACTCCCGAGGAAATGAAGGCCGGCAAGGCGGCAGCGGACAAAGCCATGACAATGAAGGCTGGCAGTGATCGCGAGAGCGGATTTATCACGGCGCTGAATGCCTACTACAATACGCCAGACAGTCCGACTGCAGGCGAGGTTGGGCAGTCCTGTCATGGCCCGGTGGGACCGCGCGATCGCGTGGCCGCATATGAAAAGGCGATGCGCAAACTTTCCGATAAATATCCCGATGATGCTGAAGCGCAGACCTTTTACGCGCTCGCCGTCCTGGCAGTTGGCTACGCGACGCCCACCGACACGACGTTGGCTAATCAACTGAAAGCGGCCGGTATCCTGGAAAAACTGTGGAAAACAAATCCTCAACATCCCGGCGTCGCCCATTATCTGATTCACAGCTACGATTACCCGGCATTAGCCGAGCGCGGATTGGCGGCCGCGCGGAGCTATGGCTCCATCGCGCCGTGGGTTCCGCATGCTCTGCACATGCCCTCGCACATCTTCACCCGTCTGGGGATGTGGGAAGAGTCCGTCGCCGCGAATCGCTCCTCCGCTGACGCGTCGCGCGCATACGCGGCGATGCGTCATCGCGACGCTACCGAAGCGGAGGAATTGCACGCGCTCGATTACATGGCCTACTCCTATCTACAGGAAGGGCAGGACGCTAAGGCGAAGGAGATCGTGGATTTCGCAGCCACCGTGCGCAAAACCAATCCCGAGCTGGAATTCAGCGCGGCGTATGCTCTGGCCGCCATTCCGGCGCGTTACGCGCTCGAGTGCAACGCCTGGGCCGACGCGGCCGCGCTGCGCGTTCCAGCAGTGCCGCACTGGTCTTCCTTTCCGTTCATGGAAGCGCTGATCGAATACGCTCACGCTCTCGGGCGAGCGCATACCGGCGATCTCGCAGGGGCACGCAAGGCCGTGGATCGGATGAAGCAATTGCGCGATGCGACGACGGATCCGAAGTTTGACTATTTTAAGAGGCATCTCGACCTGCAAATGCAGGCCGCATCAGCTTGGGTGGCGTATGGCGAAGGCAAAAAGGAGGAGGCCGTAGATCTGTTACGGCGGACGGCGGATGCTGAGGACATTCTCGGCAAGCATCCCGTTTCGCCGGGCGCGCTTGTTCCGGCCCGCGAACAACTGGGTGATTTGCTGCTGAAACTGGATCAGCCGAAGGATGCGCAGCGCGAATTCGAGGCGGCGCTGAAAATCTATCCGGGACGATTCCGAGGTTTGTGTGGCGCCGCGCTGGGAGCAGAACGGATTGGAGAAAAGGAAAAGGCAGACGACTACTACGCCAAGCTGATCAAACAAACGGCGAAGGCCGATGGTTCACGCAGCGAGCTTGCCCGGTTGCGCGAATATCGCGCCGCCGATGCTGCTACTACGGAATCGCGCAGCGCTACGGAACCCCGCAGGTAGTTTTGAACACGAAGGTCTGGGCGTGTTCGAACAGCCGCGGGCCGCGAAGTCGAAGCGGCAGCGCTTCGGCGTAGCCGCTTTCCAAATACGTCGCTCGGCGTGTCGATCTTATTGATCGGAAATAGCGGGCATAATAGTGTCGACATCGGAATGACCCCACTCTCGCTCGATTACTACGCGATCGAAGAACTGCTGACGGACAACGAACGCGCGGCACGCGACCGGGCGCGGCGTTTCGTGCAGGAGGAAGTCATAGACGAGATCGTGCCGTGCTATCGCGCGGGTAAGTTCCCCGAACATCTTACACCGCGTATGGGCGCGTTAGGCTTTTATGCTCCCTATCTCAAAGAGCACGGATGCGCGGGGCTCAGTTACACGGCCTATGGACTCATCATGCAGGAGCTTGAACGGGCCGACTCTGGTCTGCGCTCGCTGGCTTCGGTGCAAGGTGCGCTTGCTATTCAGGCGATTCATTCCTTCGGTACGCCGGAGCAACACGCACGGTGGTTGCCAGGTTTGGTAAGGGGCGATCGCGTCGCTTGCTTTGCGCTGACGGAACACGGCCACGGCTCAGATCCTGGCGGAATGGAAACGCGCGCGAAGCGCGACGGCAATCATTATCTTTTGAATGGCGGCAAATGCTGGATTGGGAACGCATCGATCGCGGATGTGAAAGTGATTTGGGCGAAGGACGACGACGGTCATGTGGGCGGATTCGTCGCCGAAAAAGATGCACCTGGATTTCGTGCGCAGGATATCGAGGGCAAATTCAGCCTGCGCATGTCGCGCACATCGGAATGCTGGTTCGAGAACTGTCGGATACCGGCGGAGAATCGGCTGCCAAAGGCGTCAGGACTAGGCGCGCCGCTTTCGTGCCTTTCGCACGCGCGTGCGGGCATTGCATGGGGTGTGATTGGTGCGGCCATCGATTGTTACGAAACGGCGCTCGCTTACGCCAAGTCGCGTCAGCAATTTGGTCGCCCGATTGCGGGTTTCCAACTGGTGCAGGAGAAACTTGTTTGGATGGTGCAGGAGATCACCAAGGCGCAATTATTGGCATTGCGTCTCACCCGCATGATGGAGGCAAGCACAGCGACCTCGGCGCAAATTTCGCTGGCCAAGCGGAACAACGCGTGGATGGCGCTCGAATGCGCGCGCAAGGCGCGCGACATACTCGGGGCCGCGGGGATTACAGATCGCTATTCTGTGATCCGGCACCTCATGAACCTCGAAACCGTTTACACCTACGAGGGCACGCACGACATCCATGCATTGATCGTCGGCCGCGACATCACGGGCATAAGTGCCTTCAGCGGGTGAATCAAAATGTCATCCTGAGCGGAGCGAAGGACCGCACAAACTAGTGTGACGGCCGCGCTTTGATGAGAGGTCCCTCGCCGTCTGCGCAGCTCGGGATGACAGCGCATGGAGATTGGTTAAAGTTAATTAAGCTATGAACGAAGTGTACATTCTCGGCGGCGGGCGCACGGATTTTAAGCGCAACCTCAAGAAAGAGGGGAAAACGATCCGGCACATCATTATTGAGGCCGGCAAAAAGGCGATTGACGATGCGAAGATCGATCCGGCGGAAATTCAGGCGGGCGCGGTTGGCAATTTCAACGCGGGACAGTTCACGAAACAGTTGCAGCTTGGCGCGTTTATTCCGGAGATC
>JBKOXU010000075.1:0-5158 GCA_046725095.1 Verrucomicrobiota bacterium
TCGGCTGATAGTCCTCCGGCAGCGCGCGCGAATCTGTGCGTGGGTAGGTGACGGCTTTATGCTTTTCGTAGAGCGCCTGTGCGATTTGCAACGTGCGCTTGGCAGAAAAGCCGAAGCGACTGTTCGCCTCGCGCTGCAAGGCAGTAAGATCATACAGCTGTGGCGGGGCCTGTGTGGTCGGCTTCTTCTCTTCCAGTTCGACGATGCCATGCTTACCGGTGCACTTTCGCTGGATGGCGTCGGCGATTTCGCGGTACCATAATCGTGCCGCGGCGCGATGCTCTTCCCAGAGAGAGCCTTTTGCAGTATCCAAACGCTGCTCGGCATCCGGGAGACTCAGTTGCAGGCGTGTGAGCAGTCTCTTCGTTCGCTGAATTTCGTCCTCGTCCTTTTTGAATGCCTCATCAAACCAGCGTCCGGCGTATTCGCCGGCTGCCGCGCGGAAGGTGCCGAAGATCTCGTGCAACTCGCGCGGCCTGAAGTCCTGAATCTTGCTCTCGCGATCGACGATAATGGTAAGAGTCGGAGTCTGCACACGTCCAAGTGAAGTAACCGTGCTGCCGCGGCCGCCGCTGAGCCGCAACGTAAAGGCCCGCGTTGCGTTGATGCCCACAAGCCAGTCCGCCTCGTTGCGGCTGCGAGCGGCACTGGCCAGCGGTTGCATTTCGTCATCGCTTCGCAACCGCGCGAACGCGTCGCGGATGGCATCGGTCGTCATGGATTGCAACCAGAGACGCTTGATCGGCTTTTTCGTGCCGGCGTATTGAATAATGTAGCGAAAAATCAGCTCTCCCTCCCGGCCTGCGTCGCACGCGTTGATAATTTCAGTGACTTCCTTGTTCTTGAGTAACTGGCAGAGCACCTTGACCCGGCCACGCATCCTCTCAGCAGGTTCAAGCGCAAATTCGGCCGGCATAATGGGAAGTTTTTTCATATCCCATTTGTCCTGCTCTTTCATGGAGGCAGGTACCGCGAGTTCAAGGAGATGACCCACCGCCCACGACAACAAATACTTCTCGTTGTCGTAGTAATCCTTGCCTTTCTTGAATCCGCCGAGCGCCTTGGCGATGTCGCTGGCGACCGACGGCTTCTCGGTAATGATGAGAGACTTAGACATGAGGGGCTGGAATCGAACCCAGTTATGGCGCTTTTGCAAGTGGGACCGGAATTCGCGACTGGTCGCGACGGACTGAAGCCCTTGGAAGTCCCTGGCTTATCCTAACTTAACAAAATATTTTCCCGGCAACTGCTTAACGAGCCGCTTGAGTTCGAGCCGGAGAAGAGTAGAAGAGACGATGGCGCTTGGCAAATCGCACTTGGCAGCAATTTGGTCGATCGGCGTCTCGGACGCGTCGATCGCATCATAAACACGGCGCTCTTCCTCCGAAAGCGGTGGCAACGGGCGGGCTGCGGCTTCCGGCGATGGTTTTGTTTCGGGCAAAAGAATTTGCAGGTCCTCCAGAATGTCGCTGGCGTCCATGACCAGCTTGGCGCCTTGTTGAATGAGACGATTCGAGCCCATCGCGCTCGGCGCATTGATGTGCCCGGGCACTGCGTAAACCGAGCGGCCTTGCTCCAGCGCCTGCGCGGCCGTGATCAGCGCACCGCTGTTCAATCCCGCTTCGACTACGAGAATGCCGTGGCTCCAACCGGAAATGATCCGGTTGCGCATCGGGAAAGTTTGGCGATCCGGTTCAATCTCCATCGAGAATTCCGACACGATTGCGCCGTTTCCGGAGCGAATTTTCTCGGCAAGCGCGGCGTTTTCCGGCGGATATAATTTGGCTAGTCCGGAGCCGATCACTGCGATCGTGCGCCCCTTTGCAGCAAGCGCTCCCTGATGAGCGGCCGTGTCGATGCCACGCGCAAGACCACTGATCACAGTCAATCCCGCATAGGCAAGCTGATAAGCCAGTTTCTTCGCCGACTCCGTACCGTAATGCGTCGTGCGCCGGGCGCCGATAATGCCGATGGCGTGCTGGTCGCGCGCTTCCAATTCGCCCCAAACGTAAAGCACAATTGGCGGCGCATGAATCTCCCGGAGCGACTTGGGATAGGAAGAGGATTCCTTTATGATGACCGTTGCGCCAAAATCGCGGACACGCTGGAGCTCCGCAGCTAAGTCAATAATCGATTCCCAATTACTGATTTGATCTGCGACTTCATTGCCGATTCCCTCAACCTTGCGAAGCTCGCCGCGTTTCGCGGCGAGGATTTCTTGCGGCTCTTTGAAAACCTCCAGCAATTTCCGCAAACGCACCGGCCCGACGGTCGGCAACATATTGAGCGCGATACAAGCCTCGGTCGCGTTCATCAATTCTTGTTCGGTCAGCCTTTTGAAGAGCCGTGGTCAAACTCGTCGGCTCGACGGCGTCTCGCCCGACGAGAAATCAGAAGGGAATCTCGTCGTCGTCCGGCTCGGCTGGCGCAGATGCTTTCGGTGGGGGCGCGCTGGTTTTGCCACCCGTGCTCGTTTGTCGATCTTCTCCTGCGCTCTCGGCAGCAGCGCCGGGTCCGGCGGGACGGCTGCCTAGCAACTGCATGCTCTCGCCTACGACCCGCAGTTTGGTTCGTTTCTGCCCAGTCTGCTTGTCATCCCAGCTGTCCAGTTGCAGGCGGCCCTCGATGAAAACGGGCCGTCCTTTTTTTAAGTATTCGCCGGCGATCTCAGCCAGGCGTGCCCACAGCACAACATCGACATAGGTGACTTCTTCACGCTTTTCCCCGCTGTCGGTTGTGTAAACGCGATTCACAGCGATGCCGAGGTCGCAGACTGCGCTGCCTTTGGGCGTGTAGCGCACCTCCGGATCGCGGGTGAGATTTCCGAGTAGAATGACTTTGTTAAAGCTGGCCATATCCGCCTTGTAGCGAAATCATTTGGCTTTTGCCATCTTTTTCGCCGGCTTCTCCTTCTTTTCCCGGAGGCGCTGGTAATTCTGGCGATAAACTTCCGGATCCAGCTTAAATTTCGCCTGTAGCCTGGCAACCAGTTGGGGTTCGGCGTTGAAGATAAAATTCACATAATATCCCGCATCGATTGGACCGGCCACGTACGAAAACTGGTGCTTGTCCATTTTTTGCACCTGTTCGATTTGCGCGCCTTCTTTTTGAAACTCGGATTCCAATCGCTCAATGATCTCCCTGACGGTGTCCTCTTTGCCCTGTGAATTCAGCACAAGCAGCGCTTCATAACGGTTCTTCATGATTCTTCGGTTTTGTTGAAAGTGTTCATCGCGGAAATGAGGCCGTTGTCAATTGCGCATTTCACCGCTTCCACCGCGCGATCAATCGTCGATCTAACGATGGGTTTTTCCTCCTCAAAGAAACGGCTCAACACATAATCGACCGATCCTTCGGGCGGCGCCTGGCCGATGCCGATACGCAAGCGGGGAATCTCCTCGGTCCCGAATTGCATGATGATTGACTCAAGGCCGTTGTGGCCACCCGTTCCGCCACGAGTCCGCAACCGGATACGGCCGAGCGGGAGAGCAAGGTCGTCAAGGACGACGAGAATTTGGGTCGGCTCGATTTTGTAAAACTGCGCGATCGCGAAGAGCGGATAACCGCTCCGATTCATGAAGCTTTTCGGCTTCACCACGAGCGCGCTGCCGCATTTTGCACACAGCGCATCCCACCTTGCTGATCTTTCCCATGTCGATCCAAACTGCGCCGCAAGCTGATCGACGACCATGAAGCCGATGTTATGACGCGTAGCTGCGTATTCCGGGCCGGGATTTCCGAGGCCCGCAATCAGGCGAATCTGTGGAGGTGTTTCTTCCACATGCGTTCAATCCGCGATCGACAATCCACAACCGGCAATCAAAGCTACTTCTTCTGCTCTTTTTCCTTGGGAGCTTTTTCCTTCGCAGCCGGTGCGGCGACGGTAGCTTCGCCCTCTTCCTTTTTCTCGGTGATAACTTCCGGTCCCCCAGCAGCGGCTTCGGCCGCAGCAACCGTTGGTTCTTCTTCAACCACGGGAGCGAGGACCGAAAACGCGGTGAGATCGGGCTGCACCTTTGCCGCGACTCCCGAAGGAAGCTGAATGTCGCGAACGTGAACAGAATCGCCGATGTTCAGGGCGGAGACGTCGACCGTAATGCGGTCCGGCAAGTCTCGCGGCAGGCACTCGATTGTCAGCGCGCGCAAACTCTGCTCGAGCAAGCCCCCGAAGTTCTTGACGCCATTGGCCGTGCCGATTGGCTCGAGAGGGACCTCAGCCTGGATCGTCTCATCCATGGAGATGGCGTGAAAATCGAGATGACGAATCTCACCGCCCAGCGGTGAGTGTTGCACTTCCTGCACCAGGGCGATGCGATTCGATTTTTCACCGGCGATCTCAAGCTCAACCAACACGTTTTCGCCGGAAGCGTGGCTCATCATTGCATCGACGTCCCGGGCGGCGACTTGCAAGGCCCGCGGTTTATCTTTGCCGCCGTAAATGACTGCTGGAATGAATCCACGCGTCTTCAATTTGCGCACCGCAGAACGTCCCACATTCGTCCGCGGTTCTGCCTTTAGTTTAACTTGTTTTGCCATTTTTTTCGTTCTCGATGTTGAACAGCGAGGAGACGGACTCGTCGTTATGAATCCGCTTGATACCTTCGCCGAGAAGCTCGGAGACGCATAGCACCGTCGTTTTAAAACCTTCCACGGCGCGCACCGGCGTGCTGTTCGTGGTTACTAATTCCGCGATTTTCGATTTTTGCAAACGCTCGATCGCTTTGTCGACAAGGACAGCGTGCGAAACGCCCGCATAAATCTTCTGGGCGCCGCGCTTTTTCATAAGCTCAGCCGCGGAAGTCAACGTGCCAGCCGTCTCGGTAAGATCGTCGATCAGAAGCACGTCGTGGCCTTCAACTTCGCCGATCAGGTACAATGCCTCGGTTTCGGTGGCGCTCTTACGTTCCTTTGCCACGATGGCTAGATTGGCGTGTAGCGCCTCCGCGTAAGCTGAAGCCATCTTGAGTCCGCCGAGGTCCGGCGAAACGACTACGGTTTTTCCTGTGAGGTGTTGTCGCAGATATTTAACCAATACGGGGAAGGAATAGAGGTGGTCCACTGGGATATCGAAAAAGCCCTGGACCTGTTGCGCGTGCAGATCCATCGTAAGCACCCGGCTCACCCCAGCCGCATGGAGCAAATTCGCGACGAGCTTGGC
>JBKOXU010000140.1:0-13952 GCA_046725095.1 Verrucomicrobiota bacterium
TCAGCCATTTGCCTGTGATATAACACAGGAATGAACTGGGAAGCGATCAACGCGATCTCGCAATTGGTCAGCTCGGTCGCTGTCGTTTTGTCCGTGTTATACCTCGGCATTCAAGTGCATCGGAGCACGCGCGTGGCCAGGCTGGCTACGCAGGACGCCGCTGCCACGGCCTTGCGCGACGTGACCAAACCGTTCATGGAAAACGCGGAGGTGGAACGGATCTGGCGAATAGGTCTCGAAGATCTCAGCGCGCTGTCTCCCGAAGATCGGGCGCGCTTTTTTCACGCAACCTACCAATTCCTGAAAGCATTCGAGACAATTCATTTTCACTATGTCTATGGACTGATGGACAGACAACTGTGGGAAGGCTGGCACGGACTTCTTCGACATTATGTTGCTGCACCGGGAATCGCTCACTATTGGAAACTTCGACCTGAAGTTTTCTCCGCGCGTTTTCGGAAGTTCGTTAACGCACTCGAACCGCCGACGGAGCAACGCACGGTGGGAACTCTTTTCGGAGAGGAACAAAATTGAAGCAGGCCGTGCCCTCATCTATTCACCCTATAGCAGAGAGCGTCGGGTGCTTTACGGCACTCGCCGCTCTGGCTGGAATCTTACTTACATGGCCCTGGAACAGGGATAACGAATTTGCCGTCTTTCTCGGCGATAAAGTTTTCGCTCTTGCTTGTTGAGCTGCCGCTGGCGTCCTTTCTCTCAGTGGCGATGATCAGTTTTTTTGTCGGCTTGAGGGTGAGGCAAACTTTACCGCCTGTGGGTGAATCCATCGGGGTCGCGGCTTTCTTAACATCCCCGGGTGTAAGATCGACGAGTTCGATTTTGGAAACCTTTTCGCCCGCGTCGCTCGATTGCATCATCTTGTAAAAGCCGAGGATCTCCGGGTCGGCGCCCTGCGTGTAGAGGAATGATTCGAGCGTGGCTATATCCTTGGCCTCGAATGCCGTTTTGTATTTGTCCGTGAAAGCTTTTTCTTGCGCGGGCGTGCCGGCTCGGAGTGAAAGAGAAACGATGGTGATAAGTGCGCAAAACAAGATGTGGATTTTCATAGGATTAATAACGAAGGCCATCGTAGGCGACTGGCATCGAAACGGACAAGTAATTTCTGGAGAAAACCGTTGCTGCGATGCGTATCGCAAGCTAATTGCTCGGTTTCGCCACGCACGCAAGCTAATGAACATTCACGAATATCAAGCCAAGGAATTGCTGCAAAGATTCGATGTGGCGACAACGAGAGGCAAAGTCGCTTCGACCCTCGACGAGGCGGAACAAATCGCGCGTGAGCTTCGGGATGTCGATATTGTTGTTAAAGCCCAAATTCATGCTGGGGGGCGAGGGAAAGGAACGTTCAAAAACGGATTCAAAGGCGGGGTTCATGTTCGCAAAACGCCTGAGGACGTCCGCGATGTTGCAGGGAAAATGCTCGGGCAAATTCTGGTGACGCATCAGACCGGGCCGGCTGGTCGTGCTGTGAACAAGGTGCTGGTTGCGGAGTCCGCCGACATCGCGCGGGAAATCTATTTTGCCATCCTGCTCGATCGAGTCACAGCCGCGCCCCTAATTGTAGCGAGCACGGAAGGCGGTGTGGAAATTGAAGCGGTTGCGGCAAGGTCTCCTGGGAAAATCATTCGCGAACCGATCGATCCTTTAGCCGGTCTGCAGCCGTTTCAAACGCGAAAGGTGGCGAAGCAGCTTGGTTTTGAATCGTCGCAATTAAAGAACGCCTCCAAATTATTCGAAGGTCTCTATCGCACATTCATAGCCTTCGATTGTTCGATGGTCGAAGTGAACCCTTTGGTCCTCACGGCCGAAGGCGAAGTGCTCGCGCTCGACGCGAAATTTAACTTCGACGATAACGCGCTTTATCGGCATCCAGAAATCGGGGCGATGCGCGACACCGCTGAAGAAGATCCGCGCGAAGTCGAAGCATCCAAGCATGGCCTCAATTACATCGGGTTGGACGGAAACATCGCCTGCCTCGTGAATGGGGCCGGTCTGGCGATGGCAACAATGGATATCATTAAATTTTACGGCGGCGAGCCCGCTAACTTTCTCGACGTAGGAGGCGGCGCGACGGAAGAGCAGGTCACGGAAGCATTCAAAATTTTGGTCTCCGATAAGAAGGTAAAGGCGATCCTGGTCAACATTTTCGGCGGTATCATGAAATGCGACATCATCGCCCAGGGCATCATCAACGCAGCGAAAGCGCTAAGACTGTGCGTTCCGCTCGTTGTTCGCCTCGAAGGAACAAATGTTGAAAAAGGGAAGCAATTGCTGAAGGAAAGCGGCCTCGCACTGATCGCGGCAGATGATCTCGCCGACGCGGCGCAGAAGGCAGTCGCCGCTGCGAGTTCTAATTCCCAGGCGGCCGCCAGCGGAAGTTCCAAATCGCAAGTTTCAAACCCCAAATAAAGGACCAAATCCCAATTCCAAAATGGAAGACGGCGCTAAACCACGTGATCTCGAAGATCGAACGTTTTTGTTTGCGCGATCGGCATCGTGGGGAGCGCAGGCTGCTAGCCTGCAGTCGTCGGCAGCTTGCCGACGACACGAGAGCGATGCGAAAGCGTTTCACTTCCAATGTTCAAAGATTTTTCGGCAAGCTGCCGAAAAGAACAGGCTGGCAGCCTGTGCTCCCCAGATTTCGCAGGAGGAATTTGAAACTTCTCGGAGAGTAATAATGAAAATCAAAGCCATTGGATTCATTGCAATTCCGGTCACAGACATCAAACGGGCGCGCTCGTTTTACGAAGACGTGCTCGGCTTGAAAGTGTCGGATGAAATGATGAGCGGGAAATGGGTTGAGTATGCCGTCGGCGACGATACGCTCGCGATCGCGAACGTGAGTAATCAGTGGACGCCTTCGGATCAAGGAACCAGCGCGGCGCTTGAGGTTGAAGACTTCGATGTAGCTATCAAGCGACTGAAAGATCGGAACGTGCGTTTCGCTGCGGAGCCGTTTGAGACGCCGTGCTGTCATATGGCGGTTGTTCAGGATCCGGACGGAAACAAACTGATAATTCACAAATTGAAACCCGAAAACGAGAAAGGAGTCTGCACATGATTACAAACGAAGTGGCTTTTATTGCGATTGCTGTTTCGGACAAGGAACGCGCGCGGAAATTTTATCAGGAGACGCTCGAACTCAAACCCAGTTCGACTCAGATGGACGGCGCGTGGGTCGAGTACGATCTCGGCCCGATAACGATTGGCGTCGGTTGTCATCCGGCGTGGAAACCATCACGCGATGGAACAACGGTCGCTTTCGAGGTGGCGGATATCGATGCCGCGATCGCCAAACTCAAAGAGCGCGGCGTTACCTTCGACATCGAGAAGACCGAAACACCGGTCTGTTGGATGGCGCAATTCCGGGATCAGGACGGGAACAAACTCGTCGTGCATAAACGAAAGCAAAAATGACAAAGCACGAATGACGAAGTTGAGGCAACCATGAGTTCGCATTCATACATTTTCTTCATTCGCGCTTCGCCATTGTTTCGTCATTCGTCATTCGCCATTCGTCATTCTGCTCATGTCTATTTTGGTCGATAAGAGCACGCGGCTGGTCGTCCAGGGCATTACCGGCACCGCGGGCGCGTTTCATACGCGCCAATGCATGGATTACGGCACAAACGTGGTCGCGGGCGTGACGCCGAGCAAAGGCGGGCAAATGTTCGATGGCAAAGTGCCGGTGTTCGATACGGTCTGGGAGGCGCGGCAAAAAACGGGATGCAATGCCTCGATGGTTTTTGTGCCGGCATCGGCGGCGGCGGATTCAGTTCTCGAAGCGGTCGATGCGGGAGTAGATCTGGTGGTGTGCATCACCGAAGGGATTCCGGTGATGGACATGATGCGTGTCAAAGCCGAAATGCGCGGGAAGAAATCGCGGCTGATCGGACCGAATTGTCCGGGAATCATTACGCCGGGCGCGTGCAAGATCGGCATCATGCCGGGATACATCCATAAACCGGGCGAGGTCGGCGTGATTTCGCGCTCGGGAACACTCACTTATGAGGCAGTATGGCAATTGACTTCCCGCGGATACGGCCAATCGACATGCATTGGGATCGGCGGCGATCCCATCCAAGGTTTGTCGCATCTCGATGCGGTGAAGCTTTTCAACGAGGATCCGGGGACAAAGGCAATGATCTTGATCGGAGAAATCGGCGGTTCGGCCGAAGAAGAAGCCGCCGAGTGGATCAAAGAGAATTGCAAAAAACCGGTTGCGGCGTTTATCGCTGGGATGACGGCCCCGCCAGGGCGAAGAATGGGACACGCTGGAGCGATTGTTTCAGCAGGGAAAGGAACTGCGGCAGGAAAGATCGAGGCGCTCAAAGCGGCGGAAATCGCGGTCGCTGATACGCCCGCGACTATTGCCGACACATTGATAGCGCGGCTGAAAGCGCGATCATAAGTCGCTGCTTGGGGCGCGTTGGATGAAGTCGGGACAGATTCGCCACAAAATCGCTGAGACGCACAATTGAATATTTGATTGATCAGCCCGTGTGGTGTTGATCCGCTTCTCCCTTGGAAAGGGAGAGGATTGACGTCAGGGATTTGCAGTGCCTTGCCATTGGAGTATCGAACCCTCACCCTGCCCTCTCCCTTGTGAAGGGAGAGGCGAAACGTTAAGAAATCAGTTGCTTATGAATACACTTGCCATCATCGCGATCACCTGGATCGGAAAAGAATATCGGTTTCTCGGTCTGGATTGGAGTTATCTCATGGTCCTTGGTTTCATTGGGAACGCCTTTTTCTCGATGCGTTTTCTTGTCCAATGGCTCGCGTCTGAACGGAAGGGCGAAAGTGTCATTCCGGTATCGTTCTGGTACTGGAGCATTGCCGGAAGCGTTCTCATGTGCATTTACTTCGTTTTCCGGCGCGATCCGATTGGCATTCTGGCATATCTGCCGAACTCGCTGATTTACGTTCGCAACTTGATCCTGATCCGGAGGCACAAATTTGCTTTCACTGCCGCCGCGCCCTCGCAACACCCGCGCGAGGCCGGATAGGGTCTATGTCGAGATTCAACTAATACAACGCAGTAATCATCCACAAGCCTCGCTCTGTCGGCTGGTGGGCGGGCTACTTGTTATCTCGAATGGTCATCACGGCACTCGCGATGCACGCTGCGCGCCTTCGATGGGGATCTGGCTAGTAACGACCTGTGACAAATCCAATTTTTCGACTGGCGTTGTTAATGTCGATTCCGACCAGGTTGCTTTCCTGGTCGTAATCCAGCACGACTCCTTCGGATACTTCGCGGCTTTCAGCGCTCGGCTTTGTAGACAAGTCGATGTAGAGAGAATCAGTGTCGGGGTAATAGCTCAGTTTCATGGCCTGAATCTCCGATCTGCGAATGCGTTGTGTATTGTTAGCCTATCGGCGAGAGTGATGACTCACAAGTAACGCCCACCAAGCTCTGCCATAGCTGCCCAGAATCGGAATCTGTTGTTCTCCTGGCGCTCCGCTCGAATCGGAGATTGTACGACGCGGATGCACATTTCCCTGGTTGAGATACGGGCGCTTTCGCAGAACCTCGTTTTCGAAATACGGCGTGAATTTGTAGTCTGGCACTATCTGGCTTTACGGATGCGTTGAGCGCGTTTCCGGTGCCACTGATTCCCTGGCTGGCAAACTTGCTGCTTTCCAATCCATCGCCATCCGAATCCGGGCGCGGCCGCTCGGATGGTCATAAAAAATAAACTCCTCCATGGGCGTCGGATCCAGTTTGCGATATTGACCGAGTTTTAGCGACACTTTCGCCATCCCGTCGGGTTCCCGGGCGGTGTTAATTCCGAAAGCATCAGCTTCTCGTTCCGTCACACGCACGACTGTGTTTAAAAACGGAGTCAGAACAAAAATGAATGTGCTCAGGATCAAGACGAACAGGGGAAGCCCGGCCGGATCGGCAACGCCGCGAACGTCCCATTTGTTTCCCCAGCGGCTCACAGCGGCGTCAAAGAGAGTGCGAGTAAGCGCAAACCCCGCGAGGATAAAAATTCCGGAATAAGTCAGCAGTTTCGCGCCGTGATTGAGAACGTAGTGGCCCATCTCGTGCGCCATCACCATGCGAATTTCCGGGAGCGTACATTGCTTGAGCAGATTGTCGTTCAGCGCAATGCGTGTTGTCCCGAGGAATCCTGCGACATTTGCGCTTACCCGCGTGGTCTGACGCGAAGCATCTACTTCAAAAACTTGTTTTACCGGAATTTCGTTCGCGCGAGCCATCGCCAGAATCGGATCTCTGATCTCCGCGTTGGTTAGCGGTTTGTAGGTATTGAAGAGCGGCTCGATATAAACCGGCGCGATAAAAGTGGACGCGCCTGAAAAAAGAACCGATACAATTGTTCCCCAGATCCACCATGTGCGCGGTGCACGCCGGAACACGGCGTAGAGAACGATTAGCAGTAATGTTCCCGCAATTAGCGTTATTCCAAGGGCAATCAACTGTTCGCGAAACCACGGCATGAAACTCTGGGTTGCCAGACCGTATTGATGTTCACGATAAAAGTACTGATACACGGTCAGTGGAAAGGTCAGCGCAGCGACCAACAGAAAATACGGAATAGCGTAGAGCACGACTTGTAGGGAAAGGCTTCCTCGACAAATGCGCTCGGCGAAATCGCGCAGGCGCGCGGAGATTCGCGAGGCGAGAAGAAAGATCGAGATCCCCGCGACGAGAAGAAAATTCCAGAGAATCAGCCAATAGCCGCCCTCGAAATACGCGTCGGATTTTTCGCGTTTCTCCTTTGGAACAGTGGCTAACCATTCTTGTGTTGCGGCGGCTGGATCGATTCGCTTCACGTTTTGTGCCGCTCCTGCCGAGGGAGTGGGCGTCGCAGTTTGCGCAGATGCGGCGATCGAAACCGCAAAGAAGAGAGAAACAGCCAGCGACCAGGAAATCAGTCGGTTCGTCATCGGTCGATCAATAGAGGATTCCTCGCAAAAGGAAAGCATGGCTTTGCCAAATGCGCTGCCTTATTAGGCCTGGACTAGCAAATCCATCCGGTAGAAGATCGCAGCATGAAAACGCTTGCGTTGCTGGTTTGCACATCGTTTATGGCAATGTGCGCTGTCGGCACTTTAAGCGCGGAAACGCAACCGGCGGATGCGGAGCGTTACGGACCGTATCCCGCTAATTACAAAGAAATCGTGATGAAATGGCTTGAAACACAACTGATCGATCCGGCGAGCGCGCGGATTGAATGGACCGAGGAACCAAAACCGGCAGATTTGGGCAAGAAGGGTGAGCATCTCTACGGCTACCTGGTCCATTTTAAGGTCGATGCCCGAAATCGCTTCGGCGCTTACACTGGCAAACAGACTCATGGCGCGCTCATTCGTAACGGTGAAGTGATCAAAGGCATTAGTTTTGGTTTCGCCCGCTAATATGCAAAACTTGAAAATGAATTCTCGATCGAACTCGTCCGGGCAGGTCATCGGTATCTTGGTTATCCTGTTGGCGTTACTCGGCGCCGGGGCTTGGTGGCTCTTCTCCAACAAGCAAGCAATGACGACGGAGGGACGAAAATTTGGCAGGGAAGCCATCCAGCGCATTGCACTTCAGTATGACCTGAAATTCTTCGGAGACCACCTGAGTCCGCAGGCTCGCCTGCAATTTCCGCCGTCAATGCAGCAGCAGCTTATTTCGAGGTTTCAGCAGCTCGGAGCACCGGTGGGCGCTGTCGACGTGCAGGGAGACATTCAATTTCAGTCTCATTTTTTTGAGCCGAGAGGCAATTTTCACGCGCGTCTGAACTACCCGGCAGCGCCGGCCGAGATCAATATCAGTGTTTCGCACCCGGTGGGCCGCTGGCAAATTGACGACATTGCCTTTGTCGAGAACGTACGATAGCCGCGGAAGTCGATCTCTGGATATTGTGTCCGCCTTGGGTCGCTAACCACGTCAGCGCCGCGCTCGCCGGCCGCCTTTGCGCAGCTCCGACGTGGCAGGCAGGCGAGCGGCTAGAGCAATAATCGGTCGAGCGAGTCCACGCAAATCTGCGACCAGCTTTCCAACGATTCACGACGAGCCGTTAGTTCGTTTTTGGTCAGAAACGTCAGACCGGTGATCATCGCCTCGCGCTTTTCCACCTTCGGCTTAGCCAATTTAAGGACGTGCACAATACCCAGGTGAACGCGTCCCACTTCCGTCGAGTCGTCGTTTAGGAGCCCGACGATTCGATCTTCGAACGGAGTGCCGATCTTGATTTCCTCGTTCACTTCGCGCTCGACACCGGCGCGATAAGCCGCTTCGTCCAAGGCGAAGAACGTCTCATCGCCTTCGTTCATGTGACCACCGATCCCGATTGAGCCTTTTGCGACGAGCCGCTGCTCGCCCGCTTTTTTCCCACGCACGTAATGGAGTAATGAGTTCTCGAATGCGACGAGCACGTAGGGGATGATCTGCTTGTATGCCGGATCTCTCTCAGCCTGAGTACGCGGAAGAAAGAAATTGTTTCCGCGTGAAAGAATCACGGCCAGATATTTTTCCGCCTCGAAGCTAAGTCCCTGGAAACTGCCAAGCTCATCAAACAAACTGCGCTTGATGACCAGGATATTCTCGTCGAGCGGGTTCATAACCAAAAATTCTTGTGGAGGACGCTGTTAGCGGTTTCCCGATTCGATGATCGGGAAGTGTCAGTTTTCCCTGCAAGGTGCGGACATCGCGCGCGCACTAAAACGAGTAGTTCAGACCCGCTTGAGGCCCGACAAGGTTCAAACTTGGATTCGGGTCGGTTTGGTCGGCATTAGAGAGATGTTGATAAAGAATTCCGACGTTTACTTTCCAGTGATCGTTGATCAGGTAGGAAATACCAGCCGCCGTTAAGATGTTAAAAGTGAAATCCTGCCCCTGGCCTCCAGGAATTTCTGGGTGGCTGTCGATCCAACCTAAACCGACTCCGCCAGAGATGTAGGGAACGAGCCGGCTACCCAGCTGAACGAAGTTATAGCGCATGCCAAAGTTCAGTCCGAAATAGTGGTTCTCGATCCCTTGGAAAATCGGTTCGGCAATGCCGCTGATGTAAAATTGATTGTAACCGCGCAACCAACCATCACGCTCCATCACGCCCCAGCGGATGCGCGCCGTAATAAATTCTGCGCCGACCTGATAATCGCGGGGTGGATTAATGACGCCGAAGAGATAAGCGGACTCGACTGCGAGCTCAAACCGGTGCGGGTTGAATTCGGTCGTGACCGGCTCAGCAGGAGGTTGTGCGATTCCCGCGAACGCTTGCGAGCAAGCCAAAAGAAGAAGCACGCAGGCAACTGAGACGCGAAATAGTTTCATCTGGCGCGTATCATAGGGGGACTTGTTTGGATTGCAATTGCATCTCTGTCACTGGGGCTGTAGCGGCGCTCTGTGAGCGCCGCATAATTCGTCCGGCGGTCACAGACCGCCGCTACAGAAGGCGGAAAGACCGGCAGGTAACGCACTCTCCCATTCCATCTCGCGGTCGATCCTCAGCTTCGCTGAATGAAGGGCATGGCGCGGCAATAACAGTTGCCGCTCGAGCTCACGCGTCCATCCGGTCTCGATAAATCTGAGATAAAGCTGTTCGTTGGGTCCATAAATTTTATCGCCCACAATAGGGTGGCCAATTGAAGCGAGATGCACCCGGATTTGATGAGTCCGTCCCGTGCGCGGGATCGCGCGAACCAAGCTGAATTTGTCGGCTGGTAGGGCGCCGGGTGCGCCGAGCCTAGTGAAGCGTCGCTCGATGCGAAATTCAGTCTGCGCAGGCGCTCCAGCAGGATGAATCATCTGCTTCAGCCAGACCTCGGATTTTTGGTGTTTCCCTTGTCGATCTAACGCAGCGTCGACGACTTTGGTTTCCCATTCCGGCCAGCCAGAAACAATCGCCAGATACTGCTTTTTCAGCTGGCGCCGCTGCATGAGCAGTCCAAATCTTCGGGCGGCCACTGATGTTTTCGCGACGAGAACAAGACCACTCGTTTCGCGGTCGAGCCGGTTTACGATTGAAATCTGGCCGCCGTTGGCAATTTCAAAGCCGAGTAATTCGCCCAATTGCTTCCAAAGTGTCGGTGCTCCGCCCGGCTTCGTGGGATGGACGAGAAGAAACGGCGGTTTATCCACGACGACGTAATCGTCTGTCTCGTCGATGATTTGGAAATGGAGTAGTGGAGTGATGGAGTAATGGATTGGTGAACGCTTGCAGAATCAAACCCATTGCTCCAATACCCCAACACTCCATTCCGGCGCTTGACCTTGCTCGCAAAACCGCCTTACCTAGACGCTCAGCCCTAACCAAAGGAGCGCGCACGTTGGATTCCAAGGAAATCAAAGAAATCAAAGCCATCATCGAGCTGATGGAAAAGCACGACCTTTCGGTCTTCGAGATCGATAAGGAGGGGTTTCGTCTTAAGCTTCAGAAAGGCCCCGCCGCTCCGACGGCAGCGACTGCGCCACCAGCGGTGATTATCCCATCCAAAGCGCTAACCGGCGCTGAAACTACTCCTGCCGTCCCCAAACCGATCGAGAGCAAACCTCTGAAAGAGATCGTTTCGCCCATGGTAGGGACATTCTACCGCGCTGGGTCACCGGACGGGGCGCCGTTTGTCGATATCGGCAAGACCGTTACCGAAGAGACAGTGGTTTGCATCATCGAGGCGATGAAAGTGATGAACGAAATCAAAGCAGAAACCAGCGGTGTCATCGCTGAAGTGGTGGCCGAAAATGGCAAGCCGGTGCAATTCGGGCAGGTGCTATTTCGTGTGCGCTAGAAAGGTAGGGCGCGACCGCCGAGCGCGCCACATCGCGCGTCCAAATGTTTGAAAAAATTCTGATTGCCAATCGTGGCGAGATTGCGCTGAGGGTCATTCGTGCCTGTAAAGAACTCGGCATTCGCACGCTGGCGGTTTATTCAGAAGCCGACATCGATTCGTTGCATGTTCAACTCGCTGATGAATCGATCTGCATCGGCGCGGCGCCAAGCTCGGAAAGTTACTTAAAGATCGATCGTATCATGAGCGCGGCTGAGATTGGCGATGTGGATGCGATTCATCCCGGTTACGGGTTTCTCGCGGAGAACCCGCATTTCGCGGAGGTCTGCGAAAGCTGCAACATCAAATTCATTGGGCCGTCCTCACGCGCGATGCAGGCCATGGGAGACAAGAACGCGGCTCGCGTTTTCGCGCGGAAAGCTGGCGTTCCCGTGACGCCGGGAAGCGATGGAATCGTTGAGACAGAAGGCGACGCGATCAGAATTGCAAAGAAAATCGGGTACCCCGTGATGATTAAAGCCACCGCTGGCGGAGGCGGCCGGGGGATGCGCATGGCTCATAATGAACCAAGTCTGAAATCCGCTTTCCATGGCGCCCGTCATGAGGCGGAGAAAGCTTTCGGAAACGAACAGGTTTACATCGAGAAGCTCATCGTCAATCCACATCACATCGAATTTCAGATTGTCGCCGATCGTCACGGGCACATGGTTCATCTCGGTGAACGCGATTGTTCCATTCAGCGGCGCAACCAGAAGGTGATCGAAGAATGCCCGTCGCCGCTGATGACGTCGGGGGTTCGCAAGAAAATGGGAAATGCGGCCGTGAAACTCGCCAAATCAGTCGGATACGAAAATGTGGGTACGATCGAGTTCCTCGTAGATCAGGACCGGCATTTTTATTTCATCGAGATGAACACGCGCATCCAGGTAGAACACACGATCACGGAAGAAGTTTACGGGTGCGACCTCGTAAAAGAACAAATCCGCATCGCCGCCGGGGAACCGCTTTCCCCGCACGTCGCGCATGCAACTCCGCGGCTGCATGCCATCCAATGCCGGATCAACGCCGAGGATCCGGAGAAAGATTTTCAATCGTCGCCAGGCCGGATAGATTTTTATTACGCGCCCGGCGGCCGCGGCGTTCGAATCGATTCGCATGTTTATACCGGCTACACTGTACCGTCACACTACGACTCGTTGATTGCGAAAATAATCACCGTCGGTGCGACACGAATCAATGCCATCGAGCGGATGCGTAGGGCGCTCGGCGAGTATTACATCACGGGCATTAAGACCACAGTGCCATTTCACGCTGCAATTATGCGAAACGGTGAGTTTCGCGACGGAAAGTACGACACCAGTTTTATCGAGCGTGTGATGTCGTCGGGTAAGCTCGACTTAAAATCGCCGTCGATTCGGTTGCGTGAATAAACTGCGATGCGACGACTTGCGTGTAGAGTACGCTGCGGACTAGCGATCCCTCGGAGTGCTCAACGCATCCACCTTGTGTTTGCAAACTTAAGTCCGCGGGGGACAGCTCCGAATGTTTTCGCGAGCAAAGCGGACGCTACAACATCTCATTGCCTGGCGCTTACTTTATGAGGTCGCTACACGATTGCCATCTCTACGGCATCATTGATCTCGGCTACGTTGAAGGATCGAATGCAGTTCACGTCGCTGAAGCAATGGTAAAGGGCGGCGTTGATTTGATCCAGCTTCGGGGAAAAAAACAGTCCGTTAACGAGCTTGTCGATCTTGCAAAGAAGCTACACGAATTGACGTCCCGATCTTCCACGCTGCTGATTGTGAATGATCACGCGGAAATCGCGCGAAGCGTGCCGGTGGAGGGTGTACACCTCGGGCAGGACGATGACTCGATTGAGCTCGCGCGGCGCAAAGCAGGACGAGGGATTGTGGTGGGAAAATCAACGCATAGCCTCGAGCAAGCTCACGCAGCGCAGCGGGAAGGCGCAGATTACATCGGCTTTGGTCCCATTTTTGCGACGCCAACAAAACCCGATTACGCGCCGATCGGCCTTTCGGACATCGAACGGGTTCATGAAGAAATGAGTGTGCCGATTTTCTGCATCGGCGGAATCAAAATTGACAATCTTGAGGAAATTGTTGCCGCTGGCGGTCAGCGTGTGGCGATTGTATCCGGCTTGCTAAAAGCGCCGGACATCGCCGCTTACGCTCTCGAGATGAAGCGCATGCTCTAAACATCAAACCTCAAACATCAAACATCGAACATTCCTAATGTCTGTTCTCGTTGTTGGCTCCATCGCACTCGACACCGTCAAAACTCCAGTCGAGGAGCATTCCGATTTGCTGGGCGGCTCAGCATGTTATGCGGCGCTCGGCGCCAGTTTTTTCTCGCCAGTCCGGCTCGTCGGTATCGTGGGCGACGATTTTCCCGAATCGGCGTTTCAATTTTGGCAATCGCGCAAGATTGACAGCGAAGGCGTGCAACGCGTGAAGGGCAAAACATTCCGCTGGTCGGGCGAATATGCATGGGATCTGAACACGCGCGAGACGCGCTCAATCGCGCTCAACGTATTCGAACATTTCAGACCAACGTTGCCGGAATCTTATCGCCGGACCGATTTTGTTTTGCTTGCCAACATCGCGCCGTCCTTGCAATCGCACGTGCTCGATCAAATGGAGCGGCCGCGTTTCGTCGTTGCTGACACGATGGATCTTTGGATCGAGACAACCAGATCGGATTTGGACGCGTTACTTCGACGGGTTGATCTTCTCATCTTGAACGACAGCGAAGCGCGCGAAATGACGAAGGAAACAAGTCTCATCAAAGCCGGGCGTCGGATCCGGAAGACGGGACCGCACTACGTTGCGATTAAAAAAGGCGAGCATGGAGCATTGCTTTTCGGCGAAGACAATCAGTTCTTCAGTTGCGGCGCGTATCCACTCGAAGACATTCACGATCCGACCGGGGCAGGGGATACATTCGCTGGTGGCATGGCTGGATATCTCGCGGGCACAGTGAAGAAGGTTCACTTCAACGATCTACGCAAAGCCATGATTTACGGAAGCGTCCTGGCGAGTTTTTGCGTGGAAGCGTTCAGTCTGGAGCGTATGCGCACCCTCTCGATGGAGGAGATTGCAAAGCGCTACGAAACATTCAAGCTCATGAGCCAATTCGAGGTGCCAGCGGCATGACAATCCCCGAGC
>JBKOXU010000129.1:0-31017 GCA_046725095.1 Verrucomicrobiota bacterium
GTGGTCCCAGTGAAAGTGCGTGAACGCGATACGGATTTGCTCCTGCTTGTGGCCGATGGCGCGAAGGTCTCTGCCCAGATTTCGCAGTCCCGTGCCCGCGTCAATGATAGCGATTTGGTTCGTATCGGTGATTTGCAGGCAGGTGGTGTTGCCGCCGAATTGCTGAAAACCGGCATCGCAGATGGGAATGGATCCCCGCGTACCATAAAACTTGAGTTTCATAGATTTGTTTTCGTGAAGCTAGGTCCCGGCTCGCGAGCAGTTTTCAAGTCCATACGAGGAGTAACTAGTAGTGCAGGCGAAAATCGTACAGTGTCCCCGGCAAAAACCTATTAGACTTTCGTCGTACGCGCGATCATTCCGGGTGAATCGGCTTGATCTTTGTTCAGTAAGAACAAATGCGAGGACGCGCACGGCGCTTCATTCGACGTCAACGGAAGTAGTAGTTAACGACAAACTTCACTTGAAACTCCTTCTCACCGGAATCGAAATCCCGCTTCGCCTGCAGGTAGAAGCTCAACGGGATCGATTCGAGTTCTTTTGCGATCGCGATTTTTCCCCGGCTCGTCACGTAGTTGTCATTCTGAAAGTCCGACTTGTTTTCGTAACCGGCGTTTATCGCCCATTCGTGCGGAAGAACAAAGGTAAACGGAATGAACGTCTCTAGAAAGTGTATCGCTGGCGCACTGCCTTCCTCGGCGATTGACTGGTTGTACTCAACCGAGGGACTGAAGGTGAGCCATGGCGTGATGTCCCAAGCGAAGGCGCCGAACTCCTGAATCCGCCAGGCGTTATCACTAAGTTCATGACGTCCAGTCGGCATCTCCAGGTCCAACCCGGCACCGATACGCTTCGTCTCGGACAGCCGGACAGCTGTGCCTGTCGCCACTTTGATATCGCCGAGACCGCCGATGTCCGCGACACCGGGAACATCGCTGCCAACTCGAAACATCGCCGGCAGTTTTAGTCGCACCGCCCAGTCCTGATTTTCCGAGACAGGCCAGGCCCATAAGGTGCCTAATGTTTCCTCCGCGAAATGAGTTCCATCCGTGAACTTATTCCATTCCGTTTCCAGCCAGACGCGGCGGGTGAGGATGGTAGGATCGTTAAAGTCTTTGAGATCGGCCTCGGGCACCTGATCCGAACTCCTGCCGGCTCGCTCGGCGGCGTTCAGATTAGCCGTCACTACCCGGGCGACGAGGCCGAGCACCAGAAGGTGGATTTGCGTGTTACTCATACAGGATCTTGGTCCCTAGTAGGGATCTCCTTTAGTTCGCGTGAGATTTTAGAATATGCAGTATTTCCGCGATGGCCTGCCGGTCCTGCGGGTTCTTCAAGCGGAACGCATGGCTTGATTCCCCCGGCCAGACTGCGCGAGAGGCGGCGGCCGTACAAAGTTGCGGCCCTGGATCGGTCAACGCTGACGGCGGAAACGTTAATAGGACGTCGTCTCTTACAGACTGATCGGCGAATCGTGGGAAGTCGTAAATCGCGCGTAAGGTCAAACCATCTTGCGCACCGCCGGATGCTACTTGTTCAATAACTTCTTTTTCGCTGCGGCGAGCTCATTGAGTTTGTCTTCGCCGACATTAGGATATTCCAAATCAAGGTCGGCCAGGGTTTCGATCACCGCCGAAGCGACGACAACGCGGGTAAACCATTTGTTGTCTGCCGGCACAACGTACCACGGCGCGTGCTTCGTCGCCGTTCCCTGAATCATTTCTTCGTACGCTTCCATGTAACCGTCCCAGAAATCGCGCTCATTGGCGTCATTGGATGAGAACTTCCAGTTTTTCAGCGGGTCATCGATTCGCTCGAGGAATCGTTGTTTCTGTTCCTTCTTCGAAACGTGAAGAAAGAATTTTCGCACCACGACGCCATTCCGCGCCAGATACCGCTCGAAATTGCGGATGTCTTCGAAACGCTCATCCCAAATGCTCTTCCCTACGAGTGTTGGAGGCAGCTTTTGCTTTGCCAGGAATTCGGGGTGCACCCGGACGACGAGCACCTCTTCATAATAACTACGATTAAAGATTCCAATGTGACCCCGATTCGGCAGGTCTTTCATGCATCGCCAGAGATAATCATGATCCAGATCCTCGGCCGAAGGCGATTTAAAAGAATAGACCTCGCAGCCCTGTGGATTTACGCCAGACATGACATGCTTGATGGCGCCGTCCTTGCCAGCCGCGTCCATTGCTTGAAAGATCAGGAGCACCGCCCACTTGTCCTGGGCGTATAGCTTGTCTTGCAACTCGGCCAGGGCTGCGACACCCGTGGCTAACGCTTCTTTCGCTCTCGGTTTGTCTTCCTCCTTGGTGAATTCAAGCGTGTCGCCTGGATCGACGTCCTTGAGACGGAAATCTTTTCCTTTGCTGATGCGGAATGGCTTGGCTAGGTCACTGGCTCTCTCGATGATCTCTTTTGTTTTCATTAGCTCTCAATGTGATTCAAATTCCAACATTGAGCGAGTGGCGCCAGCTGAATATGGGACTTTGGACTTATGCTCTTCCGGCATTTTTGGTTTGTGTGCGGGCAGCGCCGGCGGATGTGAGAGACCCATCCGGCGTAACTAGTTAAGTATTTTGGGGTGGCAAAAGATATAGTGCCGTGGCGAATATCAGGTAAACCATGATCGCGAGCGCGCCGACGAACCAGGCGGAGCGTCCAGACGTGGTCACCAGAGAGGCGGTGAGCGTTGCGAACAGAATCATTGCGACTGCCCCGGGCCACAAATTCAAATCCATCGGTGCGGGGCCGATCACATAACTAAGCAGTACCAGCACCGGAGCAACGAAGAGCGCAATCTGCGCGGCGCTGCCCAGTGCAATGCTCACGCTCAAATCGAGACGATTTTTGCGCGCGGCCGAAAATGCTGCCGCCATTTCGGCAGCTCCGCCCACCAAGGCCACAACGATGAACCCAACGAAGGCAGGGCTCATTCCGAAAGCGGTGGCAGCGTACTGAACGGATCCGACAAACACTTCGCTCACCAATGCTACCAAAACCGTAACACCCGCAAGGGTGGCGAGCGCCAAACCGATCGGCCACGCCGCTTCATGTTCCTCGGCCGCGCCGGCGAACAATTCGCGATGCGTGTTGAGTGAAAACCAGAGGCCGAGACCGTATGCGAGCAAAAGCAAAAACGAGAGTGCTACACTCAGGGTTTTCGTTAAATCGCTTGCACCTAACGAATCGCGCCCGGCCACGGCGGACGGGATCAAAAGCGCTATGGTGGCGAGAAAAAGCAAGCCAGCCTGAAATCGCGCGGCGACACGGTTGAACTCCTGAATGTGATACCGGAGTCCGCCAAGCAGGAAGGATGCGCCCAACATGAACAACGAATTCGTCACGATCGCGCCGGCGATCGATGCCTTCACCAGCATGTACTGTCCCGCCTGCAAAGCAGCGATTGCGATGACAAGCTCGGTTAGATTGCCAAGCGTTGCGTTAAGCAGACCGCCCACCGAATCGCCCGTCTTCGCCGCGACTGATTCCGTTGCATGACTGAGCAGTACGGCCAACGGCAAAATCGCGAGCACCGAAAGAACGAAATGCAGCGTGTGCGCTTCGTGGTTGAGTTTCTCCGCCGCGAGCGCAACGGGGACAAAAATAAGCAGCCAAAGCAGCGGGTTGCGACGGATCTCTTGAAGGAGCAGCTTCATGGCACCATGATTCAGTTTCCACAAACGCTTGCAATCATGAATAAGACTAAAGTCCAATGGACTGCCTGAGATGCGCTCATCCAGATCTCTTCTATTGCCTGGCGAACGATATCCAACGGACTAAACTCAACCCATGCCATTCGAAAAATTCGATCTTGAGAACCTCAACAAGGAGCGGCGCAAAGCGATCGCTAAATCCATTCGTGTAACCAGCGTTGAGGAACTAAAGAAGCTGGGAGGAGAACTGTTTCGTCACGCCGATGATCCGTGGCGGGAGGCATTCTTCCGATTCATCGCCGAGAACCCCGGAGCAACATTTCATCACGCGGTGACGAGCGACGGCGTCAACATTCTTTACTGCCGCGATCAAGACAAAGGTATGTGGTTTCTCCCCGGCAGCGGCATGGGGCCGTTGCAGGCGAGAGGCCGGCAAATCATGAAGGAGATGATCGCAGGAGGACATTGAGCACCTGAGCGGCTTTGCACGACGCTCAGATAAGATAGGCAGTGGCCAAAGAACCCAGGGATCCCGCCTAGGGGACCTTGGTCTTATCAACAAACAAAACGCTCAACGTTCGAAGCCGTGATCGCGGCTCCCGCCGAGATCGACCGGCTTGGCCAGACGAAACTGCATTCGTGTTCCAACCCGAAGCTGAAAGAAGCCACCGCCGACTGAAATTCCGCGCCTGGTC
This sequence comes from Verrucomicrobiota bacterium, assembly GCA_046725095.1. GTDB lineage: Bacteria > Verrucomicrobiota > Verrucomicrobiia > Chthoniobacterales > UBA10450 > Udaeobacter. Next base: position 4,358 of record JBKOXU010000129.1, read on the forward strand.
GTGAAGTGGGTGTTGTCCGCTCGAAAGCCCTCTGTTGTGATGGGAACCAAACGTTGGCCGATGGTCAGTTGTGTTACGTCGAGGATTAGCGGCTTAGATCCCAGCCCGCGTGATTTCTTTACGCGGCCCATAACACCAGTGCCAGCGCGCAGCAGGACTTGACCGTTCGCGACGACGTCCCGGTAAAGGTGGGCAGCGAACTTCTTCCCGACAGGATCGGTGGACGCGATGGTTTCATTGGTTTGGACGAACAGGGTTGTTCCAGCCGGGATGGTGGCTGTGTAAACAGATTGAATTGAGATCGCGAAGCAGATTGTCAGGAAAATGGTGGTCTTGTTTTCGTTTGGCATAGGTTGGTTAGTTTTTCGACTTGCTGGCAATTGGCCGAGGGTCCTGGCTCGCGGATTTTACACAACGGAAACCGAGATGATTGGTGCCGGTGTTGAGCTCGCCTTTGCCGCGGGTGCCGACAATGTAGCGTGAGCAATATTGGTCGTTGCATAGAAACGAGCCGCCGCGATGCACGCGCTTTTTCTCGTTCGGCTCAGCCGGATCAAACGGCGAGTCGGGACCTTGCGGATTGTGTGCCACGCCGCCTTTGTCCGCCAGCATCTTGTAGTAATCAGGGCGATACCAATCGCTGCACCATTCCCAGACATTGCCAGCCATGTCGTAAAGGCCATAGCCGTTTGGCGGGAACTTGGCGACCGGCGCAATCCCAGCGAAACCGTCTTCCCCACCATCTTTCATCGGAAATTTTCCCTGCCAGGTGTTTGCCATCCATTTTTCACCGGGCCGAAACTCATCTCCCCACGCATAGGTTTTTCCCGCGAGTCCGCCGCGCTCGGCGAATTCAAATTCAGCCTCGGTCGGCAAACGTTTGCCGGCCCATTTCGCGTACGCTTCGGCGTCGGGATAGGCGATGTGTACAACTGGATATTTCTCTTTTCCCTTGATGTCGCTGTCCGGCCCAAGCGGATGCCGCCAGTTCGCGCCCTTCACATAGCTCCACCATTGGAAATGATTGTTTAGCGGCACTTCGTGATCTGGCGGTGTGAAGACAACGGAGCCAGCGACCAGATTTTCGGCGGGCGCGGTCGGAAATTCTTCTTTTGTCGGCGTCCGTTCCGCAATAGTGACATAACCGGTCGCTTTCACGAACTTCTCGAATTTCTCGTTGGTCACCGCAGTCTTATCCATCCAGAACCCGTCCACGCGAACGCGATGCGTCGGCCCCGCGTCGTTCGAGGGCATTGCCATCTCACAACTGCCTCCGCCGTTTACTGCGGCACCCATCGAAAACTCGCCGCCGGAAATCCAGACCATGCCTTCTGGCGCTTTCCCGGGCGGCCGGTTCTTGTCCGCAATCGTAGCGCCAAATTCCTCCGTGCCGCTAAATGCCGAACCGCCCGCCAATACCGCCACGAGGACGGCGCCACTCAATGCTTTTAGCATAGTGTTCATAGTCGCTTTCCCCTTTTCATTTCTCAACCGCGAAGACGTGTTTCCAATCATCCTTCATGCTAACGACCGTCCACCCGTTCTTCTTCGCCACGGCCATGAGCGCGTCGCTGAACGTGCCGATCTTCGACTCGGCGCCGTAAGCGAACTCGCGCACTGCGTCATCGTGATGCACCAGCATCATTAACCGCGCGCCGCTGCCGACCTGCGTCCACTCCAGCATCTGCTCATCGCCGTCCGAGTTCCCGAACGCGGCAATGGGCCGGCGACCAATGTGCGAGTTGATGCCGACGGGTTTGCCGGTCTTGTCGTCGATGAAGTTCATCTCCGGCAACCGCATCAGCACCGGCTTGCCGTCGCGCATTTCATACTTCGTCTTGATGCTGCTGCCCACGACTTGCTCGGGCGGGATGCCATAGACCTTTTCCGTCCACGGGCGCATGAACTCGATGCCGCCGCCCGAGACGATGAAAGTCTTGAACCGGTTCGCGCGCAGGTAGGCGAGCAATTCAACCATCGCCTGATAAACGCACTCGGTGTAGGGCCGTTTGAACTTCGGATGCTTTGCCGTGGCGATCCAGTCCTTGACGATCTGCTCGAATTCCGCCGTCGTCATGCCCGCGTGCGTGACGATGATGATTTCGAGCATCGCGCGTTCGCCACCGGCGAGCGCGCCCTTTACATCGCCCTTAAGCAACGACGCAAATGGTTCCTTCGTTTTCCACTCGGGATGTTGCGGTGCGAGCGCCTTCACGCGATCGAACGCAAAGAGTAATTGGAAATACATCGGCTGCTCGCACCAGAGCGTACCGTCGTTGTCGAACGTGGCGATTCGCTCCTCCGGCGGAACAAAATCGGACGAACCCGATTTCGTAACTTTGCCGACGAAATCGACAATGGACTGCTTGGCCTTGCCGTCGTTCCAAGAAGGCAGCGGGTCGGCCTGCGCGGCGGTCGTCATGAGAACGACCAGGCAGGCGAGGGCAACTGTCACGAGGTTTTGTGTGCGTGTGGTTTTCATAGTTCTTAATTTTCTTACTTATTACACTTCCGGCGCAGGCATTGGACCGAAGAATATCCGCAGCACCTTTTCCTTCCCGATTATGCGCACCAGTCCGTGCATCGTGCAATACATGGCAATGAGAACGAACAGAAGGATCTGGATAGCCCAGAAATGCGGCCAAATGATTTCCGCCAGCAACTTTTGATTGCCCGCGACAAGGCCGCCAGTCTGTCGCCAGAAATCGACCAGGCGTTCCAGATAGTGAATGACAGCAGAAACCAACCAGTAGATAACGGTCTTCCACGCGATGTTGTAGATCAGCGGTTTACTGGGAAAGCGATTGATCATCGGCAGCATGTCCGCGACTAACACTGCCTTGCCTAGAATGAGGGCGGCGACGGCAATTGAAACTGGAGAGGATGGCGAAATCCCAGTTCCCTCCAGCATCAATACGCGAATGAACATGACAATATGCAGCGCGACGAAAAAGTAGATCGTCGGCGGGAGGATCTTGAAGAACTCTTCTTTGAGTTTTTTCATGTGGCTTGCCTTCGGAGGACGGGCCGCCTATGGGAGCAGCCCACGCGTTTCATAATCGAACGGATCAGCTAATCGCTAAGAAATGCGGGCGGCTTTTGCCAGCCGCCCGCTATCAAGGTCACTTCTATTACTGGCCGGTACCTTTGCTTGCTGCCTCTGCCTGTTGCATCCTTTTCGCCATCTCGGCTTTCACGGCGTCAAGATTGAAACTCGCGCCACGTTGCATCGGCGGAAAATCGAGAAAGGTCTGGAGCTCCTTGCCCATCACCTGCTGGACGAAGACAAAACGCCAGAATTGGAATTTGAACCAATCGAAGTATTGCTGGGCCCCGTCTTTCGTCCCATCGTTGGGCCAGCCTTGGCGCTCGAAAGGATCGAGACGCAGGTTCGTCAGGTAAGGCACGTCAACGTGCGTCTTTTCACCGAGCCAGCCACGGGGTTGGTCAATAAAACGATATTTGTAATCGTCGATACGAACCGCGCCGACTGAGCTTTCTCCGAGGTAGAAGATTTCGTGACGCGCGGACGGTCCTTTGCCGGTGATGGCGTCCATTTGGTTGTAGCCATCGAGGTGGTTCTTGTAGGTTCGGTCGCCGAGTTTTACACCCTTAAGCAATTGATCGGTGATGTTTGGGTTGCCAGCGGCAGCGAGGAAGGTAGGAAACCAGTCCAAGCCGGAGAAAATGCCGTTCTGCACCGAGTCCGCCGGGACGTGACCTGGCCAGCGCAGGATTGCTGGCACGCGGAAACCGCCTTCCATAATTGTTCCTTTGCACTGCGCGAACGGCGTGGTGCCACCATCGGGCCAGGTGAAGACTTCGGTGCCATTATCGGTGGTGAAGACGACGATGGTATTGTCGTCAACGCCGAGATCCTTGAGCTTCTGCATGACGATGCCGATGTCGTCATCGAGCTGGGCCATGCCGGCTTCCTCTTCCGACCAACCATTCTGCGAGTTGCGCATCTTCTGGTACTTGTCGGAAAGATGCGTGACGATGTGCATGCGCGTCGGGTTGAGCCAGCAGAAGAAGGGCTTGCCGTCCGCCTTCGCCTTTTCAATGAACTTCAAGGCGAAGTCACGGATCTCGTTGTCCACCGTCTTCATCCGTTCGGGATAAAGCGTGCCGGCGTCCTCGATCTTTTGCTTGCCAACTTTGCCCCAGCGCGGCATCACCGTGGCGTCGTCCGTGTTGGTGGCCCAGGAATGAACCATGTTGCGCGGGCCAACCTTATCCAGCAGCTCCTGCGGATAGTTGGGATGCGCCGGGTCTTCCATGGCGTCGAGGTGATAAAGATAACCGAAGAACTCGTCGAAGCCGTGGACGGTGGGCAGGAACTCATTCAAATCGCCGAGGTGATTCTTACCGAACTGCCCAGTTGCGTAGCCCTGCGCCTTGAGCGCGGTCGCGATCGTACAGGCTTCAGCCGGTAGGCCTGTTTTGGCGCCCGCCTGGCCGACTGTGGTCATCCCCGTGCGAATCGGAAGTTGACCGGTGATGAAGTTGGCCCGACCCGCCGTGCAACTCGCCTCAGCGTAGTAGTCGGTAAACAGCATGCCTTCCTTGGCGAGCTTGTCGAGGTTCGGGGTCCGCCCGGCCATCATGCCGCGGTGGTAGGCGCCAATGTTCCACATCCCGATGTCATCGCCCATGATGAAGAGGATGTTGGGTTTCTTGCCTGCTGCGCCAGAGGTAGGCGTCGGCGAGTCTTGCGCCTGGGCTGGAGCGACTACGCCGAAAAGCGCAGCCGTGGCTATGAGCAGCGATAAGCGGTTATGGATTAAGTTTCGTTTCATTTTTGTCTTTGGTTTTGCTATCTAGCTTGCTCTCGGGAAAAGTTGCGTTCGCTAGTGAATTCTCGGGCCGCCGCGAACGAGGCAGCCCGCGTGTTTCAACGATCGAAGAGTTGCCGACTTAGTACCAGCCTGGACCCCAACCAATGCCCCAGCCGCCCCAGGCGCCCCAACCCATCATTGAATCCTGGTACATCTCGGCGGTTTCGAGATTCTGCTGCGCAAGTTGGTGTTCGAGGCGATATTGTTGATACGCTTGGTATTGTTTAGGCCCGCCGACATACGCCTGGTTATGAGCGGCGTCCGGGAAAACGTAGTAGGTTTTCCCGCCTTTGTGGATCTGGGCCACATGGCCCGGCGGAAGCTTTTGCAGCTTCGCGCTCTGCGCGGCCGTCTTGGGGGTGACCACCTTAAAGCCGGCGGCCACCAGCATGCTCTCTGTGTTCTCAGTGCTGGTCGTTGTGGCGCAGCCGACCGTCAGTGCCAAAATAGCGATGACACTGATCATGTTGAATCGGATTACTTGTTTCATATTTTTGCTTCCTTACAAATTTGCGTTGTCTCGGAGATGGTTTCATCGGAAGGAGACAATTCACGCAGGAACTTTGGCAGTCTTCGTGGCCTCCGCCTATAAGACTTTAGTCCAATACGTCCAGCGTGGCGGAGCGCACCGCGAATCAGATAGGCGAACGCGGCTTTCTGGCTCAAGTACTCTGCACGGTCAGTAGAATCCTAGAGCTGGGGTCTTATGCGGCATCGCCGCTATCGCCTTGATGTATCGGACGGAAGCACTTCAGGCAGACCTTCGCGGATCAGCTTTGAGAAATCGGGAGAGTCGTTGGCGGCGCGGGCGCGGGTGTCGATCAGGCTTTGGGTCTTTAGCTCGGCAAAGGGAAGCCCGCCAGTGACGATGGCATGGCGCTCATACATTAGCTCGTCACCTTTCCCATTGAGCAGGATGCGCCAATCCCATGGCACGCGCTCATTGCGCGGATGCTGCGTGCGAATGCTCGTGGTGCAGTTGGTCGTGATGGCGTTATACCAGCGCGGTTTGTTCCGCAGAGCGTTGAGCGAATGGATGTATTCAAGGAAACGTTCGCGCGCCCGCGTTGGCGAAACCGTCGTGCGATAAAGATAGACATCCTCCTTGCGGTAATTTGTGCGCAAACGGATCACGTCGCGCTCATCGGCCGCGATGTAGATGAGTTCGAACTGCCGGTAAAGTCCGCCGATAGTCGAGTAGGTTTGGCCAATCTTCTTGCGCGTTTCGATGGAGAAGCAGAGCGGCGGCGCATCCGCGAATTGAAAGCTGACGATGGGATGCGCGATCCAGGGCGAGCCCCAGTAATTGATGGCTAGGTCGATGCCGGTGATCTGCGAGATGCGCACGGTGCGCGTTTCCCAATGCGGGGTGTAGTCGGTCTCGGTCCGGTAGTCGCAGTTGCGCACGTTGTGCAACGTTACTTCGTCGCCTTGAATGTCGGCCCACGCTTTCTGGGCCACGTCCGGCTGCCAGTCGCTATCGTTGGTCGGAGAAAGCGTCAGCCACCAGACGAGTACGCCCGCAAAGAGCACGACGAAGACGCCCAGCTTTCGCCAGAATGGCCTAACGAATACAAGGACAGCCGCTAATACCATCGCCAGAAGTCCAGCCACAACCTTGTTTGCATTTCCGAACGGAACGTCAAACCAGACCGCGCCAAATGCCCAGGCCGCACCAATGATCGCTATAAGGATGGCGAGCAGCGTCCCGACCCGATAGATGACTCGCATCAGATTACACTACGGGCGTTCCGAATCTTGATTGGGATTCAACGAGATTGGGCGTTGAGTTGGAGAATGCGATGGACCTCAGCGATGGCTTGCGGATTTTTTGGCGAACCGTGATCGCACGGCGCGATAAATTCGCTCCTGGCCCCATCGAGGTGGCTGCTCCAATAGGGAACAACACCGTCGCTGCTATTTGGGGTGTCGCCACGACCACGGTCACCGATAATGGAGTGATATGGAATTCCCTTTGTGATCGCAATGGTGTTAATCCCCATCACGAAACGATTATTCGGCGCCATGGTATCCACGCTATTGGGAAGACGCTTCAGCTGCAGCGCTGCGGGGTCGGTGGTAAGCGATTCGCGCAAGGTCTGACCGACGGTGAGCAGCTTTGTTGGTGTTCTCACTAACATCGAGCCGATGCGCCCGATCCAGTTGCTCGCGAGATTCGCACCGCGATGCGGAGTGGACATGAAGACTACGCGCCCTATTTCTGGTCGATGCTTGAAGATGATCGCCTTCTCGAGGAGGCGTTTACTCTCGGCTGGCATCTCGGTTTCCGCGGGGGGATGGCCGAAGGCCCCGATCCAGAGTCTTGTCCCGGTGTCGGTGATGAGCGTTCTCGTGATGCACCCACCCATGCTGTGGCCGATCACGACCATCGGTTTGCGCAACGGAAATTTCTTTTCGATGGCATCGAGCTCGTGCCGCAGGATGGCGGCCGAGTATGGATAGGGATACCCACTGGGATAGCTATAGAACCAAACTTGGTAATTGCGGCGGAAATCCACATCGCCGCGTAGCTCGTTCAGCATTGGTACCCACGTCACCGGTGTGTCCATGAGACCATGGATGACGAGCAGCACAGTTTTGTTGGGATTGTAAGGTTCGAAGCGCGCGACACGGGCGGTCGCGGCGTATTCTTCCGGCCGGAGGAGCCGAGCAAACCCAAGCTTCTGGGGCTTTTCCCGGGCAAGCAGGAGGGCATACGAGGCCGTGAAATTTGCGGCGAGGGGATAGTTATGTCCGTCAACCCGGACAGATTCCGCGGCCAACGGATCGTTGATCGAGATAACGCAACGCGAGCCTTCAAACTGCGCTGTCGCGGTAACGCTATAATAAATGTATGGCGGAGTGAACAACGCACTGGCTTGTTGCGCGGTGAGTTCGCGCTTCGCCACGAGTGGCGCGCCGATTCCCTCCTTTGTCACGTGATCTTTTACATAGGTGCCTTTGAAATCGAGCTCATCGGCCGGAATCAAGTCGTAGAGCGCCGGGTTCCGCTCCGGGCGCGGATCGCGCTTCCACGTAAGAGTAAATTCGCCGTTCGCTCCGACCCGCATCGGCTGCGTCCACGGATCCAATTTCGCGTCGCGAACGACAGTGAAAATGCGTGCGACGGCAAAATTATAATTGCGCAGTGCTTCTGCGTTCGCCGGGTTGCGATCGAGCTGGCGCAAGGACTCTCGCGCGGCGGCTACGAAGGCGCCGAGCGCGACGATTGGCTGCTTTTTTTCTTCGACCAGCGCACGATTGATTGTCTGGGTTGCGACCCGATTCGCTTCTGAGCCGGGCGGCATTGGGGCAGGACGTTTTTCCGATACGACTGCGATTTGTGCACAGCCCGCCATTGCAAGCGCGACGACTGATGCAGTTATGGAATGATGAATTTTCATAATGGGGTACGGTTACGCGACGGCCAGCATAATGGCAGCGTGGTTCTACGTCACCTGCCCACTAGATGTCACGGTGAAACTTCGGTTCGTGTCGTTCATGTCATCTCTTAACGACGACGAGAAATATCCTACACCCTCAGTGCTTCGACTGGAACGCCAAGCCACTTCGCGGCGGCGGCGCGTTCCGTGAACAGCGACACGTGCAGTGGCGAATGGTCAGTCAACATAGCGTGCAATTTTGGGTAGTGGGCGGTGGCGGGACTCGTGACGTAGAACGCTGTTTTGACCGGCGGATGCGACTCAAAGGCGAGGCGGCGGTGCAGCGCGATGTGAAAGACGAACCTGAAATTGAGATCGACCGCGTCGAGCGCCGATAAGTCTGCGAACCGGTTGAACGGCTTTTGAGCTCTTTCTTCGGCAGCCTCGACGAACGCGACGATTTCATTCACGAGTGCCTGGTCCAGAATGCCGTGCGGCTTCCAGACCATGAGTGACAACTCTTTGCGGAACAGAACGTGGGCGGGAAGTTTCAAGTCACCTCATTGGCTTTGTTGTTTGGAGTTCGCTTTGTGGGAAACGGCCCACGGTTTTAGGAGCGTGGTGTTATTATTCTGCCTTCACGATGCTCGGCGGTTTCCAGGTCCCTTCGCCTGGAGGTAAGATGATCGCCTGCTAGCACGACGACCAGCGGCAGCAGCACAAACAGTCCGCCAAGCCTGGTGGCTTTAAGGAAACCGGCGAGTCGTTTCATTTCGTAGCGAACTTGCCGCAGTCATTAAAAAGCCGCGATTCGCTGGATGATCCAGAACATGGCGACGCTACATTCGCCGACAAAAATCAGTCTTCGATTTTTGCGGCCTCGGCTTCTGCATCTTCCTTCGCTTTCTGGTCGGCCGCGCTCAGGTTTGAAGGCTGCTGCTCCACCGTCACCTTGATGATCTTGCCGGTGAAGGCGCTGGGCGGTCCCGGTTTGTAGTCGTTCGACACATTCGTCTCGCCGTCCATGCCCACGTCCGCGCCTTCATCCCCCGAGAACGCGAAAGGCTCGGTCTTGGGGATTTGTCCTTCCGCGACCTTCTGACCATCGACACTCAAAATCGATTTGCCGCCGGTGCCGGGCTTGGCCGTGTCGGGGATGAACTCGTAGGAGATGGTGTGCTTTCCGGGCGCGAGGGCGGTGTCACCTCCGATATTGGTGTGCTCGAGGCCAAAGAAGTTGTATTCGTGATGCGCCTTGCCTTCTTTCATGTAGAGGACCCAGCCGCCGAAGTAGCCGGCCTGGGCAATGATAACCCCTTGTGTTTTTTCGTCCTTCAACTCGACCTCGGCGGTGATGGTGTGATGCACGCTCTTCACGTTGATGAAGGCATTCTCCAGCATCCCGGTCATACCGGGGTAAACCGTTAGCGTCTTGCGTCCGTTCAACAGATCGGGCCTTCCGGCAATGGCCGGGTTGAAGCGTTCGGAGCGGCGGTCGTCAATGGGCAGCACGTTGTTACGGATGGCCTCCTTCATGAACACGGCTTGCAGTTCCTTGAGCTTGGCGGGATTCTGCTGGGCGAGGTTGTCAGCTTCACTAAAATCCTTGTCCACGTTGTACAGTTCCCAGACATCGTCCTTCACCGGAGGGAGCGGCACCATCAGCCATGGAATCGAGTGGCGGGTGCAGGCCACCCAGCCTTCATGGTAAATGCCGCGGTTGCCGAACATTTCGAAATATTGCGTGGTGCGGCGGTCGGGGGCTTTGGGAGCGTCGGTCGAATACAGCATGGAGACGCCATCCATGGGGCGCTGCACCACGCCGTTCACCGTCTTGGGCTGCGGCAGTTTCGCGGCCTCGAGCGCGGTGGGAGCCACGTCGACCACATGGTGGAATTGGCTGCGCACCTCGCCCTTCGCTTTGATGCCTTTAGGCCAGTGGAGCACCATGCCGTTGCGCGTGCCGCCAAAGTGGCTGGCCACTTGTTTGGTCCACTGGAAAGGTGTGTTGCTCGCCCAAGCCCACCCGATGGCGAAGTGCGGAAAGGTGGTGGGATCACCCCACGCGTCGATATGATCCATCATCTGATCCGCTTTGCCGATGATGCCATTGAGCGCCATCATCTCGTTGTAGGTCCCTTCGGGCCCGCCTTCGGCGCTCGCGCCGTTGTCGCCCACGATGTAAAAGAAGAGCGTGTTGTCTAACGAGCCCATGGCCTCCAACTGCGCCACCAGGCGACCCACTTCATGGTCGGTATGCTCGGCGAAACCGGCGAAGGTCTCCATCTGTCGCTCAAAGAGCCGCTTTTGATCGGCGCTCATATCATCCCAGGCGGGAATTTCCTTGGGCCGGGGTGTTAGTTTCGCGTCAGCCGGGATTACGCCGAGCTTCTTCTGACGCTCAAAAGTTTCCTCGCGTAGCTTGTCCCAGCCACCGCTGAACTGGCCTTTGCATTTGGCGATCCATTCCTTCGCCACGTGGTGCGGGGCGTGCGTGGCGCCGGTCGCGAAATACATATAGAACGGTTTATCGGGCGTTAGCGCGTGCTGGGCGCTGACCCAGTTGATCGCCTGGTCGGTCATGTCCACCGTAAAATGATAGTCAGGCGTTTGCTTATGCTCGACGCGCACCACGCCGTCATAGATGGCCGGTGCCCATTGATTGGTCTCACCACCGATGAAGCCGTAGAACTTGTCGAAACCCGAACCCGTGGGCCAGCGGTCCATGGGACCGGAGACCGAAACCTCCCACGGGGGCGTCTCGTGGTACTTGCCAAACGCGGCTGTGCTGTAGCCGTTCTGCTGCAGAATCTCGGCCAGGGTCGTGATCGTCTTGGGGCGGATGCCGGTGTTGCCAGGAAACGCTGTGGCCAGTTCCATGATCGCCCCGGCATTGTTCGCATGATGGTTCTGTCCCGTGAGCAGCGCCGTGCGAGTCGGGCTGCACAGCGCTGTGGTGTGAAAGCGATTATATTTCAGCCCGTTGCCCGCGAGCTTCTCCAGCGTGGGCATTTTGACCGGCCCGCCGAACGCGCTGCTGGTGCCGAAGCCGATGTCATCAATCAGCACGATAACGACGTTCGGCGCATCTTTCGGGGGCTTCACCTCGAAGCGCGGCGGTGCTTTCGCCTCGCGCGCGTCCAAAGTGGTAATCGGTGCGAGCTTCGGCTCGGCGATGGGCAGGACCGTGCGGTCGAGCTGCCCCGCCACCTTCGCAGGCGTCGGCGCCTGATCGGTAATTTGCGTCGCCGTCAGAGGGGCGAGCATTAGAGCGAAGGCCAAGCCTAGGCTTATCGGGGTCCTCTGAAGTGTCAGTCGCTGGAATTTTGTTCGGATTAGTTTCATAGATTGTTTTTGTTCGACTTGTTCCATTCTCCTGTGGTGGCGGAATTAATCATGGTATCTTGGGGAACAGAAAGGATTTTCGCAAAGATTCGTCCGCTGGCTTATACAATCGCGACAGGACTGGAAACCCTTATCAAATGTATTTACTGCACAGCACTCAAAAAGACGGCAATTCGCGTTGTCTAGAAATTTACTCCTCCGTGGATGAAAGGGCCATTCAATGCAGTTTTGTTCGTGAACCCGCCTTGGTTGTAGTCGTATTTCAAGTAGCGCCAGCCTACCTGCGTCCACATCCAGCGCGTCAATTGAATTTCGATGCCGCCTTGTACCTGATAGCTCCAATCAGAGCTGTCCACCGGTTCCCGCACAATCGTCCGCCCCTGCCGGCGCAATTCAAACGCGGAGCCAGAGTTGGCGTCAAATCCACCTACATCGCCTTCCGCGTAAAGCGATATGGCTTTCCAAAGCTTCACTTTCCCGCGGGCGCCGATCACGGGATCGACCCAACCGGTCGAACCCGAGAAGTCCAACTTCTTGCGGATTCCGAGTAGTTGGCGAAGGATAACTAGGCGGGCGTCGCCGTTATCGAAAATGCTTAGATCGCCTTCCATATAGCTATAGCGCGCGCCGGCGAAGAGAGAGAGCGTGGCCTTATCGCAATTGATCAATCGATAACCGACGAATCCTTCTGCAAGCCCGGATTTGAGGTGGAGATTGGCGGTGGTGAAAAGTAAACCAGGCAGCGTGGCAGAAGTACCTACCTCCATGTACTGACCATCTCCGAAGAATTCCCACCGCTGGTAACGAATGTCAGCCGACAGCACAATGGGGACGTGAGTCAGATGCCTGAGAAGCTGGTCGAAGCTGACGTCTGCCGAGCTGACCACTCCCTTTACTCCACTATCGCCCGATATACCGGCAAGCCACCCGGGAATACCGATGCGAATTTCGAGCGGGGCCGGCGTTTCGCACCACGGTTGAACTTCCGGTGGAAGAACTGACTTCCCGTCTTTCAGGTCTTCGTAGCTCTCGGGCCCGGCTAGAAGAACCGGCGCGGAGAGCAAGATCGCTGCGATCAGAAATCGGTTAACCATCTGATTCATTAAGGTTGATTGATTCATAGTGGTACGGTTCCACCAGCGGTTTTGTTGCCGCTTATCAGAAATACCAACGCGCTGCCTGTTGGACAATCTTTCTTTTGAATCACTTTGCTCCTGGTAAAAAATCGGCCTCCTAATCAAAGGAGGCCGATTGAACTTAACCAGTTAGAGAAAATTCGTCGTTACTCTAGAAATGGAACCGCACGCCGGCGCCTACCAGGTGCTGACCCAAGTCGCGGTCCTGATCCGTGTCGATTTGGGTGCTTGTATAATCGAGGTAGTGGTATTCGACGAAGGTGCTGAACTTCGGGGTCCAATAGTAGTCTGCGCCTGCCAGCACCTGCCAGGCGAGGTCTGTGTGGCTTTGCCCGCCGCCAGTGCTAATGGTGTGGGTCGGGGTTTGGATCTCCACACCCGCTGACTCCGCATAGTAAATGCCCACACCGGCGCCGACGTATGGCTGGAATCTATCGAACGCGAATCGCAAGATGAAGTTCCCCATAAATGCGCCCGTGTTAATCCACGTGGTCGCGCTCCCCGTACGAGTTGTAAGAAACGTCGGGCAGTCAGGGCACGGGGTGAACGCCTCAGTCAGGCGAAGATCCGCACCGCCCCTAAAGCCGTTGTAAAAGAAGTCGCCTTCAAGCGTTGGACGAACTACGCCCGTGCCAAAGACGTAACCGAGCTTGATACCCCCAAAGAAGCCAACGTCATTTTTTGGATCGATCGTGAGCGTATCGACTGTGAAATCGTCGAACCGCTCCGTAAAAGTTCTGGTCCCCCCGCGGTCCTGATACACATTCGCGCCCATGTCGATTGCCCCGTAAAACCCAGTTCCGTAAAGTGGCGGTGGAATGGGCGCGACCTCCTTGGAGTAGGCCACGGGCTCCCCGGCTTGCACCGAGGCTGTCACGAATCCGGGCAGTAGAGATGCTAAAATAGAGAATTTTTTCATAAGCAGTAGGGATGATAACTGATAAGTGCTGATTTTATCAATTAATTTATTAAAATTTGTTCTGATCAGCAGCCATCATTCAGCACCGGCCACTTGACCGTCTATGGGACTTTCGTCGTACCTCGAAACGGCGTACCCATTGCCCGACAACGGCGCTTTCGTCCTTGCGTCCTCTACCAGCCGGTCAGGATCAATAAAATCGAACCAGATTACATCATTTGCATCTACCCCTGAAGGGCTTGAACTCAGGCTCTCGGCAGTTTCCGCTCGCGCCGCGTCGACAGTCCCGTGTCGCCGAACTGACACTCTGGGCCGATAATCCCATCCCGCCGTGATTTGCGGCACGTTTTTTTTCCTGGCCGCGGTCTGTGCTCGCTCGGCCTTACGCGGGTTCAGCAAAGCATTGATGGCCGCGCGAATCGAAATGCCGGCGCCCGAGCGACACTTTGCGAAGAAGATTTTCATGTTGTGGGAGCGAGCGCAAGGCGAACGGCCGTCAGGAGTTCCTCGTCGTCGAAAGGTTTGGTCAGGAACGCCGACGCTCCTGCGTTCAACGCGGTTGAACGAACCAGCGGATCGTCCTTTCCGGTGAAAATGATGACGCGTGTAGAAGGCGAGACGTCGCGAAGCTGGGATTGAACTTGCAGGCCGTTCATCTGCGGCATATGAACGTCAACTAAGGCAATCGCGGGACGATGAATCCGCGCATACCGCAGGAACTCCTCGGGATCGCTAAATTTTTTTGCCAGTAAATCAGCCGACGCAAAAAGGCGGCCCAACCCTTTGAGTACAGAGGGATCGTCGTCGAGGAGACACACAACAAAGGCATTCGAGTTTAGCAAGATGACCGACACTTCAGCCAAAATGGCTGGGAAGGCTATTAGACCTTAGTCTCATGTCGCGCCGCAGGAGCGATACACGCCTTTTCAACCAACCTGACCAGCTCAGCCACCGAGGTGACACCGAGCTTCTGCATCACCCTGCCACGGTGGACTTTCACTGTCTTCTCCGCCGTCCCCAGTTCTCCCGCAATCTGCTTGTTCAACATGCCAGTAATAACGAGCTGCATTACTTCGAACTCGCGCGGTGTAAGTAGATCAAGAAGCTGTCGCGCCTTATTTTTTTCCGCGGCCCGGCTTCGCTCGTCCGCCGAGCGAGCCAGTGCGCGCTCAACACATTTAAGCAACTGGTCAGTTCGGAATGGCTTTGGAAGAAAATCGACCGCGCCAGCTTTCATCGCCCGAGCGCACATGGGAATATTCCCGTAGCCTGTTATAAAGACGAGTTGCTCCGCACGGCGCCGCTGAATCAAGGCTTCCTGAAGATCGATGCCATTAAGACCAGGCATCCGAACATCGACAATCAAGCAGGAAGGTCCCGAGTGTACACTGCGCGCCAGAAAATCCGCTGCCGAAGCGAAAACCTCGCTCTGATACCCAGCCGAGCGCAGCAATCGCGCCACCCCTCTTCGCACGGACACGTCGTCGTCGATCGCGAAGACCATGCTGTTTTGAGGGATCATCATACAACTGAAGGTGCGGCGGTTGCCGGAAGAGTAAAATGAAAGCGCGCCCCACAGCCCTCGACATTCTCCCCCTCGATCGTGCCGGCATGTGATTCCACGATTGAACGCACAATCGCGAGGCCCATCCCCAATCCTTGCGCTTTGGTTGTGAAGAAGTGATCGAAAAGTCGATCGCGTGTCTCCTCGGAAATACCAACTCCGTAATCCCGCACGCTCGTGCGAATTGCGCCGTCAGAATTTCGTTCCGTCGCGATCACCACCTTGCGCCGGACTACTGGCGTGTCGCGCATTGCGTCGAAGGCGTTGATCACGAGATTGAGCAGGACTTGTTGGAGCTGAATCGGATCTGCTTCAACCGCCGGCAAATCTGGCGCCAGCAAAGTCTCCAGCGCGCACGAGCGAAGCATCGCATCCGCTTTTACCATGCGCACCACCCCCACTACAAGATCGTTCAGGTTCACCCGCCGCCGGCCCGGCACACCTTTCCTCACCATGCTCTGGATACCGCGAATCACCTCACCGGCGCGGCGTGCATCAGCCATGATGTCACCGAGCAGGTCGCGAATCTCTTGCAGGTCAACATTCCCGCGATCAATAAAGCGCTGTCCCGCGCCGGCATTGCTGGTGATTCCAGAGAGCGGCTGATTCAGTTCATGGGCAATGGATGCTGCCAATTCACCCATCGCTGCCACTCGGCTGAGATGACCGAGCTCTTCCCGGTGCCGTATTCCTTCCGCTTCGGCAAGCTTGCGCGCCGAAATATCGACCAGCGTGGCCAAAACCAAAGTGCCATGCGGAGTCTGAATTGGATTTAAACCGACCTCGACTGGAAATTCAGTGCCGTCCTTTCTACGGGCAGACACTTCGCCTACGGCGCCCGCTGGTCGCATCTTCGGTGCGGCCAGAAACTCTGAGCGACGCGCCACATGCTCTGTCGCAAATCGTTCCGGAACGAGGACCTCGACCGGTTTTCCCATTAATTCCTCGCGCTCGTAGCCGAATAGCTCTTCGATATGGGCATTGACCAGAACGATGCGTCCCTGATCATTCACGAGCAAAGTGCCACTCGGCGAAGCTTCTGTGGCGAGCTGAAATAATTCCTCTGCCTCCTTCCGTTCTGTTACGTCCATTGAAACCCCAACAAGCCGCGTCTGCGCGCCGTCCTCGTCACTGACACAACGGCCGCGCCCCCCGATCCAGCGCAGAGTTCCATCCGGTAATAAAACACGATATTCGATTTCGTATTCGCCCCGTGTTTCTATTGCGCCTTTGATGGCGGAATCGCGAAGCGCACGATCCTCCGGGTGCACCCGATCTTGCAGCGCCGCGTGGTTGAGGCGCGTCTCGGAATCAAATTGAAACAAGCGGCGTGCGCTGTCAGACATCCAAATTTCGTTGGTGGCGGGATCCATCTCCCAAACCCCGAGATGAGCGGCCTTGGCCGCGAGAACGACTCGTTCCTCGAATTCCCGCAAAGCCTGCTCCTTTTTTATTAATTCAGTGACGTCCACGCACGAACCAATGTAGCCGGCGAAGTTTCCATGCGCGTCATGCCGGGCGACGCCCTGGTCCGAAATCCAACAATATTCGCCATCATGACGTCTCAGCCGGTATTGCATGACGAACGCCTTGCGCGCATCGAATGCCTCCGTGTAAGTCTGGAGACATCTTTGCAGATCGTCCGGGTGCACCCCTTCAGCCCAGCCGTTCCCAAGTTCCTGTTCCATGCTGCGGCCGGTAAATTCCAACCATGGCTTGTTAAAGAAAGTGCAGAGCTTGTCCACGCCGGCCATCCAGATGAGAACGGGCGCAGCATCCGCCACGATCCGGAAACGCGACTCGCTCTCGCGCAGCTCGGTCGCTCCAGTTCCGCGCTCCTCGATCACTGTCGCCAGAAACAACAACGGAATTGCTAGGACGATTAGAAACACTTGAATTGAAAGAGCGTCTTGTTCAACTGTTCCACCGGAGAATGGCCCATGTCCGTGAGCTGCGCTCCAGATCGCCAGGAAGCTGACAACCGAAATAGCGGTGCTTGCTCCCAAAGAGCCGAATCGTACCGCCGCCCAAATAAGGAATGGAAGAGGGAGAAAGAGAAGAGCCGAATCCGTGCCCGAATCAAATTTATAAAGGACAGCGTAACTTACCAGCAACAGACCAACAAACAGCGCGCATGCCTCCCAGTAACGCGAGCGTCGGGCTGTTCGCAGGGACTGGATTCCAGTCGTCGCCCACGTTACAACCAAAGGCACAACTATCAGTGCCGCCAGGGCGTTCGAAAAAAGCCGTATTCGAATCAGCTTCCCGTAGGGGTCCTCGCCCCAATGATTCCATACCACAAATGCGGCGTCTAAAAACGAGGACAAAAACGGACCAATGAATACTACGCAAAGACAGAAAATGCCTATGTTGCGAAGCGTTGTGAACCGAATCGGTCCGCCGACAAGATAGCGCGTCAAACCTGCGCCGATCAGTGCTTCGCACGAGTTGCTGATGAACCAGCACAAAATCATCAGCGGTGGAACATGACTTTGCAATTGCGCCGCCCAATGCGCCGGAAATGCCGCCAGCAGGACGAGCCACCAGGTGCGCGCTGGGGTCAGCAAAAGCGCTGTGACCAGGATAGCATTCGGAGACCAAAGGACCGAAACCGGATGCGGCTGAAACGTAAGCGCGAATCCGATTCTTGAGCCCAGATAATAGCCGGCGAAGACCAGCAATGCGGTTCCCACGGTTGGCGAATCGAACAGGACGTTCCAATCCCAGGCGCGTCGCGTGCGCGAGTGATTGCCCACTGTCCCCAACTGGACCGAGATACTTTTCATCGCTCAGACCTCGTTGCCGGACTCTTCGCGGGCCCCCGGAGTACGGCGAAGATGTATTGTAACCTACCGGCGTTACACTTCCAAGGCTTTAATGTGTTACGTTCTTGTGACGATGAGGTTGTCGCTGCCCCACTCGCGGCAGATCTCTCCGGACCTGCAAGGAACCGGCAGTGGTTCCGACCAATCGGGGAAGCAATTCTTTTGTGGCTACCAATCTTAAGATCAAAAACGTCATTACTTGGATCCTCCGCATCG
Organism: Verrucomicrobiota bacterium; assembly: GCA_046725095.1. Classification (GTDB taxonomy): domain Bacteria; phylum Verrucomicrobiota; class Verrucomicrobiia; order Chthoniobacterales; family UBA10450; genus Udaeobacter. The sequence continues at coordinate 22,584 of JBKOXU010000129.1, forward strand.
CGAACTCGACGCCGCGCCGCTGATCGGATCGACAGTTGGCCGCGAACTCATGTACGCCGTAGCGCACGCGGTCCATCATTATGCTTGATCGCCGTCATATGCCTCGACCCCGCCGAGTAAAGCGATGGGCATAAAAAAAAAGAGCCGTGAGAACAAAATTGATTAAAAAGCCGCATGGCTAAAATTCCTTTGTCCATCGTGTCGGGTTCAGAGTGACTTGCGACGCGATCGGTTGCAATCGCGCATCTGCGAATGATTCGACAAATCCGTTTCGCCCGCCATGGAACCTTGGTCTACGAGCAGTTAGTCATGGCTGCCCTGGAAGTGTTACCGTGGCGTTTCGTAAGGAGGCTCGTCCGTTGCGATCGGTGTGGTTTGGGTGGGCGGATTGATCAGGTTGAAGACGACGGCAGCCACGACGGCGGCTGCGAAGTTCGCTAGCAGATAAATCCAAAGATTGCCCCAGCTCAAAATGCCGAGGATGGAGATTCCCACTGCGACGGCGGGATTAAACGCGCCGCCGGAAATGTCGCCGACAGCGAACGCGCCAGTCATTACCGTCATGCCAATCGCCAGGCCGAAGAATGAATTTCCCGACGTCCCTTCGGCAGTGGCGGCGTTGAGCACCACATAGACGAGGGCGAATGTGAACAAAAACTCGGCGAGCAGAGCTGGACCGATCTTTGGAGCGATCGGGGTTACGTCGATCCCGGCACGGAGAAACTTCACCGCCACCGCCGCGGTCGCTGCCGCTGCAAGCTGCGCCACGATGTAAGGCAACACGTCAACTAGATTCAGCCGGCCTCGAATAAAAACGCCAAGCGTCACTGCCGGGTTATAATGCGCGCCCGAGATGTGGCCTCCGGCGAAGACCATCACCATGAGGGCCGCGCCAATTGCGAGCGGCGCAATCACGCCTGAGCCGGCGCCGATCCCGGTGCAGCCGATCGTCAAGACGAGGAAGAAGGTTCCGATGAATTCTGCGATGTATTTGTTCATAAATTAGGTATACCAAGTGAAGGAGATTGTTCTCGGGCTCCTGCCTAGCAAAACAGGTTTCGAAAAACAAGCGCCAATGCACAGTGGACGTTGGTCTTATCAATAAACAAAACGCTCAGCGTCCAACGCCGTGGTCGCGGCTGCCGCCGAGATCGACCGGCTTAGACAGACGAAACTGCATTCGTGTTCCAACCCGAAGCTGAAAGTAGCCACCGCCGACCGAAATTCCGCGCCGGGTCGTGAAGCGGATATTGTCCGCTCGAAATCCCTCCGTTGTGAGGGGAACCATACGTTGGCCGATGGTCAGGTGTGTCAGGTCGAGGATTAGCGGCTTAGATCCGAGCCCGCGTGATTTCTTTACGCGGCCCACAACACCCAGTGCCGGCGCTCAGCAGGAGCTTGCCGTTCGCGACGACGTCCCGGTAAAGCTGGGCAGCGAACTTCTTTCCGACAGGATCGGTGGATGCGATGGTTTCGTTGGTCTGGACGAAAAGGGTTGTTCGAGCCCGGATGGCGGCTGCGTAAACAGTTTGAATCGAGATCGCGAAGCAAATTGTCAGGAAAACGATGGTCTTCTTTTTCATTGGCATAGGTTAGTTTTTCGACTTGATGCCAATTGGCTGAAGGTCCTAGCTCGCAAATCTCACGCAACGGAAGCCGAGATGATTCGTGCCGGTGTTAACTTCGCCTTTGCCGGCGCCGACGATGTAACGAGAACAGTATTGATCATTGCAAAGAAACGAGCGGCCGCGATGAACGCGCTTCGGCTCGTTAGGCTCAGCCGGATCGAGCGAAGTATTCGGTCCCTTGGGATTACTCGTTACGCCGCCGGCTTTCGCGAGCTCCGAGTAGTAATCAGGACGGTACCAATCGCTGCACCATTGCCAAACGTTGCCAGCCATGTCGTAAAGGCCGTAGCCGTTTGGCGGGAACTTGGCGACCGGAGCAACGCCTGCGAAACCGTCATCGCCTTTGTCTTTTACGGGAAATTGTCCCTGATAAGTGTTCGCCATCCATTTGCCGTTCGGCCGGAATTCGTCTCCCCAGGCATAAGTTTTTTCCGCGAGTCCGCCGCGCTCGGCGAACTCAAACTCGGCTTCGGTCGGCACACGTTTGCCGGCCCATTTCGCGTACGCTTCGGCGTCGGGATAGGCGATGTGGACAGCCGGATATTTCTCTTTTCCCTTGATGTCGCTGTCCGGCCCAAGCGGATGCCGCCAGCTCGCGCCCTTCACGTAACTCCACCATTGGAAATGATTGTTTAGCGGCACTTCGTGATCAGGCGGTGTGAAGACAACAGAGCCAGCAACCAGATTTTCGGCGGGCGCGGTCGGAAATTCTTCTTTCGTCGGCGTCCGTTCTGCAATGGTGACATAGCCGGTCGCATCCACAAATTTTGCGAACTGCTCGTTCGTCACCGCCGTCTTATCCATCCAAAAGCCGTTCACCCGGACGCGATGAATCGGCTCAGCGTCATTCGATGGCATCGCCATTTCGGAACTGCCATGGCCGTTGACGAATGCACCCATCGCAAATTCGCCGCCGGGAATCCAGACCATGCCGTCTGGCGACGGCTTAGGTGGCCAGCCTTTAGTGGAAACAGTCGGCGGGTCCGTCGCCGCGCCTTTTACTCCATTGGCGCCGGTCGTATTCGCTGCTGTAGTCGCAGCGGCGAACAACGTCGTCCGGGAAGAGATTGCTGTGCAGCACGATTTCTTCTCCATCCGAAGCGTCTGACCAGGCACGCCTCGGGCAACAATTGCAGCGAAGACAAACGCGGTGACACGCAGCAGCATATAATTCATTTAGTTTTGCGTACGATGCTTAGGCAAATGTGCAAACACCGGTCGCGACCAGAGCGGCTAACGACGCCGGAATTTGTCTCGCATCGATCAACTGGCACCGCGTCGACCGAGAGCCGAAGCGTGACATCATCAGCCGTGAAATCTTCAAGGGAAGAAATCGCAGAGACGTTGGCTGAATTGCCGTTAAACCGGCTGCGTCCGTTTCGTTTGATCGCAATCATTCTGTTAGAAAAGAGCGTTACGGAATGGGGAGCGGCTCTCGATGCGCAGACACCCATGGAAATTGCGCCACTGGTTTTCGTCCGGCTTCGATGAGTCAAAGGCAGAACGCGAACGCGATCGAGTTTGCAAAGCCGTCCGGAACAAAAAGTCCGCAGGACGGCTCGATTGGCTGCGGCGCCTGTATCGCTCGCATTACCGGAGCGCGGGCTGTTCTCGATCTGCATGCATCGGTCCGATGCAGCCACGGTCAGCTACACCGAAGTGGCTGTTTCCCGAGCGCGCGCGACGATGCGGTATAAACCCGGGACGTGCTGCTCCAATGGAGCGATGGTGACCGGAACGATTTCGCTCGCGCGTTGATTGTAAGCTTGCCTAGGCTACTACGACAAATCGAAGCATAACTATGCAAGAGGTGACTCGACCCGTTTTCCTTCCGGTCATTATCGGTACACCGCGCCAGGGCCGCTTAACCGAACCCGTCGCCAATTTCGTTTTCGGCGAAGTGTCAAAGCGGAGCGATATCGAAACTGAATTGATCGATATACGGAAAATTCCCATCCGCATGGATGATGCCGGCGAAGCCCTTAAGAATAGTCAGTTCTCAGCGACGGTGGCGCGGGCGGATGGCCTCATCCTTGTAGTGCCGGAATACAATCACAGTTTCCCAGGTTTGCTGAAGCACGTGCTCGATACAAATCTAAAAGAATACATTCACAAAGCGGTCGGCGTCTGCGGTGTATCAGCCGGTCCGTTCGGTGGCGCGCGTATGATCCAGAGCCTGCTCCCGGTACTACGTGAGCTCGGATTGGTCACGATTTTCTGGGACGTTTATTTCGGCACGGCGGGAAAGCTTTTCGATCCCGCTACCGGAAAAATCACCGACCCGGCTTACAGCGGTCGCGTCGAGAAGTTCCTCAACGAGCTCGTCTGGATGTCGCGCGCTCTTCGTCATGCCCGCGAGAATCTGCCGGCGGAGAATCTGTAGCCGCGATCGACCGGGTTAGCTTCGCTCCGATGAACGGCCGCCAAACTTCTCATAGCGGCGCACAGCGGTGAGCAATATTTCCTGAACCAAATCCGAATCTTCTAAAGTCAGCCATGAAGCCGATTAGCTATCATTTGATCCCAGAAACAATCCGACGCCATCGCCAAAGTCGAACAATCCCGTCGATATTCCCAAGTCATATCCTGTAATGTTCCGTTATGAGGCTTTGGCGGAAGAATAGTGATCGCGTTTTGGTCGTTGGCATTTTCCAAAGCCCGGGGACCGGTCGGGTTGTACTGAAGAACCTTTATCGGGCCCGGTTTCGTCGCGTCGCTGCAATCCACGCTTCGGCCGGAGGCCGGACACGGGTCGAGGAATATGGCGTCTCGGCGATTAGCGGAGCGGCTGCCGCCTCGGCTTTGGGCCTGGCCATCGGAGAGTTCGTCTTTTGGCAGAGCGGAATTCAGGCGAGTTCGCGGCCAGGGGTGTTGGCGTTGTTGCTAGCCGCGTTTGCATTGGCGGGCGCTCTCAGCGGATGGATTCTCGTCCGGCTGCTTCAGCAGCATGTTGATGAGAAGAGGCTGGCCCGGTGCGCGAGCACGATCCTCCCGGACGAAACGCTTGTGATGGCCGAGGTCAAAGCCAGCGAAGCGGCGCGTGCGCTCGTGATTTTGCGGGACGTGGAAGCAGAGCCGCCCGTGACGTTTGCTTTTCATTCGCCGCCTCCCTTTCCGTTCGAACCGACCGGTCGACCGCTCGGTTATGAACTGCCTTCGAGTCAGCGTCTCGTCGAAGATGCGGCGCGCCTCGCGCGAGCGATTCCGGTCAGCCGCGATGCGAAGCCGCGTGGGCCATCCTTTCTGCGCCGGTTGCGCGAGATCGAGGGCGCGCTGGAATGGGCAAACGCGAGTCTCACGATGTCGGCTGAAGTCCACCACGCCTTCACCCTTTCGGCGGAATGGCTGCTCGATAATGCCTATTTAATTCGGGAACAGGTGACCGATTTGCGACGAAGTCTCCCGCAAAAATATTATGGAGAATTGCCCCTCATCGCCAGCGGCCCTCAGACGGGTTTGCCCAGGGTTTACCAGGTGGCCTCGGAAATGGTGGCCGAGAGTGGGGGTGCCTTAGAACCGGAGATCATCCGGAAATTTCTAATCGCTTTTCAGGAGATCACGCCGCTGGACATCGGAGAACTCTGGGCCTTACCACTGATGTTGCGTTTGCAGTTACTCGAGCGCCTGCGCGCGCTCGCGATCCAGGTCGAGCAATTACAAAGCCAGAGTGAGCAGGCGGACTTTTGGGCGAATCGACTCATCACCGCCGCGCGCCACGATTCGCCGCGTTTGCTCCGGGGAATGGAGGAACTGGTGGAACGGCATCCGGAGCCGACGGCCCACTTTTCGAGCGAACTGGTCGCGCACCTCTACGACGAAGAAACGGTGCTCCCGATAGTGACTGGCTGGCTGGAACGCACGCTTCGCTCTCCGCTGCTCGAAGTTATTCAGCAGGAACATCGGCGCCAGGCGGTGCAGCAGACTGCGCTCGCCAATGTGATCAACAGTTGCCGCCGCCTTGCGCAGATGCAGTGGCGGGAGCTTTTCCAATCAATCAGCTGGGCGGAGAGCGAGTTGGCGGCCGATCCCGTCGGCGTTTATGCCCGCATGGATTTTGAGACGCGTGATCGGTGCCGGAGCGCGGTGGAAGAAATCGCCCAGTGGTCAAAGTGTTCGGAACAAAAAGTCATCGACCAGGCGCTCGCGCTGGCGAAGGCGGCGGAGGACGAGGTCACGCGGCACGTCGGCTATTATTTGATCGACGCCGGCCGGCCAACGCTCGAGCGCGCGATAAGCACGCGAGTGCCGTTCGCGGAACGCTGGCGCCGATGGCTTCGCGGGCACGCGGCGGGCACGTATTTCGGAAGCCTTTTCGTGCTCGCGGTTGCAATGGTGGCAGCGCCTCTCCTTTTTGTTTCTGAATCGGTTCATGCGCTGACGCTCGGGCTGTTGGGAGTTCTGCTGCTTCTGCCCGCGAGTGAAGTGGCGGTGCTGGTCGTGAATTATCTGGTCACTTCACTCCTGCCGCCGCAGGTCTTGCCCAAAATGTCCTTTACAAAAAAAGGCGTTCCCGATGATTGCCGGACCCTGGTGGTGGTGCCGATGCTGCTGACCACTCCGAACGCGATCCAAAACGAACTTAATCGCCTCGAAATTCGTTACCTCGGAAATACGGATGCGAATCTGCGCTTCTCGCTCCTGGCCGATTTTGCCGACGCGCCGCGGGAAAGCATGCCGGAGGACGCAGAGTCAATCGACCTTGTGTCGCGCGGGATCGAGGAGCTGAATCGCCGGCATGGAGCCGGACGCTTCTTTCTTTTTCATCGCGGTCGTAGGTGGAGTGAGAGCGAGCAGCGCTGGATCGGCTGGGAACGCAAGCGCGGGAAGCTCGAGCAACTTAACCGATTCCTTGTTGGTGAATCCGCGCCTGAGCTGGAAGGATTCCTCCGCGTGGGCGATCCCGCGCAACTCGACGGCATTCGGTTTGTCATCACGCTGGATGCCGATACCCAACTGCTGCGCGACACCGCCCGGACGATGATCGAAACGCTGGCGCATCCGCTGAATCAGGCGCGATTTTCGCCCGATGGCCGCCGCGTGATTCGCGGTTACACGATCATTCAACCCAGTGTCAGCGCCTCGCTGCCGAGCGCGAGAGCGACATGGTTCTCACGCATCTTTGCCGATCCGCGTGGGATCGATCCTTACACGCACGCCGTCTCCGATGTTTACCAGGATCTGGTCGGAGAAGGCAGTTATCACGGCAAGGGCATCTACGAATTGCGCACGTTTCATCGCCTGTTGTCCGGAAGATTTCCAACAGCGCACTTGTTGAGCCATGATCTGCTGGAAGGATGTCACGTTCGCGTGGGGCTGGCGACAGACATCGAGCTGCTCGATGTCTTCCCGAATAGTTACATCGCGTGGTGGAGCCGGCAGCACCGCTGGATTCGCGGCGACTGGCAAATCATTGATTGGTTGAGGCCACGCGTGCCCGTAGGCGGCGGCAAGGTGGAATCCAATACGCTTTCCGCCTTTGATCGCTGGAAGATATTTGACAATTTGCGCCGTAGCCTGGTGCCACCGGGGATTGTAGCCCTCCTCCTGGCGGGCTGGTTTTTTACGCGTGCTCCGATGCTGTGGAGCGGGATTATCGCGGGCCTGATGTTATGGCCGGTCCTAAATGCTCTTCTCGGCCTCTTATTCCATCCGCCGCCGCCCGGGACGAGATTTTGGCGCGAGCCACGCGACCGTCTCCTGCGGTCCATGTTCGCGGTTATTTTTCTGCCGGATTACGCGGGCATGGCACTCGATGCCATTGTTCGCGTAACCTACAGGCGAATCACGTCACATCGGCTGCTGCTGGAATGGGAGACGGCGCTGGATGCCCACCGTCGGGCGAGAAGTCGGCAACGGCAATTTCTTCTCAATAGGCTTTGGATCCCCGCTGCCTGCATGGTCCTTTTCGTCGGCGCGGCCTGGTGGGGAACTGCGTCACTGATAGCCATGCTTCCCTTCCTCCTTTTGTGGGCACTCTTTCCAGTGGCGGTTATGCTGATCGATCGCCCCGCGAAGAGTTGGCGCGGCGGAATGTTGGCGGGGGACGATCGCCGATTCCTGCGCACGGCCGCCCGACGAACCTGGAGATACTTCGACGATTTCGTCGGGCCACAGACCTCCTGGCTGCCGCCGGACAATGTCCAGGAAACACCAATCCGGGAAATTTTCCTGCGCACTTCACCGACGAACATCGGACTGTGGATGCTAGCGACCGTGGCGGCGAATGACTTCGGTTACATTACAATCGACGACTTCGTGGCCCGCAACCTTGGCACGCTCGAAACCGTGGGCCGGCTAGAGCGTTTCGAAGGCAATCTCTTTAATTGGTACGACCTGAGCACGCTGGAACCATTGCGTCCACGCTACGTCTCGACAGTGGATAGCGGCAATTTGCTCGCGAGCCTCTGGACTTTCGAAACGAGTTGCATTGAACTAGCGGTGCGTCCCCTTCTGGATGCGAGCGCATTGCGTGGAATAGCCGACACGCTAAACGTGCTCCGGCAAATCGCCGCCACCATGAAAGAGGCGGAACGCCCTTCGGCGTTTCTCCGCCTGGCCGAACTGACCACGAGCCAGCCGGTGGATCTGGAGGAAATCATCCTGCGCGTACGGGCGGCTCGACAGCCCGCGCAGGATCTTCTGCTCCACTACCGCGCGGAGGAAATCGATCCGCGCACTTACTGGGCGCAACAGATTTCGAAGCAGGTCGCGGCGTGGAATGGCGTCATCGACAAATATCTTCGGCCGGTGGAAATCCTGATGGCGCCACCGGCGCAATTGATGTCGTTAGGCGAAGCGACGCACGA
>JBKOXU010000191.1:0-7300 GCA_046725095.1 Verrucomicrobiota bacterium
GGGAGGAAGATTACAATGCAACGCTGCGGCTCGAACAGAATCTTTATACTGGCGGAGCAGTGTCTAGTCAGGTGGCCATCGCGCGGTTGAATATCGAGAAGCAGAATTATGAGTTGCAGGAGATCGCCAGCCGGGTGGCAATGGATGTGCGGATCGCCTTTAACGAACTTCTCCTGAATCGGGCGAAAGTGCGGGTGCGTCAAGATTCGGTGCGCGTCTTGGATGAGGAACTCAAGAGCCAGCAGCAAGCTTTCAGCGCCGGCATTGTCGGCAAATTGAACGTGCAGCGCGCTGAAGTGGCCCTTGCCAACGAGCGGCCAGAACTTTTTAACGCGCAAACACAATTGAGAAATTCCTACCTCCGGCTCGGCGACCTCTTTGGCGCCGACGCTGGTCCCGGAGCCAGGGCGACCTCCTTCGAGGTTTCGGGAGAGTTGCAATATCAGCCGAACCATGCCGACCTGAACGACTGCCTTGCTCGGGCCGATGCGAATCGGGCGGTAATCAAAGCCCGGCAGAAGGATATCCAGATCGAAGACCAGCAATATATTCTGGACCGGAGCGCATCGCGCCCACATGTCCGGGCTTTTTCCGGGTACGAGGTTTACAGCGAACGCGATCCGGAAGTCGGTCAGGAATTTAATTATGGCTATGTGGTCGGAATAAACGCGACGTGGAATATCTTCGACGGGTTTGCCACCAAAGGGCGGATGCAGGCAACACGGGCCCGGCGCGGAGCAGCCGTGCAGGCGCTGGCAGCGGCTCGGCGTGCCGTTGCCTCGGAAGTGCGCAGTGCATTTTTCGATTTTGAACAAGCTGACCGCGTTCTCCAGGCGGAAACAAAAAATGTGCAGACGGCAGACGAGGCTCTGGAGATTGCCAAAGGCAATTTCGCCGCCGGATTGGGAACGCAGCTCGACATCCTGCAAGCTGCCTCCGATGTAACTCGGACCCGCACCACTCGATTGAGTGCAATTTATTTGCATAACGTGGCTCTTGCGCGTCTCGCGCACGCCTGTTCAAGTTCCGCGGAAGCGCTCGATTTCGGATCCAAAATGAAAAATGCGAAGAACGACAATCGTAGCGCGGCGCAAGCTTCCGATGTGGCGCGTCCGCCAGCGAAACTAAGCCAGCGATGAAACGACGTGCTCTTGCTCTGGGGAGCACAGGCTGCCAGCCTGTAGTTCGCGGCAGCTTGCCGCGAACCGCTTCGGGCACTGCGCGAGTTTGTGCGCGCAAATGCATTCGGCGCAGCGGCCGAATGCGACAGGCTGGAAGCCTGTGCTCCCCAGCACACCTCGCGCGATTGCTGTTGGCGAGGGCCATCGCAATGCAGAAATTGGTTGCTCTTGCTCTGGCACCTTGTTTTGCGCATCCAGCGTATGCCATCACCCTTGAGACCGTTCTGCAAACCACACTTGAAAAAAACCCCGCCATCCAAGAAGCGAAATCAGGCCTTGAGCAGGCGGCTGGGCAACGTCTTGTTTTTCGTTCCGTTCTTTGGCCGCGCGCCGACGTGGGTGTTCCGGCCGGTGTTCAGGGCGGCCACCGGGCCGGTGAGAGCGGAATAAAGGGCTTTGCCTTGGGGCGCGGCTCCTTAACGCAGACCTTGTTCAACGCCGGGGTGCCATCTTCACTCCGACGCGGAGATATCGAAGTTTTGATTGCGCAACAGCAATTGAATGTTGCCGTCGTGGAGCAATTACACGCGGCGCGGCTGGCCTTCTACACGGCGCTTTACACCCGATCGCTGGAATCTATCCGGGAAGAACAACGGCGAAGGCTGCGAGAGAATGTTGCTACCCAGAAAAATCGTTACGATGCCGGGTTGGCCAATCGGAGCGCGTTTGCAAGCGCGACGGTCCAGGCGTCTGAGCTGGACCCGCAAATTGAAAGCACGCACAGGTGGCATTTGGATGCACAATTGAAATTGGCCGAAGCGATGGCTATCGATCCGGCCGCGAAAGCATCGTTGCCCGAGCCTGAAGGCGAACTGCAATCTGTTCCGATGCGGATCGACCTTGATTTCGAAACAGTAGCGGCTTTACAGAGAAGGGCCGATCTCAAACTCGCCCGTTTATTTGTGCGAGCTGCCAACGAAGATCAACGGATTATCGAAGCCGACTATTATCCTGCCATGACAGGAAGTATTGCAGGCGATTACGTCCCGATCACGGGAATTCATCGTGAAGGCTCAACCAGCAGGACCCAGGACTTTATCTCGTCGGAAATTCGCGAGAAGGTGGCATATACATGGCGGGTCGTCGACAACGGCAAAGTAGGGGGCGCAGCTCTGAGGGCGCGCGCTACGCGGGAGATAAACGAGTTGACCCTCCGGAAACTGGAAGCAAATATCGGCCGCGAACTGTCGCGCATCGCGAACGATCTGAAAACAACCGAGGTCCGCGAAAAATCGCTCGCGGCCGCGTCCGCGGCTGCACAAGAAAGCGCAAATGTAGTACAGCAAAATCTGGCCAACGGTCTCGGGTCATCACTCGAGTACCGTGAGACGCAAAATGCCTTTCTGGAAACCAGAAGTGGATGGCTGGACGCCATTTATCAGCACAATCTGGCAGTCGCGGAATGGGACCGCGCAACCGGACGTTATTTTCAATTTTCCGACGACACCGCGCAAAACGTGCATTAGTTCCTGCAAATTGAAATTGCCGGAATCAAAAAGGGTTTTGTGGAGCGGCGTAGCGCTGATCGCGCTTGTTTTCGCGGTGGGATACTACTTCCTGATGCCAGTGGCGGAAGTGGCTACCGTCCGTCGGGGCACGGCCATCTCCGCAGTTTACGGGACGGCGCGAATTGAGCCCGCGTTTGTGGTGCATGTTCGCGCTCAAAATTCCGGGTTCATCCAGTTGGCAGAACCGTTCTCGGCCGGACGTGGCGCGATCGGGAAGAGCGTGGAGAAAGGGCAATTGCTGGCGACCATTGCCGATGAGACAACCGCCCGACAACTCAAGCAAGCTCGCGCGGATTTGGATGCCGCCGTGCAACGCGCCGAACTCGCCCTCCCGTCCTCGGAGCTGCTCAAGGCGGCAGAAGACAATCTGCAACGGCTCGAAAAAGTGGTCTCGTCAGGCAACGTGCCAATGGTCGAATACGAAAAGGCGAAGAGCGAAGTGAAGCGGCTGCGAGGCGTCGTGGAGACGGAACGCATCGAGCGCGATCGTAATCTCAACGCTTTAGGGGAAGCCGCCAAAAAGCTCGAGGCGCAGATGAAGAGCGCCCAGGTTCAGTCCCCCATCGACGGACTGCTGACGAATGTCCAAACCATTGATGGCGAACTGGTTTCGGACGGCAATGAGCTTTTCACGGTGTCTTCGCGTAAGAACTACGTCCGCGGCGAGGTTAACGAAGAAGACGTAGGCGAGGTGAAGCCTGGAATGAAGGCAAAGCTGCAGTTGTATGCTTATCGAACCCGGACTTTCACCGCGCGCGTAGCATCCATCCAGCCCGCAGCCGACCCGACTACGCAGCGGTATACCATCGTGCTGGAGATGGAAAATCCTCCCGACAATTTGATGGCCGGTATGACTGGCGAAATGAACATTATCACGGGCACACATCCAAACGTTCTGCTCGTTCCAACTCGCGCCCTGACCGTCGATCAAGCCTTGGTAGTCAAACGAGGCGTTGTGCGTTCTCGCACGGTTGAGGTTGGATTTCGGACCCTCGATTTTGCGGAAGCGGTCCGCGGTCTCTCCGAAGGCAATCGCGTCGTCGTTTCCAACCAAGACAAGTTGCGGCCCGGGGAGCCAGTACGGCAACGAATGGTCAGCCTGCCGCCGCTGCCGAAGGAACCATGACACCGCCGCTCTACATTGCGCTGCGTTTTTTGACGCACCGCAAACGGGCCTTGCTCCTCAGTCTTAGTGGTGTCGTGTTCGGTGTCGCCATCTTCATCTGCACCCAGGCACAGACACAGGGCTTTGCCCAGCATTTCATTGATTCGACCATCGGTAGCAACGGCGCGCTCGTTATCAAGTCGCGTTTCCGTCCTCGCTACGAACCCCTCATGGTCTCTTCGAAGACCTCAAACGGGAAAGGGCCACGGCGCCTCTACTTCGAGGGGATTACGGATGCGAACGAAATTATGCGGGTCAGTCGGCAATTTTCCGACGTCGTGTCCTGTTCACCAGTCCTGCGTGGCACAGTCAGCGCACGCGCGGGATTTGAGAATGCAACTGTCGAGCTTTACGGCATCGAACCGATGCAGCACGCGCAAACGACGGATCTTCTGCATCAATTGGTTGAAGGGAGCTTCGATGATTTCCGCAATAACACCAGCTCGATCATCGTTGGTTCCAAGTTGGCCGAGATGCTTCAAGCCGGGGTGGGCGACACGGTGCAATTGCTTTCGCCCAACGGCGAATACTGGCGTTTCACCGTAGCGGCGATCGCGCGCGCCGGAGTCGGATCAATCGATGCAACCCGGGTTTACTCACATGCAAGGATTGCTCAGACCCTGCTGCAAAGGCCGTTTGGGGCGTCGATGATCATCTATAAACTGCGCGATCCAGATCGCGCGCCGGCTCTCGCCAGGCATTTCGAAACGCTGTTTCAGCATGGCGCATCGAGCTGGCAGGAACGCGAGGAGAGCACGCTGCAACTTTTTCTCACCTTAAGAATGTCCGCCGCCATTACCGTCTCTCTTATCATCCTGCTCGCCGGTTTTGGCATTTTTAATGTGCTGACGATGTCTGTGCTCGCGAAAATAAAGGAAATCGCAATTTTGCGTTCGATGGGTTATCGGCGGATAGACATCAGCGCGATTTTCTTGTGGCAAGGCGCGTTGATCGCGGTGACCGGGTCGGTGATCGGCTGTTTCCTCGGCGCGTTAATGACCTGGGGTGTGTCGCACATTCCTATTCGAATTCGCGGTTTGCTTTTCGCTGATTACTTCCTGGTGACTTGGGATTGGCGGCACTACGTTTTCGCCACGTTGCTGGCGATCCTCGCCGTCTTCATCGCGAGTTATGTGCCGGCGCGCCGCGCCGCCGAGCTGCCACCCGTGGCAACAATTCGAGGTGCCAGATGAACGCGGAGATTTGCCTCAGTTGCACGGACATCGAACGCTACCTCGGCGAAGAGGAGGAGCGCGTGCACGCGCTTCGCGGAGTTTCGCTTGATCTCGAGCCAGGTAGTATCCACGCGGTTGTCGGCCCGTCCGGATGCGGCAAGAGCACGTTGCTATATATTCTCGGTCTGCTCGATCCGCCCGATGCCGGTCGGGTTTCAATCGAATCGGAGCCAGTATTGCACCTGAGCGATGACGCGATGGCACACAAACGGAGCAGGTTCATTGGCTTCATTTTTCAATTCCACTTCCTGATGGAAGACTTCACGGCGCAGGAGAACGTGATGATCCCAATGCGCAAGCTGGGACAGCTTTCCGATAACGAGATGCGTGAGCGAGCTGCTGAATTGCTGGAAGCGGTAGGATTAGGCGACAAACTGCGCAGACCCAGCCGTCATCTTTCGGGAGGCGAACAACAGCGTGTCGCTATCGCGCGCGCATTAGCCAACGATCCGCGGGTGATCCTGGCAGACGAGCCCACAGGCAATCTCGACACAGCGAATTCGGAACGCGCCTTTGAATTGCTGCAAGACATCGTGCAGCAAGGCGGGAAGGCTCTGCTCCTGGCGACGCACAACCCAGTCATCGCGGAAGGTTGCGATTGGATTCACGAAATGAAAGATGGCCGCATTATTGTCAGCCATCCCCGTGGCACGCAGATTTCGATTTTTAAGTAACCGTAGAATCGACAATTGCACACCGAGGTTGTGCTACGAGATCGCTGCGGCAATTTTGTTGGGGAACGTGTAGCGAATCTGTAGAGCGCGGAAGATGTGGATCACCGCGCTCGCCATTCCCCAGAGACAAATCCACATGAAGCCCTTTGCTGGGGCGCCAATCACAAGGCAGAACGTGAACAGCCACGTGTAAATGTTGCGGCGTCCCGCGACAGAGCGCACGAGTCGATCGAATCGGGAAACATCGTCCAGGCTTCGACCGACTCGTCGCTGAACGTATCCTCGGGCGACGCGTTCGAGCGAACTGAAGGCAAAGAAAGCAAGTAAAAGCGCGTAGGCGTAGCTGACCTGGCCCGTGGCGTGAAAATAATACGCCAGCGCGACCCACCACGACATCTCGACCACGTAGTCAAGAAGGTGTTCCCCTTTACCGGTTTTTGTCATCTGAACTGTCAGGCGCGCCAGCTTCCCATCAAGGCCATCGAGAACTCCAATAATCAAGGCGAGCAGTGCTCCAGCCCAGAGGTATCCCAAAGCATAAAGCACGGTCACGCTGAAGCCGAGAACTCCGGTCCCAAGCGTGATCTGATTTGGAGTGATGCTTGTTCGACAGAGATGTGAGACAAGCCACTTCTCAATCGGCGCGTGGACAAGGGCTGGAAAATCAAGGACACCTTTTTGTGTCGCGTCGCGCAGCAGACGCTCCGCCAGCGGCCGGCACTCGGGCGAAGGCGCAGGAAAAAAAATCGGCCGAACACTCGTGCGCATGTCCACGATGTACGCCTGATGTTTGGCAGCATCGACAGCGGCGATGTAGCTTGTCATTAGGTCAGATTCGAGCTCTTGCTTTAGGACAGCGCCTCCGTTCTTTCTTGAAAGCCATTCGCTCGAGAGCATCGCTGCACAAGGGCCCCGACCAAAGGAATGCGCGTCGGAATTCTTCCACAATGGCGCCGTGATCGACGGCACATCTGAGTCGATGAGAACACAATCCTGCTGTGCTTGAGCGAGTGAGCGCAAAAGGCGTTCATCGGAATAAAAGTCTGCATAGACCATGAGAATTCGCTCCGCGGACAGGCACTCCTGGACGTCGCCCACCGTGAGCTGCGGGTCTTTGCGCTCGCGAAATTCCAGCGCGATATCTTCACGGTGCCATGACTGCCTGGCGAAATGCTCCCTTACGGATTGTTTGGAATTGGATAAAATCGTCGCCTCGCGAAAACCAAGGTGGAGTGCCGTGCGACGCGTTCGTTCCAGCAGCGAGACGCCGCACAGATCCGTCAGCGCCTGTGGCAAATCTGCGACGATCAATAATGGCGGGCGAAGATGTTCCGTCATGCAGGCTGTTCAAAATTATCTGTAGGTCGCATTAACCCAGGCGCCCGTTGCGCGTCTCGGTATGCGCGTCCCAAAATACTCTGTGAAAACTTTTGGCGGGCCGAGCACTCGATTGTAGCGTCGGGACAATATGAGCGCGAATGCTAGTTTAAGCTCCTGTTTTGGCGAACGCATTCGGGTTAAACCAATTCGCCGCAGT
>JBKOXU010000132.1:0-4867 GCA_046725095.1 Verrucomicrobiota bacterium
TTGCTTCAACTCTACAACTTTCGCCGGCGGGTTCTGCTCGTCATCCTGATTGAAGCCAGGGATGCCGTCAAGTTCGAAGATTTCGATCGAAGCGCCTTCCGGCACGAGTTGGGTCGCTGCGCGCAAGACGGCGCGGTTGTAGGATTCGCGTCGAAGACTGCCAGCGATACCCAGGATGCGTACTGGTTTGATCATGTTCCGTCCTCCTGTTTCCCCCTGCGCTAGTAAACTGAGGATGCTGGCGAGTGGCCGGCCAGTAGCTATCCACTCGCCAGCCGTTGCGGCCTTTGGAAGCAGCTCCGCGGTACCAGCTGCGTTTGGAAGCGCAACGCATTACGGAACAAACTGAGATGAGCATCATTAGGCAAAGCAGATCGAGATAAACCGCTCTGACCACCGAATTCGAATTCAAGCGGCGGCTCGGACCGCAGCCCTTTCATCGGTTTAGCTTCGATTCGCTTTTTTGACGCCTCGCAGCGCTTATCAATCCCCAATGTCCACGGCGGCGGATCGCTCGACGGGAACGACTCGGCCAACATTTCGTCGATCTCCGCTTCGCTTATGCCGTCGCATGCCTGCTCACACTTTCCACTTGTTGTTCCTGCATCTTAAATCGCGCCTCGCTTTCCTCAATCAAACACTGAACATTCGTTCCAACCTAAGTCGTGAGCATGATCCATGCCACGTGCGGAAGACGTCACATAGCGTGGTTGTTCTAAGGAGTAGTCACACCGACTGTGGTTAACGCCTGGCGGAAGAACAAATCTGTCTGTCGAAGAGTTGACCAGGTCGCGGATGATTTACGTATTTCGTGGTGGTTGAGGACAACAATTATTGACGCCACCGAGAGCAATCCATAAAAGTTGCAGCGAATGTGAGAGACGGCAAATTTACTCCGAGCGCAGGTCCTTGACCTGGAGCGAACAGGATTCCCCGTTCGTTTCCCGACAGCCGGAACGTGGTAGAGTCATGTCCGGTTCCCAGCGACTGGTGCAGGCTATCTTTGACAAATCTTCGGCGCAAGCCATGAAGAGTATTTGCCACCACGACTTGCCTTGTCAGCCGCGAGAGAGTCAATCGAATTGAAGCGGGCGACCATCCTCCAACTTATTTCGGCAATCCTTCGGCGATAAAATGAGTAATCCTTTGCGGGCGAGGCCCAACGTGAAAGGCTTGGGCGCGCTCTTCTGCTTTCCGATCTTCGTCGGTGATCCTTTCGTGCTGTCGCAAATGTTCGCCCCACGATTCAGTCACAAACATTTCCAGGTAACGTTCCGGGTCAGCAGAGTCGCGCAGCAGATTCCAACGGATCGCGCCATCACGCAAGCGAATCTCCTTTAGCTCTTTCATCGCTAGCAGGAATTCTTCGGCGGTTTTTGGATCAATCTTGTATTCCATCGAGGTGATTGCCGGCCCTTCATCGGCGGCTGCGTCAATCACCACTACCGGTTGCGGCCAGTGCAGCGAAGGAGCCAGCGACAAACTCTGCTTGCCAAACAGACGATAACGCCACGTCAAGGGTAGACCAACAATCAAGCCCACCGCTGATAACGAAAGGGCATTGGAGATGCCTATCCGGGTTGCTATGAAACCCCAGAGAGCGCTGCCCGCGGCCAGGCCTCCGGTGAAGACCAGCAGGTAAATGGCCATAACGCGCGCGCGTACCCACGACGGTGTCGCCGTCTGAGCCGAAATGTTCAGCGCCGACAAAACCGACATCCATGCAATGCCTCCGACTACCAGCGCGAGAGCGAGCAACCCAAATGAATGGACATAAGCGAGGGCAATGGTGGCCACAGCAAATAACACAGTGCCGGTGGCCACGAACTTATTTATGGTGAGCCGATCTCTGATTCTAGGCAACAACCAGGCACCTGCGATTGCGCCGAAACCGAGACAGCCAAGAAGCACACCGTAAGCAAAGGAACTCAATCCCAAACCTCGCCGCGCCTGCTGAGGCAACATCGCCCACAATGCACTGGCGCAAACAATGAAAGCGCCGCAGCGCACCATCACGGTTTGCAGCTCCGGTGAATGACGCAAATAGCGCGTGCCGGCGCGCATTGCGCCGATGATCTCTTCGGGAGGAAGCTTGCTCGAACGCGGCGCGGGCTGCCAACGATAAACCGCAATAGATATTGCCAGGAACGAGCCGGCGTTGAGAAAGAAAACCGCCCAAGCGCCAAGCGCTGCCACGATCAATCCGCCGATGGCTGGACCGATTGCGCGCGCGATGTTAATAGAAATGCCGGTTATTGAAAGAGCTGCAGGCAAATCTTCTGCGGGCACCAACTCCGGAGTGATCGCTTGCCATGCTGTATTACTGACTGCCGAACCGATGCCGAGCAGAAAAGTCAGAGAGAGCAAACGTCCGGGAGTCATCAATCCCATCAAAGCCATTGCGCCCATTGCCACCGCGACAATGACCATCCAAGCCTGGATCACCAACAACAAGCGGCGGCGATCGACAATGTCTGCCAGCGCTCCAGCTGGCAAAGCTGCTAACACGACCGGGAGATTGCCTGCCGTCTCTACCAGGGCGACCAGCAAAGGCGAAAGCGTCAACGAAGTCATCAGCCAACTCTCGCCCACGTCCTGCATCCATGTGCCGATGTCGGATACCACGCTCGCTATCCAAAGTGCCCGGAAGGCAGATTGACGCAGCGGACTCCACGCTGACATAGGTGGAGTCGGGCTACCATTCGATGGGGGCGCTTTGATTGTCTTTTCAGCCTTCGTCATTTCGGACGCGTTGACTTTAGCACTGTGAGTGACGCAATGCTCAGACCGTCGAAATGGAACTCTCCATTGCCATCGCATTTCCACAGGGAGCCTTAAGCAGACTAATCTGATTCTCAGTCTGCTCGATTGCTCGCTCCGTGGGCCGGGTTGCACGTGTCGAACAGGTGTCGAGCCACCGTCTCTCCGTGTCGCCATTACGACAAAACGAATTGACCGTGGCACTTCGATACCAGGAACATTACAAGAATAACCTTGCATTGGGAGGCGCCATCTCGTGGGACTCGCGAAGGATGGTTGACGTACGGCGACTTTCTTTACCATGCGGAAAATCAGTCATCGGTATTGGTCCAATCCTTGCGATACGTCTCGTGGTCTTGGTGCGGCTTCTGAAGGAGAACCGCATAAGAATTTCACGCTAGAAGTCGGAGCAGCGAGTGATGAACAAACAGAAGCTAAAATACTTTCGTAACCTTCTCCTCGAACAGCGCCGTCAGGCAATTGAAGACCTGCGAGCCGATAGGGCCACTGCGCTCGAAGGCAATGACGGCGTAGAGGATGCTGGCGAAATGTCACAGGTTGACCTCAATCAATCGACGGCTCTTAACCTCGCCAGCCGTCAATCGCAACTCATCGAAGAAATTGACGAAGCGTTGGGCCGAATTGAAGACGGCACTTATGGCCAGTGCTCCCGGTGTGGCAGGCCGCTCGATGAGGAGCGACTCAAGGCATTGCCAACCGCTAAATACGATGCCGAATGTCAGGCAGCCATCGAGGCTGCGCAAGGGATAGCAACACCTACCTTCTAACTCACGCCTTCATCCGCAAGACACTCTTGTGACACCGCCGGTCTGGAAGGCGAGATGTAACCATGCGTGTCGAAATTCGCGACAATCTGACCTAATAACGACATTGATTTCGAAAATCGTTAACAAAGGACTCGCTTGATGGTTACGCAAATCAATATTGATGTTGGCCCGCTTCTTGCCATGGGCTTCACTTGCGCGACTGTTGAAGGAGGAACGTATGAAAGGCGCAGACGGAATATTCAGACTTTTTACGAAGGCCCGGAGGACATGCATGTTGTGGGCCGAAACGCCAGCAAGACGAAGCCCGCAAAGTTCCTGGTGGTCCTGATCAAGAACAAGGGCGCTCCGGAGCTAGTGCCTGTGCCGCAGTAAGTCAGCAAGAACCGAATTGGATGTGGAGGCGGAATGCTAAATCTCCAATCTAGTGATCGAATTGAACTGTCCTACGAAGACACCCCTGGAACGACGATTCGCGCAACAGTCGGCCGTTTGTTGACTGATAGGGAAGAAGGAATGGGCGTCGAGATTGAAGACTATATTGCCTGTTGGATCGAGATCACCGTGGATGAGCCGAGTGACTTGGACGCAAAACAGGTTGTATTGCTTGGTACGGATTTCCAGTATCGCCTAAGCGGCCGCCCGGTAACTCTTCGTAAGATGCGGGACTAGCTAGTCCTGCTCGCAGGTTAAGGAACGAAGTGGGGTTATTATTACGCGGCCAATTGGCACATTGATGCCGAAAAGCATGACATCAAAGATCACTCATTGCCTTTGTTGCGACGTCAATGGCAAGAGAGTTCGGGTTTTCTCGGAGCGCAACTTGACCTCTATCAGATTCATTCGGCAACCATCGAGAGCCGGGTGCTGGACAACCAGGAAGTCCTGCTCGAACTGTTCAGGTTATCGCAGAGCGGAATTAAGATCGGTTTGACTTTGAGTGGCCCTGGCCAGTCGGAAACCCTTCACAAGGCCTTGTCAGTGAGATTCGAAGGTTTACCGCTGTTTCAGTGTGTACAGGCAACTTGGAACTTGTTGGACCCTTCAGCGTGCGGGGCGCTGGCGGAAGCCAAAGCCGCAGGCTGGGGTGTCATCATTAAAGAAGCGCTGGCCAACTCTTTTAAAATCAACAAGCACTAAATTTCCTCGGAAAAATTCGCACTGCATGCACTGCTCACTCAGCACATTTTTGTGTGCCGATTTGTGTGCCCACTTTATATCACCTCTTGGCTTTGACATCAGACACTTTGCAGCTAGGCTTTGGCCAATTCTGTGGCTGACGAGTCCTTATTATATGGGATTGATAGTTAGACATTGCCGGT
>JBKOXU010000076.1:0-6155 GCA_046725095.1 Verrucomicrobiota bacterium
CGGGCGATGGAAATCCGATTTCCGGCGTACGGTCGAGCATTGTGCGCGACATGGGCGCGCCCGGGACATCGTGAAATTATTGCGGCCCGAAGAAAGCGATTACTTCGTGCTCAAGCCGAAGCACTCTGGATTCTTTTCTACGACCCTCGAGACCCTTCTCCGCTATCTGGAAACGCAGACGTTAATCCTCACCGGGATTGCTGGAAATTTTTGCGTTCTTTTCACGGCCAACGATGCCTACATGCGGGACTTCAACTTGTTTGTGCCCTCGGATTGCACGGTGTCGAACACGAAGAAAGAAAACGATTCCGCACTCGCGCTTATGAGGAAATTCCTGAAGGCTGACACGCGTTTGTCCTCTAGAATCGTATTGCGCGCCCCGCAAAAAAAGCCGCGCGACTCAAAACGTCGCCGTTTAAAAGCATCGTGACGGTACGAATTGCACACGCCGACAACACCACTAGAGGCTTTGTCGGATGTCCGATAGGATTTTGTCTGATTAGACAATCATCCGTCGTCCCGATTGTGTGTTTTCAACGATCAAGGCAGGTTCCTGCGCACAACGAAGAGTTACGAATCAATAACGTTAGGAAAGGATTATTTGAGATGCGTTTAACGAACAAAATCAAACAAGCGGGTGCGACTGGGTATATTTTACTTTGGCTTCTCGGAATCCCGATTCCGATTTTGCTCCTGATCTTTTTGCTGCGGGGTTGCACATAAAGATTTTTGGGGGCGAGGGCGCTTCCACGAAGACTCAAGGGCGAAGAAAACCAACGAAATTAAAACACACATATGAAACTGGAAACACTCAAAGACCTTTACATTCACGAACTCAAAGACCTCTACAGCGCGGAGAATCAGATCATAAAAGCGCTGCCGAAAATGGTTAAAGCCGCTGCTAACAAACAGCTTGCGGCGGCCTTCGAAGAACATTTGGAGCAGACGAAGGAACACGCGGCGCGTCTCGAAAAGATTTTGACGAGCCACGATGAGTCAACCCGCGGCCCGAAATGTGAGGGCATGGAGGGTTTGATTAAAGAGGGCGACGAGATGATCGAAGAAGATGCTGAAGACGAAGTGCGCGATGCCGGGCTGATTGCCGCGGCGCAGCGCGTGGAGCACTATGAGATGGCCGGTTATGGCTGCGCCCGGACATACGCCGAGTTGCTCGGGGATAGGCAAGGTGCGCAGGTACTTCAGACTACCTTGACCGAAGAATCAGATACCGACAAAAAGCTAACCAAGTTAGCTAAATCCGTCATCAACGTCGCCGCTAAATAAACGGCACCGAAACGTTAAACAAGTCATCAAGAAGGGGGAAACTTATGGCTGACGAAAACCAAATGGATCAAGGGTCTGCGGTTCCTCCGCAGGCAGTAGAAAAGGGAGAACTTGGCGCCACGCACACCCGCAAAGCGGCGGAAGATCTCCGCTCGGCCGCAGGGGCAATGGCCAATGAATATCAGGGTCGGGCGGAAGACGTGTGGGGTGATGCGCTCCATCGCGTCCGCAGTTTTCAGGACGACACCAAGGAATATGTTCGCGAGAACCCGACCAAGGCGGTCCTTACCGCGCTCGGAGTCGGTTTCGTGCTCGGTTTAATTTTTCGTCGTTAGGGGGCGGTCGATGGCAGGGCCGCCCTGATGTGCCGGCTCTGCGGGTTCTCCACTCTGCCGATAAGCGCCGCTTCCGGCTTGCGAGCTGCCGAATACAAATATTATGGCCATGGAAACGCAGAAGAAAAAACTTAAGGAACAGGAAAAGTCACGAGATTTCTTTTGCGTCGTGAGCGATGCTTTTCGGATTTTTGCAAGGCGCTCGTCGATGGTGCTGGGTAGCGCTTGGGCTTTTGCGACCGCTATTCTCATTATCCTCATTTGGGGACTAACCGGCCCCATGTTTCATTATTCGGATACCTGGCAGCTCATTATTAATACCGGAACGACAATTGTTACTTTTCTGATGGTCTTTCTCATTCAGAATACGCAGAACCGCGATGCCAAAGCGGTTCATTTGAAACTCGACGAATTAATTCGAGCGCTGAAAAACGCTCGAAATGAACTTGTCGATCTGGAAAAACTTGCCGACGAAGATCTCGCCAGCCTTGAGAAACAGTTCGAGCGCGTTCGCAAAAACGCAGAGCGGAACGGAAACAATTTTGGCCGGTCCTGAATCCAAGACGATCCATTAAGAAACGTACTCTATCATAAGCCACTTACGATGCATGCATGGTCCTAAGTTGAAATTGTTTCCTTTAGCTGTAGTCCATTTTGTTGAGACGCATACTAATGCAGGTCACGTCGTAGCCCTTGGCTCGCCGTAGTTTTAGCAAAGGCTGCTCGCCGAAAGCCGTTACTGTTCCTTCGCCTTACGGGCTCGGCTTTGCTTTGCCAAACTCCCAGGCACCTCGCTCGCCTGCGGGGGGCGATTCTCCGGCCAAAGCTACACCCAATGTCCGTCCGATGGGACGCGCCGTGAAACTCGAGGCTTTGCCGCCGCCGCCGCTTTGCCTCCCGCGCACGCGACCTCTGCCGACATTACGCGTTCGCAAAGCTTTTCTCTTCTTCGCGCCGCCCTTCTTGTGCACTACACCGGGACGCTTCCCGCCGCTTTTCGAAACTCGCCGGGCGCTCCCCCCAGTTTTGTGCCGGCTCGCAACGCCGCGCCGTCCGATCGCGCGAGTCGATCCGGCACTGGTTTTAGTTCTCGCCATGATCTCCTCCGTAATAGGATTCGCATTCCGGCAGAGTTTCGCGCGGAAAAGAGCTACGCTGCCGGGGCAAAACCTGGCTAGTAGCAGGATACCTCCGTCAGCGCGGCTAACTCTCCCGGCCCTTCCGGCCAAAAAACCAGCCGGGCTTACTTTTCGTCCCAAGAGAGGCCTTCGGTGAAGATCTTCACCTCGCTTCCTCCGCTCTCCGGCTTTACGAAGATCGTGAGCTCAGCGTCTCCCCGTTTCCGCTTCAGTATCGAGGATGCCGGCGTGATCAGATCGCTGCCTTCCTTGGTCCAGCCTTGGGCTTTGAGATTCGCCGCCAATTCGGTACAGACACTCTTCACGTTCGCCTTGCTCTTGAACTCAACGTGCTCAACAAGCTCCTTGTACTCGACGTCGGACGCATCTTTCGTGAGGGCCAGATCCTTGACGTTGAGTTGATCCTTCGTCGGCTCGGGTGCGGCTTTTTCGCTGAGCTTGGTCGTCAGCTTGGTAATTTCCGAGTCATCCGTTGCGTCCTCTTCGGGCTTTTTCGAATCGGCGACCTGAAACTCTTTCGGGATTTCTCCAAGCGGCGCGAGAAACTTAAGGTTGACCTCCCAGGTCTCGCCAAAGGTATCGAGCTGGCCATCGGTAGCCAGTTCTCCCTGCACCTGGCCGTCCGCAAACTGGAAGTTGTTTGTCTTGATCTGGCCGAGCGAGGTAAAGCCCTGCTTCTGATGCGCGGTATGGACCACCTGGCAGCCAAAGATGTCGCCGTTTTCATGGAGCGAGATAATCAGTGCGCTGCCGAACTTGCCGAACGCAGCATTAAAGTCCGGCTTCTTATCTTTGGAATGATCCTTTTCCGTGAACACCAGCACCATTCCCGGCTGATCATTAAAAGGCTCGCGCCAATGTGCCGACACGTGAGCCAGCTTCGCCTCCTTGCCGTTCCCCTTGAACACGCCCGTCACCGACGGCTTCACGTTGGCGGCCGGGCCCGGCTTTTTTTTGACCGTGGGCGGCAGAGATTCTCCAGCACGGAGCAGCGCCACATCAAAACGGGCGTCGAAGCCGGAGGGAAACATCCCCTCGGTCTCATTCGGCTGGCTGGCTTTACCATTCACCCGGCCATCCTGCAGCTTTAGTTCCCCGGTCGCATTACCGCTGCGCCTGCCCAGCGACGTGCCGCCTGCGCCGGCGCTCCAGAGCTTGAGTGTCCCCGCCTTCGTGAACTCCAGTCTGATGTAGGGCCGCTTAAACTCTGGGTCCTGGCCTTCCTTTTCCTCTTCCTTCGCTTTCTTGAGTTCTTCGCCGGGAATCGCCTGACCGCTCAAAACTACCGCGATCACATCCTCATCGTTCATCGTCGTCTCATAAGCCAGCGCGTGCGCCAGAGGATAGTTCTTACCCTCAATCATCAATGTCCCCTCGCCCGTCTTCGGTGGCTTGGCCCCCTCTTGCGCAAAGAGCGTCGCCGCGCCGCCGACGACGGCCATCGCCGTCAGTAAACTCATAAATTTCTTGGTCATAATAAATGCTTCTTCTCGTGCGGGCAGACACTTCAACAGCAAAACATTGAACTGCCAAGCACGAAGTCGAGAACGATAACCAGACACATAGCAGCCCCCGCCTTCGATCCCGCCGCGCCCAGCGCAGTTGCCCTGGCCCTTTCCGCTCACACCTCTGGCGGCGCGATCGTCAATAGCAACGGCCCCGAACGTAGATTTTCCTTGGCAGTCGTATCAGAAATGATACACTGACACAGCCCTGCCTGCAGTTTTCTTTCGAACCGCAACTGGGCATGAGCCGGTGCGCGACTGGTTGCAAGATTTACCGAAAGCGGAGCGAAAAATTATTGGGATTGATATCATGACAGTGCAATTTCGTTGGCCCCTTGGTATGCCACTTGTCGACTACTTAGGATCCGGCGTTTGGGAAATTCGCAGTAAACTGCCCCATCGAATCGCGCGAACTTTATTTTTTGTGCACGAAGGCGAAATCTTCCTTCTGCACGGCTTCATCAAGAAAACCAGGAAAACTCCAAATGAGGACAGAGCCTTGGCTCTGCAACGCAAGAATGCCTACATCAAAAGCAGCAAGAAGTAAGAACAAGCACCGCGGAAGCAATTTTGAAAACTTCCTGAAAAAGCAAGGCCTCCACGAGGAAGTGTACGCGGCCGCGCTTAAGAGCGCTGTAGCACTAAAAGTGCACGACCTGATGAAGCAACAGCGGTTGAGCAAGAGTGCGATGGCTGCACGTATGCGGACGTCGCGCGCTGCGATTCATCGCCTGCTCGATCCAGAAAACACGTCGGTCACGCTGGCAACCCTGAATCGCGCGGCAAGATCGCTCGGGCGCAAATTAAAGATCGAACTGGTGGCAGCATAGCCCCATCCGCACCATAAACCGCCTATGATGCGTATTCTTAATTGGATGTTGGACGTTCGGCGTTGAAACTCTCTCGCCGCCCGCGCTCGCTCGCCGTTGGAGACGGCGTGCCCTCACGCCGTTGAATCTAGAAATTAAGAACGGCCTAGGGGCAGGCCGTCTCCAGAATTTCGCCGCGCAAAACTCTCAACAATTAACTCCGTAAAGGAGCGTGGCTCCAACGGAGCCTTACGCTCTCAACTTCCTCGCGCCAGCGCCTCAACCCTCTTCCACTCCTCCGCACCGAGCTGGAGTTTCGCCGCCGCCATGTTTTCCTCGAGATGCGCGAGCGACGATGTGCCCGGGATTGGCAACATGACCGGTGATTTTTGCAACAACCACGCGAGCGCGAGTTGCACGACACTGACATTGTGACGTTTCGCTTCGGCTTCCAATGGATTGCCAGACTTGCTCAACGAACGGCTCCCACTCCCACCAATCGGCGCCCACGGAATGAATCCCATCTTTTCTTTCTCGCAGTAGTTGAGCGCGTCCTCCGAGTCATGGTCGGTGATGTTGTATCGGTTCTGGATGCTGACAATCGGCACGACCTTTTTCGCCCGTTCGATTTCCGCCACCGTCACTTCCGATAATCCGACGTGCCGGATTTTTCCGGCATCCTGCGCCGCCTTCAGCGCGCCCAACGATTCTTCGACCGGCACCTTGCGATCGATGCGATGCAATTGGTAAAGATCGATCCGCTCAAGTTTCAATCGTTTGAGACTCTTATCGATGCATTGTGCCAAATACTCCGGTCGCCCGTCCGGCACCCATTGTCCGGGACCGGGCCGGGTGTTACCGCCTTTGGTCGCAATGACCAATCCTTTTGGATAAGGATAGAGCGATTCGGCAATAAGCAGCTCGTTCGTTTCCGGACCGTAGGCATCGGCGGTATCGATGAAATTGACTCCCAACTCGACTGCGCGTCGCAAAACTCTCTTCGCGTTCTCGCGATCAGGCGGCCAACCCCAGATCCCCTCGCCCGTCAGGCGCATCGCCCCAAACCCGAGCCGGTTGACCAAA
>JBKOXU010000036.1:0-4334 GCA_046725095.1 Verrucomicrobiota bacterium
CCAACCACGCGCAATGCTTCGTAGGCAGTTGCGTTCTCCTGCGCCAACGCCGGCGTGATCGAAAGCAAGAGTGCACCAAACAATCTCCACATAACGCGAAATTGAACAGTGGTTTCAGCAAGTGTCCATGCGTTTTTGGAGCGCGGCGACAATGTCGCCGCTTTCAAAGCGCGGCATGTCCGCGCAATCCGAAACTCGTCTGCGCTAACCCCGAAAGCGTTCGGGGTTGAACGGACGCCGGAATCTGTTCAGCTTAGAGGGGCCGCCGATGAACAAAAAGATCGTTGAATTCTGCAGTCATACAGGAAACCTCGCCCTGATGCGCGACTGCGTCCGCGATTTTCTCGATGGCTACCCGTTCTCGGAGAAGGAACGGTTACTGATGGTGCTGGGGGTGGATGAAGCCTGCACAAACATCATCCGCTACGCCTACCGTTTGCGGGACGACCAACTGATCGCATTGTCGATGGAAGGATTGCGCAAATGCGTGCGCATGCGTTTGCGCGACTACGGCGAACAGGTTGTGCCACACGCAATGAAGGGTCGGCCCCATGATATGATCAAACCGGGTGGGCTCGGTTTATATCTCATTCGCAGCGCCTTTGATGAAGTAGATTACCTGCACAAACGCCGCGGCACAGAGCTGGTGCTCACGAAGAATTTGAATGGTTTAACGAGCTGACGGTTTTTCTGGGGAGCGCGGGCATGTTGCCCGCTCGGTCCGGCATGTTGCCGGACAGCCTCGAGCAGTCCGCGGAACCAGCCATGGGATGTTTTCGGGAAGTTTGTGCGCAGGATATAACAGAGAGTCGCCGGCAACATGCCGGCGGCAGCGGGTAGAATGCCCGCGCTCCCCAAACGCAACTTCTGGATATCTTTGTTTCATCTGTGTAAAGCTGTTAGTAACCCTTTCCCATGAAACCGCCCGAACCAGATGCCGCCTTCGAAATTTCGCTACGGCCGCCAGCGTTCAGCGAGTTCACCGGCCAGATAAAAGTGCGCGAGCGACTAGAATTAATGGTGGAAGCGGCAAAAAAACGCGGCGACGTGCTCGAACATATTCTCTTAAGCGGGCCATCCGGCCTCGGCAAAACGACACTCGCCTACATCATTGCGAACGCGATGAGCGTGAACATCAAAAACACGAGCGGACCAGTCATCGAAAGAGCCGGCGAACTTGCTGGCCTTCTCACCAGCCTGGAGAAAGGCGATGTACTTTTCATCGATGAAATCCACCGGCTGCAACCGACGATCGAAGAATATCTTTACCCGGCGATGGAAGATTACCGGCTTGATATCATTATCGATCAGGGACCGCAGGCACGCAGTCTTCGTCTTAATCTGCCAAAGTTCACTTTAATCGGGGCGACCACGCGCGCTGGAATGGTCAGCGCGCCGCTGCGATCGCGTTTCGGGATGACCGCGAGACTCGACTATTACCATGCCGGGGAGATGCAGAAGATCATTCTGCGCAGCGCGCGCTTGCTTGGAGTCGAAATTGATCCGGCAGGCGCGGCCGAGATCGCCACGCGTACGCGCGGCACACCGCGCACGGCGAATAATCTCCTGCGCTGGGTGCGCGACTACGTTCAGGTGAAAGCCGAAGGGAAGATCACCGCGGAATTGGCCGACCGCGCGCTCACCATGCTGGAGATTGATCGCGACGGCTTCGATCAATGGGACAAGCGCATCATCGAAACGTTGATTCACAAGTTCAACGGCGGTCCTGTCGGCTTGAATTCGCTCGCGGTCGCAATTGGCGAAGAAGCCGGCACGCTCGAAGAAGTGAACGAGCCGTACCTAATCATGGAAGGCTACATCAAACGCACTCCGCAAGGCCGGGTCGCGACAGCGAATGCATATCGTAAGCTCGGGTTAAAACCTCCCGCGGGCGCGCAGAGCGAGCTGTTCGAAACGCGTTGAAGAGATGAAGCGATAAAGCGTTAAAGCGATGTCAATGCAACTTTCTGTCGCTTCAACGTTTCAACTCTTCATCGCTTTAACGTTCTGATCCATGCAACTAACGGCCGATCTCTTCCCGCACACCGCTAAGGTTTACACCGTCGCGGAGCTGACCCGACAAATCCGCGGTGCACTCGAGACAAAATTTGGCGCGGTCTGGGTGCAGGGCGAAATCTCGAATTACAAACGGCATCCGAGCGGCCACCAATATTTCACACTCAAAGATGCCCGGGCTCAAATCGCTTGCGTGATTTGGCGCGATACGATGGCTCCGTTGCAACGACCGCTTGTCGATGGAGCGCAGGTGCAGGTTTACGGCATCGTCACGGTTTTCGAGGCACAGGGGAAATATCAGTTAAGGGTCGAGATTCTTCAGCCGCGCGGAGTCGGCCTGCTCCAGGCAAAGTTCGAAGACCTCAAGCGCAAACTCGAGGCGGAAGGACTTTTCGATGCCGCCCGGAAACGCGCTCTGCCGAAATTTCCGAGACGCATCGGGATCGTTACATCGTCGAGCGGCGCGGCCATTCGCGACATTCTCAATGTTTTGAAACGGCGCGGCCCGTGGTTGCAAATTTTGATCAATCCAGTCCGCGTGCAGGGAGTAGGCGCCGCCCAGGAAATCGCGGTTGCAATTCGTCAATTGGCGATGCCGAACAAGAATTGGCTGCCTCTGGATCTGATCGTCGTCGCTCGCGGCGGCGGGAGCATCGAAGACTTATGGGAGTTCAACGAAGAAATCATGGCGCGTGCCATTTTCAATTGCCCTGTTCCGATCGTCTCAGCCGTAGGCCACGAAATCGATTTTACCATCTGTGATTTCGTGTCCGACTTGCGCGCGCCAACGCCGAGCGCAGCGGCGGAACTCATCGTCCCGGACATAGCCGATCTTCGCCGGCACATGGACAACTGCGCGCGCGCAATCGGGCGCGAGTTATTCAACCGGGTGCGCGACGCGCAACAGCGGCTCGATCATGCCCGCGAGACTTTGCGGCGTTGTCTCAGTCACAAGATCGATCACTACAAGCGCGGTCTTCTGCACATTGCGGCCGCGCTGCAAGCCCGCAGCCCGGCCCGCGAACTCATGATGCGCCGCAACCGTCTTCTCGATCTCAATCGCCGATTGCTTGCGTCGCCGTCTCATACAATCGAAAGCGCAAGGCAACGTTTCCGGCGTATTGAAGGAATTTTACGCGTGCTCGGCCCCGACGCCACGCTTCGCCGCGGTTACAGCATCACGAGAGATACCAAAGGCAATCTGATCCGGACAGCACGTGAGGTTCGGCCACAAATGAAAATCCGCACCCGGGTGAGCGACGGCGAATTTAGTTCGGAGGTACTTGATCGCCAATAAAGTGCCTTGCTTTATGTCAAAAATAAGGACGGACCATATTCCCAATGGGGGACATATCCGCAGTACACTTACCCCTTGTATCGCCAAGGAAAGCCATTACTTGGCAGGCCGTCTCCCCAACGAGAGGTTGCCTCCAAAAGACGTCTATCCAGGAGGGGGTTAGAGTTCTTAAAAGCATGTTCGTTGACGTCATCACCTATGTCTTCGTCGCGTTTCTATTTGTTATTTTGCTGGCCGTGTGGTCTCAAAGAAAAATTCCGCGTGAATTCGGATGCGCCCAGTCCAGCACATCTCCGCTCCAAAAAATTTCGGGCAGTCTCCTATCCGTGTGCGCTGGCTGGATTGTTGGTGCTATAGCAATGGTCGTCTTATTTGGGGGCTGGCAAGCCATAGGCTTGTTTGGCGCCTGCTTGTTGGGGACTGCACTCGTAATGCTACCGATATGGTTAGTATTCTTAGTGCCACTCTATTTTCTTGTTCCACGCGCGTCGGTACTCTGGCGACCTGCCATCTGCGCGCCCGTGGGAACCATCAGCGGCGCCGCGCTTATGGCTTTGTATGGTACGATCTCAGGTTTGACCCAGGGGCCTATCGGTCTGCCGTTGATCTTTATCGCGGGGTTCGTGGGAGGCGTCACCTGTTATTACGGTGCTACGACTGCCGATACGTTCCTAGGTCCAGTGTGTACGCGCAAAGGCGGAGTGAAAGGAAAGAAATGAGGTGTTAAGGAAAGGGAGTCAGTCCTCACTATTGACAAGATCGTCAAGATTTCGCGAAGGGAACGAATCAACTTTCTAGCTTGAATGCCACGGTGGCCAGCGGCGGCAGATGGATCAGGATCGAATGCTGGCGGCCCATCCACTCTCGATCTTCGCTCTGCACGCCGCCGTAATTGCCAACGTTGCTGCCGCCGTATGTCTCGGCGTCGGTGTTGATGATCTCGCGCCAGAACCCGGCCTCGGGAACGCCGAGCCGGTAATTGTGATGCACCACCGGCGTGGCATTTACTACGAACGCGATC
>JBKOXU010000125.1:0-9833 GCA_046725095.1 Verrucomicrobiota bacterium
AGACTCGGTTGATTGTGTCCGAAGATGAGGCCGACGATGGCGTTAATCCCAAGCGATGGCGCGCGGGCAACTGCTTCTTCCAATAACCGCCGCGCCACGCCCTGACGCCGGAACTTTTCATGGACATACACACTGATTTCAGCTGTGCCCCGATACGCACAGCGCGGCAGGAATTTTTTGAAATCCAGCCAGCCGATCACGCAACAGTCGTTTTCCGCTACCCAGAATGGATGTTGATCGGGCGAATGTTCGCGGAACCACGGCAAACGCGCTTCGACCGTGGTTGGCTCAAACTCAGCGGTCACCATGCGTGTCGGCACAGTGGCATTGTAGATATCGATAATGGCGGGGAGATCGGATTCGAGCGCGTCGCGGATTGTTATTTTATCTGTAGCGGCGGTCTGTTTATCTCGCTGTAGCTCGGCGAAAGCGGATGACCGCTGATCTTTTAAAGTGACGGCGCTCATAGAGCGCCGCTACAGGGCCGATGCGGTTTGGAAAAACGCATTTTCGAAAGTCGGTTGAAAGGGGCCGGGCTTCGTTTCACCGATTTGAAATCGCGGACTGATTTCTGATTGGGTGGCGCAATGAACTTCCATGTCGCTTCTGCTGCATTTCGCGAGCGAAGCGTGCACGGCGCCCAAGGCAAGCTTGGGCGTGTTGCAATCGCGGCTGAGATGGCCGAGCACGATGCGCTCGATTTTTCCCGGCAGCAATTCCTCGATCACACTCACCGCCGCCGTATTCGACAAGTGCCCATGCCGCGATTGGATCCGCTGTTTCACCGGCCACGGCCGATGCGAATCGTTCTGCAAAAGTTTTTCGTCATGATTCGTTTCGATCACGAGCGTCTGCACTTCGCGCAATCGCTCGACCACCATCTTCGTCGCGTAACCGAGATCGGTAATGAAGCCGAGGCCGCTCGCTCCTGCGTGAAAGGCAAATCCCAGGGGATCGACGGCGTCATGCGGCACCGTGAACGTTTGCACCGTGATGTCGCAGATGGAGAACTCCGAGCCGGTCCGAAAAATTCGCCAGTTCGTCGCGAACGCTTTCGGGACTCGCTCGAAGAATCCGTCGCACCGAACTGCCTCCGCCGTGAGCGCATTGCAATAAATCGGCAGATCAAATTTGCGGCAGAGAACTTCAAGTCCGCAAACGTGATCGCCGTGTTCGTGCGTGAGAAGCACGCCATCCAATTGATCGGGCGCGACGCCGCACTGGGCCAGACGCAACACCAATTGCCGCGCGCTTAGTCCGCCATCGACAAGAATCCTGCAATGACCGGTTGCGACCAATGCGCTGTTTCCCGCGCTGCCGCTGCCGAGCATGGTCAAGCTGAACACGGGTCTTAAGTTAGCTGCATCATTTGGTCTTCCGCAAACGGAAATGGATAAGTTAGCCCGCGGATTAAAAACGAGATTTGCCGGTTGCTCGACATTGGGCTCGGCGAGAATTAGATTCGCGCCGCTTGAAAATACGCATCTTTGCTTTCGCCACAGCGATCACTGCGCTTCTGAGCGGGCTGGGTCATGGTGCGTCGGACCTGCCGTCAGCCAATACTGCTAGTCTCGATTTCAAGCCGTGGGGACTGCTCGCGATTCAGGGTGGCGGGCGCCGTAAACCGGTGGACACCTTTGCGAAGGAAACGCTGATCCGAGTGACTGGAAGATCGGCATACACGGATAAAACCGGCCGGAAATGGCAGCCAAGCGATTTCGTTTTGTCGGCGCTGCTCGGGACGCACGATTGGAAAAACGAACCGATGGTGCTGATTTCATCCGGCCAACTTATCGAGAAGCTGAGACTCGATAAAACGCAACGGCGATGTTCGTTCGCGCAATTAACCGGGTCGGCGGAGTTGCAGAGAATCGCGAACGAGGCAGGTGCGCTCAAACGCGCGGAGAAGCCGCTCGATCACATTCAGCAAGAGGCTCTCAGCGTAAGTGACCGGTTGACGTTACTCGCACGGATAATGAATGGCAGCGCCCTGCTCATCATTCCGTCGCCAAAAAAGGAAGCGGATGCGTGGCTCGCGCCCGATCCAGCGGCAGTTGCGGCTTATTATGACGAGGCACAATTCGCCCCGGCATTCGCAGAGCTGACGAAGATGATGCGCGCCTACACCCAGGCCGACACATTTAATTTCAGCTTGGGTGCTAACCGGTTGCGGGACAGCTTGCGAACGCTCAATCCGTCGATTTATCCGCAGGAGGGACAGCTACGCCTCGAATATTTCTACAACCATTTTGAAGGGTTTTATCGTGCAATCTGGTGTTATGGGATTGCGCTCGTAATTTTAATCGCGGCGCATCTGCGCAAACGAGGCGCTGCATTGCGCAACATCGGGGTAGCGGTTGCGATCCTCGGTCTCGCCTTTCAGGCAAGCGGTATCGTAATGCGCTGCCTGATCGCAGGACGTCCGCCGGTCACCAACATGTATGAATCGATCATTTGGGTGTCGTTCGCAGTCACATTTTTCGGGATGATCTTTTTCGCGCGTTACCGGACGCCGGTGTATTTGCTCGCAGCGTTGCCGGTGACGCTTATTTCGTTGTTGCTCGTGCATCAAATGCCGATCGCGATGCCGTCGAGCATCGATCCGCTTGTGCCGGTGTTGCGGGATAATTTCTGGCTTACCATTCATGTGCTCACGATCACTCTGAGTTATGCGGCTTTCGCGCTGGCCATGGGTTTCGGGCACATTCTGCTCTGGCGATACGCGCGCAATCCGGCAGCGGCGAGCGCAGACGCACCGATGCACTTCTGGCTCTACCGCGTGTTGCAGCTCGGCGTGCTTCTGCTGGCAGCGGGAACGATTCTCGGGGGGGTCTGGGCCAACTATTCCTGGGGACGGTTCTGGGGCTGGGATCCCAAGGAAACATGGGCGCTGATCGCGCTGCTTTGTTATATCCTGACGCTACATGGCCGGCTCGCCGGTTGGTGGACAGAGTTCGGCTTGGTGGTGGCGAGCGTGATTTGTTTCCTAGCAATCCTGATGGCGTGGTATGGCGTGAATTTTGTCCTCGGGAAGGGTTTGCACAGCTACGGATTCGGCATTGGCGGCGAGACTTACGTCGCGATATTTGTCGTTCTCGATCTTTTGTTCGTCGCGTTCGCGATCTGGCGATACCGAAAGAGCAAACGCGCGGTTAGTCCCGTCGGCGAAATTGCAGACGAGCGCGTCGCCGTTTAGCTGTAGCCGGGGTCGGTGATCGCCGCTACAAGATACGATCTCTTTGGTGCTCCGTTTCGAATTTAAAGTATGGCAGGACGCAGAACGAAATACCGGCGGCGATCGCTTGGACCGCAGGCGCCACCAGCACGACCCGGCGAAAACATTGAGTCGGGCGGCACGAAGATCGGCGTGAAGAGTGGCGCGCAAAAATCTGAGCGCACGCGCGCAAAGCGTCGCTCGGCCGGCGTGCGCTGAGCTGTGGCCCTTCCTGTGGCGCTGCGCTAAGGCTTCGCGATTACGAGCTCACTGACTCAGGTCCGAAATTGGATCGCTTTAGTCGGCTGGATTCGGTTAATTTTTCCTTCGAGTGCGGAAATCATCGCAATTGAGAGAGGAGAAGAAAATCTTATGCCATTAACTCGTCGTAATTTTCTCATCAGTGGTTCACTGTCGTTAGCTGCCGGAGCATTTTCACCACTATTGGCCGAGGCTGTAAAGACGAAGCCGAGCGCAATCCCTGCCGATTTCAAAGATTGGGAATCCGTGCGCCGGGAGTTTGAACTGGCTCCCGACTACATTCATCTCTCCCTGTTCTTTCTGGCCTCGCACCCGAGGCCGGTACGGCAGGCGATAGAGCAATACCGGGCAAGAATCGATGCAAATCCGTTACTTACCGTGGACAGCGCGATTTTCGAACCGACCAACAAGAACATTCCGTTGCAGGTTTGCCGGGCCATCGCCAGCTACATCGGCGGTGACGCGCAAGATATCGCGCTCACGCAGAACACCACAACAGGCCTAGCGCTTCTCTACCACGGACTCCCGTTGCGCGAAGGTGATGAGATACTGACGACCACACACGATCACTATGTGCATCACGAATCGATTCGACTGGCCACGGGCCGCTGCGGCGCGACCTGGCGCAAGATTCCTCTTTTCGATTCCTATAGCTCGATTTCGCCGGATGAAATCGCGGAACGCATTCGCAAGGCGATCGGACCGAAGACGCGAGCTGTAGGGGTGACGTGGGTGCTCTCTAGCAGCGGGGTGCGGCTCCCCATCGCTCGTATTGCTAAAGAACTTGCTGAAGTAAATGGCGGTCGCGAGGAGAAGGATCGTGTGCTTCTGATCGTCGATGGCGTACACGGTCTTGGAGTGGAAGATCCGAAGATCACCGCTCTGGGATGCGATGCATTCGTCGCAGGCACGCATAAGTGGATGTTTGGACCGCGTGGCACGGGGTTCGTTTGGGCAAAGCCCGCAGTTTGGGAGAGGATGCGTCCAGTGATTCCGACGTTTAGTTCACCGGACGTTTTCGAAGCTTGGGAAAAGGAACAGGAACCGCAAACTCCAGCACGCGCGGCCTGGTTTTCACCAGGCGGTTTTCAAGCTTTCGAGCATTATTGGGCGTTGCCCGCAGCCGTCCGTTTTCATCAGAACATCGGACCGGCCCGTATCACCGCGCGCATACACGAACTGAATGGCCAGATGAAAGAGGGGTTGGCGCGGATGCGGCACGTTCAGCTCTACACGCCGCGTGATGAGAGTCTTTCCGCCGGAATCGTCTGCTTTGATGTAAGGGGAATGAAGCCGGTGGAGGTGGTGAAGCGCCTGCTCGATCAGCGAATTGTTGCTTCCACAACTCCTTATCGCGTTTCCTATGCACGCGTGGCATGTAGCATCGTAAATACCTCACGAGAGGTGGACGCGGTGCTTCGCGCTATCGGCCAACTGGGTTGAGGGTGGGCCGCAAAATCTGAGCGCACCCGTGCCAAGCGCCGCTCGGCCGGCGTGCGCTGAGATGTGGCCGCCTCGCTGTGCGAGGCGTGGGGTCAGATGTGGATTGGCACGCGCTCGTCGCGCGTCTCACTCGCCTTCGCAATCCTACGGCGTGGCAAGCGGAGACGCGGCTAGAGCGCTTCTGGCGTGAGCGCATCCAGAAATTCGCGTGGAGTTTCAGCATTGAGCAGGGTGGATTGTATCGCATCATCTTTCACGAGTCGCGCCAGCGTGCCGACACAGATCAGGTAATCGTTGACCAGTTGCTGCGGCACGCCGATCAGGAAAATCAGGTGGGCGCGCACCTTATTTTCGCCAAAGGGAATGCCGGCGCGACTGCGCCCGATGCCAAGAATGATTTCGTCAACCAGATCGGTGCGCGCATGCGGGAAGACAACCCCTTGTTCGACGAGACTGGGGTGCACTTGCTCGCGTGCGATGACTTGTTCGAGGAATTTTTCCGGCTCATCGATCTTCCCGTTTTCGGCAAGCAATCGGACGACTTCGCGCGCCGCGTTTGCCGGCTTACGGGAGCGCAATCGCAGGATCACCTGCTTTTCATCGAGAAGGTCAGCCAGCGCGATAGCCATTAGTGGCAATGAGATTTGTTGGATTATCCGGGCAAACACAGTTATCCAATTAATCTGATAGCCGTGGCAACTGAAAAGATACCAGCCGGGTCGAGCGAAGAGGCGACGGTCTCGTTGCAGCGCAGCGTTTACGATCCGGGATACGTCAATGCGATGTCGCATTTTTATCGCGGCGAGATGGGACGAATTATGGTCTGGCGGCAGCGGCTCGACATCACCACTAATTGGGCGATTACCAGCAGCACGGCCATCATCACCATCGCCTTTACCACGCGCGAAGTGCCGCATATCATTTTCTTTTTTAATCTGGCCATTGTCTGGGCGATGCTTTGGATCGAGGCGCGCCGATACCGTTTTTACGACGCATTCCGAGCGCGAGTCCGTATGCTGGAAGCGCATTTCCTGGTCCCGATGGTGATGGAAAATCGCGAGATGCTCCAGGGCGAATGGAAAAAGCTGGTCTGCGAAGATTTGATTTTGCCCTGCTTCAAGATCAGCAAACTGGAAGCAGTCGGACGACGATTGAAGCGCAACTACGTGTTCATTTTCATTCTCATCATGATCGCGTGGGTGACGAAAATATTCTTGCACGCGAGCGCCCCGATCGACGACCTGCCCTCATTTTACCAAGCCCTGCGCATCGGACACATTCCTTCCTGGCTGGTTGCCTTCGTTTTTGCTGGCACTCTCGTAAGCGTGACTGCGATCACGATTTATGTCAGCCGAAAGTCCTCCGGCGAAATTTCAGAGTTCGGCACGCATCGTTCGCTGTGGCGAATCTAATGAATGTTTGATGTTCGATGTTTGATGTTTGATTGGTTCTGGATGGATCAATCGACAGGCGGTCATTTTCAGAAGCTTTGCGAGATCGTGGCGCGTTTGCGCGCGCCGGGCGGTTGCCCGTGGGACAGAGAGCAAACGCACGAATCGCTCCTACCTGCGATAATTGAAGAGGCTTACGAAGTCGTGGAGGCCGCGCGCACAAGAAACGATGCCCATTTTTGTGAGGAACTCGGCGATCTTGTGCTGCTCGTAGTCATGCATGCGGAGATTGCGCGCGAAGCCGGACGCTTCAACATCGATAAAATTCTTTGCGAGGTCTCCGACAAACTGGTGCGGCGACATCCGCATGTATTTGGAACCAGCGACGCGCGCGATTCCGGCGCCGTGCTAAAGCAATGGGAAGCGATCAAGCGCGCAGAAAAAAAAGCCGAGTCAGATTATCTGGCCAGTTTGCCCAAAGCGCTGCCCGCGTTGATGCGCGCGCAAAAAGTGCAATCCAAAGTGGCCCGGGTGAATTTTGATTGGGCGGAAGTGCGTGACGTGATCGCGAAGGTTGAAGAAGAACTTGGCGAGCTAAAACAGGCGGTCGTGTCGCAAGATCGATCCGCCACAGGACGGATTCGTGTCGCGGCGGCGACCGAACAGGCGATCGAGGACGAGATCGGTGATTTGTTGTTCGCAGTCGTCAATCTCGCGCGCAAATGCAAACTCGATGCCGAAGGCGCGCTGCAAGCCGCTACCGACAAGTTTGTCACCCGATTCAATCGCCTTGAGGACGAGGTGCAAGCGCAAGGCAAGCGGCTTGGAGATGTCGATCTGGCTGAGCTGGATGAGATTTGGAATAAGATTAAGAAAATGAGGAATGCCGAATGACAGAATGACGAAGCAATGACGAAGTTCGAATGACGAAGGATTGCACCGCGGCGCCTACGTTGTTGCGGATTTCGGTATTCGGCTTTCCTTCGTCATTCGACATTCGTCATTTAACATTGATATTCTCCGTCCCGATGAATCTTCTCATCAATTTGCTTTTGGGGATCTTCGTGCTGGTGGCGTTGCTCATGGTGCTTGTTATTCTGATGCAACGTCCAAAGAGCGAAGGTCTGGGGGCGGCATTTGGCGGAGCGGTCACGGAAAACATTTTCGGCGCCCAAACGACTAACGTGCTGGTGAAGTTTACCTCATGGCTGGCCGGCATTTTTTTCGCGCTGACCTTTGCTTTGTCGATCCTCTATGCTCATAGGAGCACAGCCGACAGCGCGTTCCGGCGCGAGCTGATGAAATCGCAAGCGGCGACGCAGACTTCTCCTGCGCCGACAGCTGCTCCTCAACCTTCGCCGGGTTCTCCTACGACTGCGCCGGTTCAGACGTCACCGGGATCGGTTTCTTCTGCCGCGCCAGATTCAGGCGCTGGCGTTTTGCCTGCCGGCAGCGCCACGCCATCGCCCGGTCCGTAAAGGACCCGCTTCGTCGACCGACGTCCGTCGCACCCCGTCGCAAGTCCCGCTGCGACGGCAGAACCGTAGTGATAGAAGGTTCTCCCTTTCAAGCAGGGCAGGGCAGTTGAGCTCCGAAAGCCCTTCACTCGCCGCGACGGACAGGCTGATTTGGGTTTCCAATCACGTCGTTGCTGGGCTGCGACACACATGGCTTCGACGCGCGTCGCGACGATGATTGCGAGTTCACGCAATTGTTACTTTGCCGCCATACGCCTGTCACAATCGGCGTCCATTTTCGCCGCGAACAACAACAACCCGCGGCGCAATGCCGCACAAACCAAGGAGAAACAATGCTCAAAAAAAAGTTCGTTTTCGCTGCCGTCGCCTTTTGTTTTGCGTTCACTGGAATCGCAGCCCGGGCGCAAGAGGCAGGGGCGCTGCTCGATCTACTCGTTCGCAAACACATCATCAACGACCAGGAAGCTGAGGAAGTGCGCAGTGAGCTGGCAAAAGAATCAGCCAGCACAGCTGCGGGAAAATGGAAACTCTCGACGCCGATCAACGAAATCGAACTCTATGGTGATGCGCGTCTCCGCTACGAATATCGCGGTGGCAGAACCGCCTCGGACAATCCAGACAATCCAAACGATTGGCTGGAACGGAAGCGGCAGCGCTACCGACTGCGCATTGGTCTCCGCGGCACACTGGCAGACGATTGGTTCTTTGGAATTCGGTTGGAAACCAACTCCAATCCACGCTCGGCCAATATAACCTTTGGCGGCGACAGCGGCGTCAACGGTCCATTCTCAAAAGACGACGATGGCATTCGAGTCGGGCAGGTTTACGTGGGCTACAAAGGCTTTCAGGACATCACATTGACCGGAGGCAAAATGCCCAATCCGTTCGTGACGACGTCGATGGTGTGGGATGACGATATCAATCCCGAAGGCCTGGCTGAGCAATGGAAGCACACGTTTACTTTCAACATTGGCGGCGGAGGCAGTGCTGGATCCGTTCAGTCCTATAGCAAGGAAGGCAAGGGTGTTGTAGCAACGCAGGCCGCTGAGCCCTTCAAACTAAAGCTCGACCTCTTCGCGAACTTCGCACAGTTCGTTTATGACGACACGAATCCGGAAAATCCCATTGGGCCTCAACCCAGCAACGTGCCAAACACCGACGCGTACATGCTTGGATGGCAGGTGGGCGCGAGACTTACTTTCCCGAATAACTTCTACTTCCAACTGGCGCCGACGATCTACAATTACACGGGAACCGGCCAACACTTCCACACCCATTTCGTGGGGGATACGACTGATGACAATCAAACGGGTATCAACAGCCTTCTGGTTTTCGATATGCCGGCAGAAATCGGATGGCGAATTGGGGAGTTGCCAATGCGCATCTTTGGGGAGTTCGCGGTCAATCTCGATGGAGATGATCGCGCCGACGCTGCTGGGCACCCGGACAAGGGAGACCAGCGTTACGCCTATGAAATTGGTCTTGGTATTGGCCAGTTAAAGGCAAAGCGGGACTGGGAGATCCGGGCTTGGTGGCAACACACCGAGCAATATTCGCTGGATCCCAACCTGGTTGATTCGGACCTCTTCGACAGCCGTGTAAACTTAGAGGGGGTGGCGTTGAAAGCCGGGTACATGCTGGCCGACGCCGTTAGCTTTAACCTCACATGGGCCTATGCCTGGCGCGTCGATAACGCACTCGGCACCGGGGGCATCGGCGATATCGGCATCAATCCAGTCGACCAATACCAAATCTTTCAAGCTGACCTGAACGTGAAGTTCTAAAGACCGAGATTTTCAACAAACACAATCCGAACCACCCCAACCCTATGAAAATCAAACACCTCGCAGTCAGTCTCGCACTGGTCACGGCAAGCATGTCCAGCGCAAATGCCGATCGTCTCGTCATTAAAGGCTCCGACACACTCGGTGCCAAACTGGTCCCGCAACTGGCGGAACAGTTCAAGGCGCAACATCCTGGAACGACCTTTGACATCGCCGCGGAAGGATCGACCACCGGCATCGCCGCGATCATCGACGGCACCGC
>JBKOXU010000003.1:0-9473 GCA_046725095.1 Verrucomicrobiota bacterium
TCGCTGCTTCAGTTCGTGATCAAATGCTTCCGGTGTGCCAGTCAGCACTGCAAATGTCCCGTAGTGCATCGGAATTACAATGCGCGGATCGACCAGCTTCACCGCTTCAGCGGCGCGCGCCGGTCCCATCGTAAAATGGTCACCAATGCACACGAGCATGATGTCGATCTTGTTAAATCGCGACACCAGCGCCATGTCTGAAAACAAATCTGTATCCCCCGTGTGATAAATTGTCGGTCCGTTGCGAATGGCAATGACAAGTCCGCTCGGAGTTCCGCCGTAAACGGGCGGCGAATTTTCGTCCGTCTCGACTCCTGCCCCGTGCCACGCCGGAACGAATGTGACGGCTACCTCGCCATTCAGCAGGTTGAGCGTGCCACCAAAATGGCCGATCGTGTCGTTACCCGCGAGCTCGCTCGGATAACCCAGACCCGCAATCATCGCCGCAGACAAATCGAATGTGGCGACAAGCTTTGCCCGCGTCTTCTTTCCAATTTCCACCGCATTGCCGACGTGATCCGAATGCCCGTGTGAGACCAAAATAAGGTCGACATCTTTCAGCGAGGAAAGTTCGTCCCTGCCTTTATCATAGACCGGATTCGTGAGCCAGGGATCGATCAGAAGAACTTTCCCAGCCGGGCTCACGATCTTAAAGGCCGATTGGCCGTACCAGGTGAGTTGCGTTTTCATGCTAGTGACGAAACCTGAAAACCTTTGTTCGAGCAAGGCCGGTTTGAAGCCATTCGACATTCGGCATTCGCGATTTTAATTGGCACCTGTGAATGACGACCAGGCCCACCGACATCTTGCCTCGACCGATCCTCGATTAGCGGCTCTGATTGCGCGATCGCTCCGTTACAATATCAAGCCGGCGCTGTCCATTCGTCCATTTGACGCGCTTGCCGAATCGATTGCTTATCAGCAACTCAGCGGCAAAGCAGCCGCGACCATCTTCGGTCGCGTTCGCGCGCTCTATCCCAAAAGGAAATGGCTCGATCCCGATCAAATTCTCGCGACGCCGGACGAAACTTTCCGCGCGGCTGGCCTTTCGCGCGCCAAGACCGCAGCATTGAAGGATCTCGCAGCGAAAACAATTGATGGCACGGTACCGGTCGGTCGCGCCCTGATCCGGATGAGCGATGATGAGATCATTGCGCGTCTCACCACGGTCCGCGGCATTGGCCGCTGGACAGTCGAGATGCTTCTGCTTTTCGATCTCGGCCGGCCCGACGTCTGGCCAGTGGACGATTACGGAGTTCGCAAAGGTTTCGCCAAGACTTTTGGCAAACGAAAACTTCCCAAGCCGAAACAGCTCATGAAGTTCGGTGAGAAATGGC
Organism: Verrucomicrobiota bacterium; assembly: GCA_046725095.1. Classification (GTDB taxonomy): domain Bacteria; phylum Verrucomicrobiota; class Verrucomicrobiia; order Chthoniobacterales; family UBA10450; genus Udaeobacter. Next base: position 1,338 of record JBKOXU010000003.1, read on the forward strand.
GGCCGTACCGCTCGGTCGCGGCGTGGTATTTCTGGCGCGCGCTGGATGCGCCGGAAAAATTACAAAGTTAAAACGGTTACAAGGGTTACAAGGCTTGAAAGAGGCTAGCCTTTGTAATTTTTGTAACCCATGTAACCATTTAACTTGCGCGCAGCGCAGCGCCTCACTAAAACCCTCGGATTATGGCAATGATCCACGTTAACCGGGGCGCAACGAGTCTGGGCGCATTTCCTGAAGAAGAAGTTCGTGAGGGACTACGCACCGGCCGCTTCGCTTCGAGCGATCTCGGCTGGCGCGAGGGAATGCCGGGCTGGAAGCCGCTCTCGCAATTTTCAGAGTTTGCAGCTGCCGCGCCTGCTGCACCGCCTCCACAAATAGGTGCAACATCGACATCCGAAACGGCCGCCCCGCGCAGCGGCTTGCCGTGGGAGCACCGGCAAGAACGTGGATTTGCCAACGCATTTATCGAGACGCTTGCCATGGTCTTGACCAAACCCGATCAGGCATTCAGAACGATGAAGACGGAGGGTGGCCTGGCCGAACCTCTCATCTACGCTTTGATCGGCGGATGCGTGGGCGGGATAGTGTCGCTTCTCCTGTCGCTCGGTCTTCAGTCGATGGGTCTCTTTGCGGGCCAGCGAGATGCTTTCACAGCGATGGCCGGAATGGGCATCGGCATGATCGCACTTATCGTCCTTGTGCCGATATTCATCGTGATTGGGTTGTTTATCGGAGCGGCGATTGTTCATCTTTGTTTGATGATTGTCGGTGGCGCAAACAAATCGTTCGAGGCTACATTCCGCGTCCTGGCATTTTCCCATGGCTCGACCGGTCCGCTGCAAATCATTCCGGTCTGTGGCGGACTGATCGCCGGCGTTTGGGCGGTGGTCGTAAATTGCATCGGCCTCGCTCGAGCGCATGAGACCACCACCGGACGCGCCGTGCTCGCCGTTTTTCTTCCGCTAGTAGTTTGCTGCGGTACCGGAATCCTGCTTGCTGTGATGTTTGGCGCGTTGGGCGCGTGGAGCGCGTCGCAACATTAGTTCGCAGCGAATGCAGCTTTGCCTTCGTCAGCTTGGTCCGAGCGAAACCGATCATGAGCTGATCTGGCTCAGTGTTTCTGTGACATCGATCGGCCTCGCAGCGGCCTGGTTTGCGTTCGGTTTGCCGTGGCCGCACTGCTTGTTTCACGACCTTACCGGCCGACCCTGTATGACATGTGGTATGACGCGGTCAGCGATTCAATTTTTCCACGGGCATTTGCTCTCGGCCTTTCAATGGAATCCGCTCGTCTTCGCGGCGCTGTGCGGATTGTCCATCTTTAATGCATACGCGTTTATCGTTTTGGCTACCCGAGCGCCGCGCTTGCGGATTGCGCTTTGGACACGAGCGGAAAAGAAGTACGCGCGAATCATTGTTATTACCGCCCTCACTCTAAATTGGACGTATCTCTTGTTGCATTGGCGACAGTTGTAGAGCGTTTCTACGAACCTCCGGCGTCCGACACAGGCGCCCAAACAACGAAAGGCCTAATGCGTCTCTATCCGGCCCACGTCGAGCGAGCCGCGCGGGTCCTCTCGATAACGACTGCGCTTGGCGCGATCAATCTCTTCATTGATTAACCACGGAGATTACGAAGAATGCGAAATCTGCTGGGAAGACACACTGACGCCCAAAGCTTAAGAAATTTCTTCGTGCACTTCGTGTCCTTCGTGGTTGAACTTCTGATGAATGAGAATCCTCGTCACAGGCGGCGCCGGTTTCATTGGGTCGCATCTTGTCGAGAAGCTCCTCGCGGCCGGACATGAAGTCGCCATCCTCGACGACTTCAATGATTTTTATGATCCGCAAATAAAGCACGCCAACATTGCCGGTTTCGCCAAAGACGTGACTATTTACCACGTCGATCTTCGCGACGGCGCGTCGATGCGAAATTTGTTTCATCGCGAGAAATTTGAGACGGTTGCACATCTGGCCGCCCGCGCGGGCGTTCGCCCGTCGATTCAGCACCCGCAACTTTATTACGATACCAATGTGAGCGGGACATTACATCTTCTCGACGCCGCGTGCGTAACCGGACTAGAGCGATTCATTTTCGCGTCCAGCTCATCCGTTTACGGCATTTCGAAGACAGTCCCATTTTCTGAAGACCAACATCTCACCCAGACGCTGAGTCCCTATGCGGCGACAAAAATAGCTGCTGAATTTCTTTGCTCGACCTACTCGTATCTTAATCAAATACGTGTGGTCGCATTGCGGTACTTTACCGTTTACGGTCCGCGTCAGCGGCCAGATCTGGCGATTCATCAATTCGCGCGGCGCATTTACGCCGGGCAACCGATCGAGCAATTCGGTGACGGCACAACGCGCCGCGATTACACTTACATCGATGATGTGATCCAAGGGACGATGGCAGCGCTCAAATATGACGGCCCTCTCTTCGAGATTTTTAATCTCGGTGAGAGTGAGACGATTCAGCTCAAGGATTTGATCGCAGCAATCGAGAATGCGCTTGGGAAAAAGGCAAAGGTCAATCGCATGCCTGAACAGCCGGGCGACATGCCGCTGACTTGTGCCGATATTTCGAAAGCGAGAAAATTACTCGGTTACAAACCGGCAACCAAATTCGGCGAGGGTTTGCCGAAGTTCATCGATTGGTTTCTAGCGCAAACGAAACAATCATAGCCCAGCGTTGAGGAAAAATGTCGACGCACGACGCACGAATGACGAATGACGAAGAAAACTCGAATGAACAAATCGCGAAAAGGCCAAACCACGGATCTCTTTTTCGTCATTTGGATTTCGTCATTCGACATTCGACATTCGTCAGTCGTCTTAACGCCAGGCCATATTTTTCTTTGGGCCGCAGAGACTATAACTTGTTTCGATGACCCCCAATTTGCCATTTGATCAACGCGCCTGTTTTGTTGCCGGCCAGGCGAAGTCCGGCACCACGCTTTTGGTGGCGTTGCTCGATAACCATTCTGAGCTGCTCGTGTTACCGGAGGAAACCGCCTATTTTCCGACTGTCCTCACAAAATATGCGCCGCGCGGCCGTCGCGCGCAGTTTGATTACATCACCAAGGAGTCGCTCTCGAACGTGCTATTTGGCGGGCCCTGCAAATGGGGCAAGCGCGATTACTCCTATTTTCCGACCGCGCGCTTCCTCCAGACTTTTGAGCAGATGGCGTTTGATCCCATGAATCTTAAGAGAGAATTGCTCGTAATCATGCTGGAAGCGTATGCCGCAACGCTGGGCCGATCGCTCGATTCAATCACACGTTGGATCGAAAAGACGCCGGCCAACCGCAAGTACCTGCCTGCGATCCATTCGCGGTTTCCGGATGCCAAGATTCTTGTAACGATGCGTGATCCCCGCGCGATTTTTGCCGCGCAAATCGCTTTGGAAAAGACCCGGCAACTGGGAACGTTCTCCACCTACTATTGCATCAGTCACTGGCGCGAAGTGGCGAAAGTGGTGCTTCGTGCAAGGGAGGAGGGCGACACGACATTGTTCCTTGTGCCGTATGAGAAGCTTGTTCTTGAGCCGGGCGAATGGATGAAGGGAATCTGCGCGTTTCTCGAGATAGAATACGATCCGGCCATTGTCCTGACGCCGACAAAAGCCGGGAAATTCTGGGAAGGGAATTCCGCCACCGAGACCGCGTTTTTCCGGATCAGCACCGAACCGTTGACGCGTTGGCAAAGTGATCTTTCAGAGGAGGAAATCGGTTGGGTGGAGTGGCATTGCCGCGATCTCATGCCGGAATTTGGTTACGAGCCCAGGCTGGGTGAACGCTCGTTACGACACTTTATGAAACCAACTCGATACGAGCGACCCAAGCAATATCTAAAATCGCGATTCTACTCATTGCGCGACGACTGGGTTCGCCGATCGGCGGAATGATCTGGCTGTTGCTGTAGCTGCATGCGCACTTGCAATCGCGCACGCGGCGAGCCATACTCCCGGCGAGATGTCGGGAATCTTCTTTGATCTTCCGAGCCCCCGTCTTCTACGACGATTCAGATTTTTTGAGACCAGGATGCGAACTTTTGCATCCTCACTGCTTCGTTGGTTAAGGGCGCCGGCTTGCGATTCGAGACAAGTCCATTTCCGGCCTAACGAGGTGGAGTTTCCGGCGGTGTCGCAGAGTGCTTGCAAACTGTTTGAATGGACCTTGGGTGATTCGCGCGCCGCGGACTGTGCATCGATCGATGCGCTCCGCCCATTTAACAATTGGGTCAAACTTAGGAATCAACATGAACTCTTATTCATCTGGGAGACGCTCCCGCCGTTCGCGCGGCGGGGGTCGCCGCAGGGACAACCACGAACGCTTCCGGGGTCAGCAGGAGAAAGCGAAACCTCAGAAAAAGACATTCTGGCAGCGGGTGGCCGCATTTTTCGGAGACGGCACAGGCACAAAGAAAACCGCAACGGCTACGCGCAATGGTGCGCAGCCTTCGCGGCCGCCACGAAAACCTGAAACGGTCGAAGTTACTTCGCCGCGTCTTTACGTGGGCAACTTGTCCTTCGACGCTACCGAGAGCGATCTGTTCGAATTGTTCAACGGCGTCGGGCACGTGCAAAATGCGGAGGTAGTAAGCTACCGGCACAACCAGCGCTCGAAGGGTTTTGCGTTTGTTCAAATGCAAACCATCGAGGAAGCGAAACGGGCCGTTCAGGAATTACACGACAAAGAATTCCTCGGGCGCAGACTGGTCGTGAGCGGCGCAAAATCCAGCGAGCATCAAATGCGCAGCTAACCGAGCTTCTGACTTCAATCGGGAGACGTCGCGCAATCAGACGCGCGTCTCCCGATTTGTTTTCTGCCATAATGTAGGGCGTCTGTGTCAGACAGCGATCTAAGCTTGCGGCGCTTCACAGAAACGCCCTACAATTTGTTTGTGCAACGCACATTCTTCATCGTCGGTCCAACCGCGACCGGTAAATCCGAGCTGGCAGCCGATGTCGCGCGCGAAATACTCGCCGAAGTTGTCAGTGCGGATGCGTTTCAAATTTATCGCGGCCTCAATCTTCTGACCGCGAAGCCCGATGCAGCAACGCTCGCGAAAGCTCCTCATCATTTGATTGGCACGACGCCGCCTCACCAAGAGATGAACGCGGAAAAATTTCGCCGCGTCGCGTCGCGCGCCATCGATCAAATCCATTCGAGCGGAAAACCGGCAATCGTTGTTGGTGGAAGCGGGCTTTACATCAAGGCGCTTACACATGGATTGGCACGTCTGCCACAAGTCGATCCGAAGCTGCGGGCGAAATTGAATGCGTTGAGCACAGGTGCGTTGCGCTTGCAACTTGCCGATCTCGACCCGGAAACCGCGCGCAAGATCGACGTAAAAAATCGCCGTCGTCTCATGCGTGCTCTAGAGATTTGCCTCACAAGCGGAAGACCTGCTTTTGCACAGCGGGACCAATGGGCTGTAGCCGGGATCGTTGATCCCGGCCAGCCGGGATCAACGATTTTGGGTACAACTCGCGGCGTCTTCGTCTTTCGCGACCGGGACGAGCTTTACGAACGAATCAATCGCAGAGTCGAAGTAATGTTCGAAAATGGCGTGATCGAAGAAGTGCGGGCTGCTGGAGCGGTGAGTTCGACTGCCTCGCAGATGATCGGTTTGCGGGAAATCCGCGAATTCCTCGCGGGCAAAATGTCGATCTTGCAATGTGTCGCCGCGATTCAACAAGCGACACGCCGTTATGCCAAAAGACAATTGACCTGGTTTCGGCGACAACCTAACTTTGAACCGCTGAACTTATCGCTTCTCAGTCACAACGAAGCTGTGAAATGGATTCTGCTCCGAGCGCAGCCCCGAAAGCTTTCTGGCCACAGGGATGATTGAGACTCGCCCGAACAAAACACACGAGCGCGCGCTCCTGATCGGCCTTGAAAAAGAAGGCGTCTCGAAATGGGATTTGCAGGATTCGCTCGACGAATTGCGAGAGCTGGCGAATTCCGCCGGCGCAGAAGTCGTCGATACCGTTACCCAGAAATTGCAAAAGCCGACCGCTCCGTACTATATCGGCCGCGGCAAAGCGGAGTCGATCAAAGATTCTTGCCAGGATCGACACGTGACCTCGGTGATTTTCGACGACGAACTTTCACCCGCGCAAGGCCGGAACCTGGAGAACTTGTTCGCGCGCAAAGTTCTCGATCGTACGCAGCTGATACTCGACATTTTCGCGCAGCGCGCTCGCAGCCGGGAAGGCCGCTTGCAGATCGAGCTGGCTCAACTGCAATATCTTTTGCCGCGTCTCACCCGGATGTGGCATCACTTGTCACGCCAGACCGGCGGTATTGGCACGCGTGGTCCAGGTGAGACGCAGTTGGAAGTCGATCGCCGGCGCGTGCAAGAGCGGATCGCCCGGCTCGAACGCGAGCTGGAAGCAGTCCGCAAGACGCGCGCGGTGCAGCGACAAGGCCGAAAACGGCATCAGTGGCCCGTCGCCGCGGTTGTCGGCTACACGAACGCGGGCAAGTCGACGTTGCTGAATCTGCTTACCGGCGCCGATCTCGTAGCCGAGGATAAGCTGTTTGCGACGTTGGATCCCACGACGCGCAGTTTCGTTTTGCCTAACAAACAGCGGGTCCTCCTTACGGACACAGTTGGGTTCCTACGGAAGCTTCCTCACACCTTGATCGAATCGTTCAAGGCGACGCTCGAGGAAGTCAGCGAAGCCGATCTGCTCATTCACATTGTCGATCTTAGCCATCCCCGCGTTGATGAGCAGATGGAAGCGGTCGACGCTGTCATCAAAGAACTCGACGCTTTCGGCAAACAAACGCTGATTGTGTTCAATAAGATCGATAATCTGCCGAATCGCGAACTGGCTGAGTCTTACGTGACGCGCTTTCCCGGGAGCGTCGCGATCTCGGCGCGCACCGGTGAAGGCGTTGCTAAACTCGTGCAGGCTCTGGAAAACGCGCTCAGTTCATGGCGATTGCGCTCCCGGTTCCGCATTCCATCGACTAAATCAGCCTTAATCGCCGAGATCCATCGGGTCGGTCACGTGCTTGAATTGAAATACGAAGGAAATGACGCCTTGATCGTCGCCCACGTCCCACCGCATTTGGAACAGAAACTGGCTAATTACGCTGTGCGGGACTGAGCAACCAACACCCGGACATCGGATTCAGCGCGGGCCGCGATTTGCGACCAGCCGGTGCGATCGTTGGGAGTTGACGCAAACTCGAGCGCTTCTCCGATCACTAGTTTGATCGCCCCAGGTCGCGGAATCTTCCGATCTGGTGGCAGAGCCTCGAAAGCTCCAATAAGACCGCAAGGCACGACCGGCACGTTTGTTTCCGCGACGAGCATCCCAAGTCCGTGTTTGAATGGCTTCATCGAGCCGTCACGGCTGCGTCCACCTTCTGGGAAGATGATGAAGATGGATCTTTCTTCCTGCAATTTGCGGCACAAATCAGCAAGCGCGTGCGGGCCGCAATTTTTCCGCCACATCGGCAGGGCGTTGAGCATGATTGCCGAAAACGTGCTGGTCACATTGGTTTGAAAGAAAACATCGCCCGCGGCGATGGGAAAAGCACGTTCACGATGGCGGGGGGGAAGTGCTGCTCCAAGAGCCAATGCGTCGAGATGGCTGCAATGATTCGCTACGAGCACAAACGGTCCGTGCGCCGGCAGATTCTCGCGGCCGATGATCGTGAGCCGATGTGCAATTGCAAAGTAAATTCGCAGCAGCGAAAAACAAAGATGGTGGGTAAGGCTTTCGAGCAAGCCGCTTTCACGCCGCACGCTGCGGAAACGCTCCGCCGGAGTCAAGCCAGTGTCGCGGGCAGGCTGAAGTTGCCAGGGTTCCATCAGATTTCCCATCCACTAAAAATTTGCTGCGGTTGGCCAACGGCGAAGCCGACAAAGTAATTGACGTAGTGAAACACAGCAGGCGCGACAAGAATCAGACTATCGAACCGGTCGAGAATGCCGCCGTGTCCAGGAATGAGTTTTGCCGTGTCCTTGAGCCCGAGGTCGCGTTTGATGGAGGAAAGCATCAGATCGCCGAATTGCCCGACCACGCTGACGATGATGCCAAGGCCCAGCAAGCGGACGGGGATGTCGAGCGCCGTGCCGAACCAGACAAAATGCGCGCCAAGCGCAAAGAGT
>JBKOXU010000136.1:0-9867 GCA_046725095.1 Verrucomicrobiota bacterium
AGGACGTTGCGCCAGACATATGAAGACCTTCCCTTCGATATAGTTGACGAGGTGCTGCTGGTTGATGACCGCAGTTCTGACGAGACAGTGACTCTGGCGCGCGAGCTTAATGTCACGACATTCCAGCATAAGAAGAATTTGGGCTACGGCAGGAATCAAAAAACTTGCTACCGCGAAGCGCTAAAAAGGGGGGCGGACATTGTGGTCATGTTGCATCCAGATTACCAGTATTCGCCGAAGCTCGTGACATCACTGGCTGGGATGATCGCTTCTGGTCATTACGAAGTTGCCCTGGGCTCACGTATTTTGGGCGTGGGCGCGCTACAAGGCGGGATGCCGCGTTACAAGTATATCTCCAACAGATTTCTGACCGCTGTTCAAAATCTGCTGCTCGGCTATAAACTGTCGGAGTACCACACCGGATTCCGGGCGTTCTCGCGCTGCGTGCTCGAGTCGCTGCCACTCGAGGAAAATAGCGATGACTTCCTGTTCGATAACGAAACGCTTGCTCAAGCGATTTACTTTAATCATCAGATAGGCGAGATATCGTGTCCGACAAAGTATTTTCCGGAAGCATCTTCGATCAGCTTTAAGCCCAGTGTGAAATATGGGTTCGGAGTGCTTTGGACGTCGCTTAAGTTCCGGATGCAGAAGATGGGCCTGGCAAGGTTTCGACTTTTTGATTCAGAAAGGACGCGGCCATTGCATGCTTATTACGAGGAGTTGAGCAAATAAGCCTTTTTTGCATCGGTCCGCTTATGATTATTCACCTTAAGGTGCTTGCAGGATTTTTTTGGGCGAATCACGCGAATCACGCTAAACAATCTCGACGTTGAGCCGATTACTAAATCCGGCGGCTGCTGGACTACTGACGCCAGTGTTGCTCGCGGCGATTCGTGCCGGTTCGTGGTCAGCGCAGCATCCAGTTCCGAAAGCTTTCAGCAGCGTCTATGCGGAATCATAATGTACTGGCCGCTGTAGTTGCCGGCAGTTTGCAGGCAATTTGGTCACTTTCTGAAATCTAAGGCGCCTTTTTTTAGCGCATAGACGTAGCCGACCATCAGGATGGTGATGAAGCTGAGCATGCTCCAGAAGATGAGTCCGCTTTGCTTAATCGCGTCTCTGAAAACCACCGCCCAGGGATACATGAAAACGATCTCGAGGTCGAAGAGGATAAAGAGCATCGCCACGAGATAAAATTTTACGCTGAACCTCGGATGCCCTTCCCCCTGCGGCACCATCCCGCACTCATAAGCGGTGTCCTTGGCTCGTGTGCGCTTTCCGCTTGCTCCAACCAAAACACTGACGAACAACGCGGAGCCGGCAAAAAGTATCGCCACAATGACTTGCAGAAGAACCGGCAGATATTCGTGCAGCATCCGGAAGTCCCTAAGTCCGGTTTCGCTTGGATCAGTCTATCTTACGCCAGCGAGATGGCCATTCTGCTGGGCAATTGCGCTGGCCAAAGCCGAAGGCAATCCCTTGTATTTCTTGCCGTTCTTCTTGACCGCGCCGCGCGCTACCAGGTTTTGCAACTTCTCGTAGGCTCGCAAGCGCAGCATTTCCTCGCCACCGCTGGCGGCGTTGCGTGCCCGAAGATTTTCGTGCACGATGTCGAACAGCTGTTTGAACTCGAAGGACGAACGCCGGGAGAGGACTGCCACCAGCTCCTCAGTCACCAGGTCCGGGACTCGACGGGAAAATGCATTTTTCTTTAGAATGGCCATAAGGCGAGAATGATAGCACAATTTTTGCACAGTGCATCAGTTTTCTTTGGAACCCAGGAACAGTGCCGAAATGGCGCAGCTACAGGCCCTGAAAATAATCCCAACTAAGTCACGGCTGACACGGCTCCCCCACTACAATAGATGCTTAATGCAAGATTGTTGGAGGGTTCGGTGTTGGGATGTTGGGCGTTGAAGCTTGGATATTCGGCTAAGGCGTGGGCGCTGGAGTAGGCGATGTTGGCGATGGCTGCGAGCTTCCCGCCGGAGGAGAACCCAGTCCGCTTAAACTACTGCCGGCTTTCTGACGTGCCGCTGCACCAACCCCGCTCAGAATAGCCAGGCCGATTACCGATTGATTAAATGTGATTGGACCGACCGACTCAGCTACGTAACCATCGCGCTCATATCGCTGCGAGGAAACGATCGGACTCAGATGCTTGGTGATTACCTCCGGCGACGGAAGCTTGTTCAGATCAACAGAACCACTTATTGCCGGAATAAAAGCCGCCGCCAACAATAACATTGGCCGAAGCGAAGCATCGAGCCGGGAGTATAGAAGTTGGGTGTCGATATAAGCAAAAAAATTTGTCGGCGTCGGCACCAGGTGCGCGGCGCTCTTGTAAGTTTGTGAATCCGAAAGTTCCGACGAGGCGCTTGCGCTGCGTTTTACCGCCTCTTCCACTGAAACCGGATTGAAACCGGCGACGAGAAGCCGGTCCGACAATGCGATCGTCGGGGTGATTGCTACGAAAGCTGAGGGCGACTGCATCGAAAAATAGCGCACGCCATCCTTTTCCGCCCGGGTCCAGATAGCAACTTCGTCGGCACGTGTGGTAGCCTCTACGATCCTTCCGGCTTTGGCCGCATCCAACACTGGCAGCGTCAGAAGCAAAGTTGGCCAATGCGCGCTCGACGGCCAGTCCGCTAACGATCCCAACTCGGGCCCAAACGCTGCCTTCCAATCATCGGCTGTGATCCCGTTATCGGCCAGGGTCTGAAAAATTTTTTGCACAATTCCGCCGAAGGCTGCCGCCTGATTAAGTGCCTCCATTTTTTCCCCGAGATTGAGCAGCATCGACAGACAAAAAAACGTTTCTTTTGTACCAAGCGCCAGCGAAGAGCGGGTCAGGCTGATATCGTGCTCTAGCTTCGGCATTCCGAGAAAAAGCACATCATGTATTTTCCCGTTCTGGAACCGCGTCGAACCGGCGATGCACCGCATTTTCTCGAGCATCGTGGACTCGCCGGGAGCCGGAATCGACCGGACTGCGGCCCGCAGCGCAGCAAGCCGCTCGGAGAATGTCTTCGGCTGCAGATAGAAAAACGCCGCGTAGTCCGATGGCCGGTGCGAGATTGCTGCGCGATACGCTTCATCGTTGTCGAGCGTCTCGTTTGGATCTTTAGCGCGGCGATCGGCCCGATCGAGGAGAGCCTTTAATTCCGTCACGTCCGTCGCCACGAAAAACCAGGGGCGAGCATACACCGTCGTGAGTGAAAACGGAGTCGCAGCGATCAGTTCGATTTCGTGATGTTCGTAATGCAGTTTCTCGCGCTTGGCGTCCGGATTTTTTTCCAAGAACTTCGACCGCCATTTGCCGATTATGCGCTCTGCGTCTGCGACGCTCCCTTGAAAACGGAAACCACCCGCAAATTTTGCGTTGTTATTGTCGAGCGATGTCAGCGCGAAAAAAACATTCTTCGGCTCGAGTTGTTCGAACTCCAGCAGCGTTTGAAAAGCGGTATCTCCTTTCGAAAGCTTAGCCAGCGGCATGTGAAGAAAATTCTGCACCTCGGGTTCGCGGTAGAGCTTGTAGATGTCGGACTGGCGCCATTGATCGCGTGTTTGATTGAAGTCAGGCATGTGAGCCAGGAAAATTGTCTCGCGCGGCAGAAGCACGCTGACCTGTGCGCTCGACGTTTTCTGGGAAAGGTTCCAGACATACCAGCCTGCGACCGCGACCGCCGCGCCGGCGACGACGAGCAAAATTAGACGTTTCATGGGCCGCTACTGTAGCGGCGGTCTATCACCGTCGCTAATGAATCATCACGCTCGCGGATGAAACTGCCGATGCACAGCCTTAAGCCGCTGTTGATCGACATGCGTATAAACCTGCGTGGTCGAAATATCCGCGTGGCCGAGCATTTCCTGGATAATGCGCAGATCGGCGCCATTCCCCAACAGATGTGTCGCAAAACTGTGCCGGAGAAGATGCGGATAAATATTCGTCTGCAATCCGGCGTGCCGCGCATGTTTTTTCACTATCTGCCAGATGCGCGCCGTCGTTAATTTGGAGCCGCGCTCCGAAAGGAAAATCTCGCTACTGCTGCGGCGCTTGACCAGTTTGGGTCGTTCGGTGGAGAGGTACGCCGCCAGTGCTTCGCACGCTTTGCGGCCGACGGGCACGAGTCGTGTCTTGTTTCCTTTGCCGGTCACGCGCACAATCCGGTCTTCGAAATTGAAATTCTCTAGGCGCGAATTTGCCAGCTCGGAAATGCGCAGTCCGCTCGCGTAAAGCAACTCGATCATCGCCCGATCGCGCAACCCGTGAGAGGCCTTCGTGTCGATCTTTTCCAGAAACTGCTCGACCTGCAGTTCGTTGAGTGTCTCAGGCAGGTAACGCTCAATCCGCGGCAGAGCCAGCGCCTCAGCTGGATCGCGCTCGACCACGCCTTTAGCGGTCAAAAATCGACAAAAAATCTTCAATGCAACCACAATCAATTTGATCGAAGAAGCGGAAAGCCCGGAGCGTTTGCGGTCGGCGAGATATTCGCTGATGAGCGGAAGGCTCACCGCGCGCGGATTGTCGATTTTTTTCTTTGCGACGCACCATTGCGCGAATTCGCTCAACGATCTTTGAGTGGAGAGCTGATAATTTTCCGACAAACCGCGCTCGACCGCGAGGAAGCGGATAAACGAGTCGATCGCCTGTTCCATTCCGTTAAAGATTCCGCGAAAGACCAAGTCTTGGCAATCACACGATTAACAATTGGGTAATGACGATGGAAGCATCGCTGCCCTTCTCGCGCGACATTATTGACAAAGAAAGGTTAAATGTTCGATGTTCCATCTGCGATGAGCCTGGATCTGAATACCATTCTGAAAGATTGGCCGCACGAGAACGGCAACATTAAGGTGCGCAAGATAACCGGCCTCGATGGCCACGAGAAGTTGCAACTGCGCGTCGACCTCGGCGTGTTGCAGATGGAAATGAGCGGGCGTCCCGATGGTCAGCGTCCGCACAAATGTGAGTCGCTCCTGGAATATCATCAAAAGCGAGCGGCCCGCGCGGAGGAGAAAGGCCAGCCTTACGAGCTTACGCCTGAACAATGCGGCGAGCTTCAGCAGGAAGGCATCCAATATTATCATCGCTACTTGAGTTTGTTTCAGATCAACGATTTCGCGGGCGTGGTGCGCGACACGCAGCGTAATCTCGATCTTTTCACTTTTGTTACCGACCACACGGATCGGGAAGAACTTTCCTGGAGTTTGCAACAGTTCCGCCCTTACGTGCTCATGATGAACACGCGCGCCAAAGCCTCCATTTTTCTTGGCCAGGGCAAGTTCGGCGAAGCCATGGCCGAAATCGAGCGTGGCCGCGACGCGATCGCTGATTTTTTTCAACACTCAAATTTCCCCGAGCTAGTCTCGAAAAGCTCGGAGATCGCATTTCTGGAGGAGTGGCTGGAGGAAGTGAAAGCGAAACGTCCGCTCTCGAAGTTGGAGATCATGCAGCGCGAGATGGAAACTGCGATTACAAAGGAACTCTACGAGCGTGCCGCGGAATTGCGCGACGCCATCAAGCTGCTGAAGGCGAAGGATCGCTAAATTGTCGAAACGCCTGCTTGGGAATGGAGCCGCAGCGATGCGACCAAAATAAATGGGCAAGTCGAAAGGCCGACGGTGCAGGCAGTTGTATCTACCTCCTTACCGGAATAAAGCCGAGCGCATCAAGATCGTTGGCGGGGATCGGCCCCACCCGGGTACCCAAGCCTGTAGTGAGGTTGAACGTGACCAGCCACCGAAGGTGATTGTTGTCGCTCCCGCCGCCCCCTTCCAGCCCGTAGAGCACATTGCTCGGGTTGAAGTCCGCCGCTTTTACCAGATTTCGAAGACCCGTTAGACCGATTAGTGTCGCCAGACCGTCCGTCTTGTTGAAGCTGTAGCAGGAAAAAAAGCTGAAACCGAAAAGCGCTCCCGTTCTATCGGCCGCGAAGCCTCCTCCGCTTGCGAAACCAATCCGGGTCGACCCGGTCTGAACTGCCTCGCCCGTCGTGGTGTTGATGGTGTAAAACTTTTCATTGAAACCAGAGATCCCATACATGATCCCCGTCCTCGGATCGATCGCGATATCTGTCAGGATCCACCCGAACGGGCCGATCGGAGTAACCAAAGCGGTGGCCGGATCGACGATCACGAGATAGCTTGGGTTGGTTGGAGACTGGCCCGCCGTCGCACCGTAAAAGATACCAGTTATCGGGTGGTACTTGAGGCCGGTCATGCCGTAACTATTGCCGGCAGCATCTTGTAGCGGACCGACCGTCGTAAGGACAGCGCCGGTGGCCGGGTCAAGGGTGTAAAGAACACCCTGAACACCGAACGTTCCCGTCGCAGCGTAAAGCACAGCTCTTCTTCCCGCAACGTCTCCCGCACTGATGTCATCCACGTCCGGGTTCGCAAGTTCTTGACCGGGGACTGGCAGTTGGTCGTTGGCGGTTGAAAAGACCCCACCAGGCACTTGGGAGAACGCTTTTGCAGGGATCGCAAGCAGCCCGGCAGCGCAAAGCAGCGCGCCGAGTAAAGCCGGCATTCTGAAAGGTCGCGCTCCAGCTTGTTTTCGATGTTCTACGTTCCAAGCGAAGTCGAACAAGTTATTCATAATTAATAATAAAGTCGTGAAAAGTTATGTGCAGTTAATCACGACGAATGCAAGACTTTTTCAGAAATTTCTTGCGACTCGAAAACCGGCATATACAGCCCTTCCCCTATTTCGGGTGGGGCGGGAACGCGACTGCACTACCCCGGAGAACACGCGCTGATGAAGGCAGCGGCGATCGAAACGCCAGCATCGATGATGAGGTCGAAAGCGCTCATGAGACCTCGCACATCTGCGGGAACTGGAAACACAAGCCAAAGCCGCACGGCGCTGCGCATGGGCAAAAAGCAGCCGTGAATACTGGAAAATCATCGCTGACAATCTCAGCAAAGCCGGTTGGAGTTGGGGCTGCCTCTCAAGCTTCATGGCACGCGTTTTCGGCTCACCCCCTGCGCACGTGTCGCCCGGCGCGGCGGTTTGCCTTTTAGCCACGGAAAACAACGGCGCTGATTGCACGTGCGGCTAACCAGCGGGCAACGTGATCGAAATACAGGAGCATACTGGCGATTTCAAAGCGTGGTGAGCTAATGGTGTTTGGCATTTCGAGCCAAACAAAAAGCCGCCACGCGCTGAAACGTGACGGCTAATTGCGAAATGCGGTTTGTCTGCTTTCCGCAGTTCTAATGATTATCCACAACCGTTTGTGGAGCAGGGCGGCTCATCTCGACTTGCGCGCTCACCTTCTGCAAACCCGCAGCAAGCGCTTCAATTTGCTTTTGCTGGTGCGCAGCAGTCGCTTCCTGTTTTGCAACAGTCGCCTTTAATTGGCCGATTGTTGTTTTCTGTTCCCGAATCTCACGAGCTTGTTCCTCAACCATGCGGTGTTCTTTAAGGAACTCGTTGAGCAACATCGCGTTCACCGCTTCGTAGCGAACGCTGTACACTTTTCCTTCAGCATCGCGAAACACGAGATCGCGGCTCACCTTTTCAACGTCCTCGGCCACGAGCCCAAACTGCAGAGTACGGTCGGGATCGAGGTCTTTCTTGTAGCGGAACGCAACTGGTTTGAGGGCGAGGATCGCTTCGCTGGCCTTGTCCATCGGTCTGATCTCGTCCTTGAAACGCTTCGAGGAGGGCGCGGTGCCAATTTGACCGGCATCATTTGCCTTAACGGCTTGGCCTATCACCCCTGCTCCACTGACGCCGGCGATGAAGGTCGCGGTCTGGAGCCCTTGCACGCCGATGCGGATGGTGTTGGCCTCAAGATCAGCACCCGGGTTCCCTATATCGATATTGTTGTCGCCCGTGTTCAGACTGCCACCGGCTCCAGCGCCCACTGCAATGTTGTTGTTGCCAGTTGTGTTTCTATCGAGCGCAGCAACACCGATCGCCGTGTTAACGGTGCCGGTTGTGGTGTTGTGGAGCGCAGCAACACCGGTGGCCGTGTTGGCGCTGCCGGTTGTGTTGCTTTGGAGCGCAGAAGCACCGGTGGCCGTGTTGTTGAAGCCGGTGCTGTTGCTAAAGAGCGCTTCATTACCGATGGCGGTGTTAAAGACGCCGGTCGTGATGCTGAAAAGCGCATCTTCACCTAGGGCGGTGTTTTGGTCGGCAAAGCAGCCGTTTTGGCAAACGGCTCGCGCTTGCGGCGAAAGCCCAAAGCAGCCGAGCGTTAGTGCGATGAGAACTGGCAGAATTGTTGTGTTTTTGGATTGAGTCAGTGGATTCATGGTTCTTCCTTTCTTTTTTGATTCTGTGATTCGCGGGTCGGGAAGAGGCGAAGAACCTAGCAGGGAAAATGTCCTCCGCCTGATTTCGGGCGGGCGAGGGCCGCAGTTACGGGGGGTTAAGTAAGTTGTGTGCGTAGGTGATTGCGGTCGGGAGGTTCCTCACATCGGTCATGTAGATTTCGATATAGTTCGCCTCATAGAGGATCCCTCGATCGACTGCAGCCATTAAGGCGAGCGCAGGGTCAATCGGAACTCCGCAGTTAACCCGGTAGGTGGGCTCTTCGAAGCATTGAAAAAGCATCTGCGCGGCCACGTCCGGCCGACTAATCCAGATGACATTCCAGACGGAATTTGGGTCGTCGGGTGGTAGGGGAATACAGGTCGAGAGAGCGTTGCGCTGCACGATCAACCTACCGGGGTACAGCGCCCGAGCGTTAGCGATGGCAGTGCGCGCCACAAGGGTCTCGTCCCCTCCATCTAACGTGTTACCGTTGCCGCCCTCGGCCAGCGTGACAAATTGGTTTGGAAAAGCGTCCATGGTGGCGCCGATTAATTGCGCACCCGCATCGACCATTAAAGCCGTGGTATAGCCAAGCTCCAGCCATTGCGGAACATATTCCGGAGTGTGCGGCACATTCCAGTCTTCGCTCGTCGCATTAGCGAAGCTGGCCACCACGATGGTGACGGCGGGGCTATTCGTTAAATGCGCTCCGAGAGCTGCGATGAACGCTTTCTTCTTCGCCAGGAAGGTAGGATCCCAAAACACCGGTATCGTGGTTGGCACCCCTTCATCCAGGAAGTTGAAGAACTGGCCACCATTATTTCTCACCGCGTCGTCCACCCACGCCGGCCGGCCGCTCATCGTGCCAATGCGCACAAGGACTTGTTTCCCATGTGACGCACAGACGGCGATGGTCGAATCCAGATAGCTGAAGTCAAAGACGCCTTCCGTCGGTTCAATAGAGGACCACATTTGCCGCAGACTGATTCCATCCACGTCCGGGTTATTAAGCGCCACGCCGGGGATAACCGCCTCGAAGTTGGCGATGGCAAAGACCCCCCGAGGCACCGTCCCAAGAGGGGGCGTTGGTGTTGGCGTTGCTGATGGAGTTGGAGTCGGCGTCGGCGGCTGGGTTGCAGTTGGGGTTGGAGTTGACGTTGGTGTTGATGTTGGAGTCGGCGTTGGTCTTGGAGTTGGAGTTGGGGTTGGAGTCCGCGTTGGTCTTGGAGTTGGGGTTGGGGTCGGAGTCCGCGTTGGTCTTGGAGTTGCGGTTGGAGTTGGAGTTGGCCCATCGGGC
The DNA here is from genome assembly GCA_046725095.1 of Verrucomicrobiota bacterium. Lineage (GTDB taxonomy): Bacteria > Verrucomicrobiota > Verrucomicrobiia > Chthoniobacterales > UBA10450 > Udaeobacter. The sequence goes on from JBKOXU010000136.1 coordinate 9,567, forward strand.
GCGTAGCTCGACCCTTGTTTCTCGGTTTCTGTTACTGAAAAGTCCCCTTCAGGCACCTGGGAGAAAGTTTTTCCCGGGATCACAAGCAGCCCGGCAGCGCAAAGCAGCGCGCCGAGTAAAGCCGCCATTCTGAAAGATCGTTTTCCAGATTGTTTGCGATATTCCGCGTTCGAGGCAAGATAGAGGGAGTTATTCATAATCCGTAATAATTATTTAATAATGATAGGATTTATGTAGTGTGTCTATGAGACTTTAGTCGTACCTCTCTGTGCCTGCGAGGTGTCGCTTAACAGTGCATGGG